>JAKAJM010000032.1 GCA_021813765.1 Nitrospirota bacterium
CCTGAAAGAAAAGGCGAGCGCCGTAAATCCGGCGGACGAGAGGTCGTGATACAGGCTTTTTAGTTTTTCATTGGCGGCTTTTTCGCCCCCACTCAAGCCATTCCGCTCACCCATCCTTGCATGCCTCCGTATAATGCTGCCAAGCGGGAAAAGCCCTCCCAATATGCGAGCCTCATCCGGGGCCGACCACATCCGCTTGTCAACCCCGAGGCCATGGATGAAAACAAGCCAGGGCATATCTTTTTTGCCCCGGATGATGTCCGCACTTTCCCACTCGTCCTTTGGAAAAACGCGTTCTTTTTCTTTCCCTTTTCCCGTTTTTTTGTCGACACTTTTGCCGGTCATCGTTAAAACCCATATTAGGCACCTCAAAGCGCATATGTCAAGGCGCACCGGGCGCAATTGCCAACCATCCCTCTGAAAACAGCGCCCCGCGTCTTTGCATCCTCATGAGCAGTCTTTGGAAAATTAATATTTTTTGCAGCACAGGCCTGATTGAAATGTTTAAGGGAAAATGAGAACATGGGCCACTGGGCTCAAATGAAAATTAACGAGCTGATAAAAAAAGAAAAGCCCATCCTGACCGAAGGCGCGATCATTGAGCGCATACGGCGGGCGGACGCCTGTTCTCTTGATCCGGTCCTCCTTAATTCCCTGCACATTTATGAAGCGGGCAGGAAGCGGGTGCTTGAAGGGCTTCACCGGCAATATCTGGACATAGGCAAAAGGCATGGCCTTCCAATGCTTGCGTTCACCGATACCTGGCGGGCAAATATTGAGCGATTAAACGGGTCCGGCATTAAAGACAAAGACGTCAACGGCGATTGCGTCCGCTTTCTGCGGGGTATCGCAGCGGACTACGGCGAGTATGCGGAGAGGATTCGCATGGGAGGGCTGACCGGCTGCAAGGGCGACGCCTACAGGCCGGAAGAGGCTTTATCCGAACGGGAGGCCAGGGATTTCCATTCATTCCAGATCGGGGCGCTTGCGCGGGCGGGCGTAGACTTCCTGATCGCGGCCACGCTGCCCTCCGCAATGGAGGCCGCTGGAATTGCCGCGGCAATGGCCGAAAGCGGGGCTCCCTATGTCATCTGTTTTGTGTTGGACCGCGATGGGCGCGTTCTGGATGGCACCGCTTTGATCGAGGCTATTTCCCATATAGATGGGCGGCTTGCCGTGCCGCCGCTGTTTTACATGGCAAATTGCTGCCATCCGTCTTTTTTTGAAGCTGCCCTGAAAGATATCGCAGAAAAGGATATGCGCTTATTGAAGCGGGTGAAGGGACTCCAGGCAAATACGTCCTCCAGGCCCGCCGCCCAACTGGATAAACTGGAATTCCTGGACTCCGAAGACCCGGGCCGGTTTGCAGCTTTAATGGCCAGGTAAAACAGAATTTTGGCACCAAGGTCCTTGGGGGCTGCTGCGGCTCTGATGACCGGCATATCGCCGCGATGGCGGAGCTTTTAAAAAGGACCCTCTAGCCCCTTTATCCATTCGGCGGTACTCATTACCGTGCTGAACCTCTGGGCCTGGTAACCAATATGGCCCGATGGAGCTCTTCAGCGGAAACGGAGCCCGCGTTGTTAGAAAAGGGAAGCGTTCCGGTGGCGTCTGAAAGGAATTCCACTTTGTAACCCAGGTGAAACGCCTGCCTTGCAGTAGTGTCACAGCACATCTGGGTCATGTATCCTGAAACGGTTACTGCATCTATCCCGTTTTCCCTGAGCCAGGGCTCAAGCTCCGTGCCTGTAAAGCTGTCCGGAAGGGTTTTTTCGATAAGGACATCCCCCTGCCGTTTTTCACTTGTCCGGCTGGCAATTTCAGGATGGAGCTGCCAGCCTGGGCCTTGGAACCTGAATACTTGAGAATCCTCAGTCACGGCGCGATGTTGTATAACGGCAACGGGTACGCCGCGCTTTTTGGCGGAGTCCATTGCCTTTAGGATATTTTCGAGACTCCCAGCCGGGTAGGAAACCGGCAGCCTGCCTGTAAAAAAATACTCGTTCTGGACATCTATAACCAACAGGGCGCGTTTCAATTCGTGATTTCCTTCATTTTTTGTTTCGGACAGTCTTCCACGGATTTAAGAGGTGAACTTGCGCATCCGGCAGGTTTTAATATATAAGCCCCGGGCTCATTCATAGATACGCCTGTTTCCTTCCAAATCGAGGATATGGAACATTTCCCTGGTCATCTTCATATCAATAAATTCAATCCCCTCCCCATGTATGGAATGGACGCTCTCGCCGGTCATTTCAAACCCAAGGCTTTCATAAAGCCTGATGGCCGGTTATGGTAAAAAGGCCTTTCTGCCAGCCAATGGAGTGATTGTTTTTTCTCACGATAAGGCGGATGCTGCCCAGGCACAGCTCGCAAAACCCTTTCCCCAGCGTTAAAAGGGTTATCTTTCGCCCCAGCCCGGTCCTTAACCGGTGCGGATGGATGGCGATGCGGAATTCCGCGTTCCCGTCCGCCCTGCTGATGAGCATGCTGAACCCTATGATCTTTTTGCCGGTTTCCGCGACATATATCCGTGTGCCTGGTCTGTTTCTGAATTCGTCAAGCCGCCCGTTTTCCCTGAGGGTATAATCCAGTTGCCCGAAATCACCAGCATATGCCGGCCATTTTTTTATTTCAGCCATGTCTTCTGCAGTGGCAGGCCTTAGACCTGGCATAGCGCCATCTTCTTCCCTTCGCCCTTGAGGTGTTTTTGTTTTCAGGGGCTTGCCATTCCTTTTTGCTGCTTGTTTTGGGCTTGCAGATCATTTTTCTCCGCATATCTGTCAGGTTCGGAGAAAAATGTGATATCGGCATAACCCTTGTATACCCTGGCCGAATATTTAACGCCCGCCGGGATGAAATACCGCTCGCCTTTTGAATAAGTGAGCCTTTGCCCCCCGATGACCAGTTCGATTTTCCCTTCAAGCACAAAGCCTGCCTGGGCGCAATGTGCGTGCTCCGGCAAATCAACATCCCCGGTAAATTGCATGAACAGTATCTGATGGCCGGCCGATTGGGACAAATAAGCCTTTATCCCTCCAAGCGGGAAATGGGCCTCCGGAAGGTCCATGATCGGCTCCGGGAATATCTCTTCCATTGACTTAGCTGTCACCATCCGGGATCATATCCGCCATGGCCTCCATTGGCTGGCAGAAAGGCCTTTTTACCATAACGCCTGGCCCCTGGCGTGTCATGTTCCCCATGTCCCGCTCCTTCAAATATGCCGGATTATATCAGATGCTCCGAACCCTTGTACCATAAAAAAATGGTCTTCTCATGATCCAGATCATAGAAACCGGGGAAAGGAACTGTTAGATTTCTCCAGGCTTCGCCGTCCGGGGGCAACGACTGAACGATGTATTGGGACAGGCAGGTTTTTTGGAAGAATTCACATAAGGATGGCCCGGTGCCAAAGCCCGGCAATGACCTGGCGGGCACGGGTGATTCAATATAATGGCCATGAAGAAAATCATTATATTTCTTTTTCTTTTAAGTGCGGTTTTCCCGGCCCGGCATCTCCATGCCGCGCAGGTGAAGAATATCTCAAAACGGGGAAATGCAAAAGCAGGCATAAAGAGCATCATTGGAAGCATGGTCTTTGTGAAGGGAGGATGCTTCCGGATGGGAGACACCTTTGGGGACGGAGCGGCGGATGAGAGGCCGGTCCATGAGGTCTGCGTGGATGATTTTTATATCGGCAAATATGATGTGACACAAGGCCAGTGGAGGGCCGTCATGGGAAGCTCTTCGGGTTCAAGGCCCGTGGAGAGCAACGCTCCTGTGCAGAGGGCAAGCTGGTACGATGTACAGGAATTCCTGCGTAAACTGGACAAAGAAAGCGGGAAAAAATTCAGGTTGCCCACCGAGGCGGAGTGGGAATACGCTGCAAGGAGCGGGGGCAGGGCAGAGAGGTGGCCGGGGACAAACAAGGAGCCGGAACTCGGCAGCTATTCATGGTACAAGGCCAATTCGGACTATCACGTCCATGCGGTGGGGCAAAGGAAACCAAACGGGCTTGGACTTTACGACATGGCCGGAAACGTATGGCAGTGGGTCCAGGACTGGTACGGGGCAAACTATTACGCAAAAAGTCCCAGGGAAAACCCGCCAGGGCCTGCAAACGGTAAATACAAGGTGCTTCGTGGCGGGTCGTGGAGCAACGGCCCCATGAGCCTTCGCGCCTCGGCTAGGAGCCGGGTGGCCCCGTCGTGGAAGTATTTCGATTCTTTCGGATTCCGCCTGGCACTCTCCGCCAAATGACATTTCAAGCCTGAGGCCACGCCCTTCCGGCCAGGCCCTGGCCTGTGCATCCGGTCTTTTGATCTTGTATAATCGCCCGCAGCCTCCCGGCTGGCGGTCAAAAAAACCGCGATTGACAATTGTCCGGCCCCCTAATAACTTTTAATCAGATGCCCAGAAAAATCATTGTCTGCATGATAATGGTTTTAATATCTTCTGCGCTTCTCTGCCAGGCGGCGCTTGCCAAAGTGCCGCTCAATGTGGAGGTGCGCGGCGTCAGCGGCGAAGTCAAAAAGAATGTCCTTAGTTTCCTTGGCATAGAGCGGCTAAGGAAGTCTCCGGAGCTTAACGAGGAGATGATGAAGAGCCTTTTTGGAAAGGCCCCAGGGGAGATACGGACGGCCCTCCAGCCATTTGGTTTTTATACCCCGAAAATAAGCAGCAGCCTTACAAAAAAAAACGGCCAGTGGCTGGCCGTCTTCATCATAGACCCCGGCCAGCCCGCCAGGATATCAAGACTGGAGCTCCGGATATCGGGCGCGGGCTCCGGTCTGCCGCCGTTTAAATATTTCAGGAAGACCTTTCCGCTGAAGCAGGGGGGCGTCCTCAATGAGCAGGAGTACGAAAAGTCCAAGCAGGACCTTCAGGAGATCGCGGCCAATTACGGCTTTTTGAACGCCACTATGCCCCGCCACCAGATACTGGTCTATCCCAAGCGGCACGAGGCCCGGGTATTTTTGGAATTCGATACGGGCCCCCAGTTCATGTTCGGCGATGTCACATTCAAACAGAGCAAAAATATCTTCAGCGAGGGGTTCCTGCGCAAGTTCATCAATTTCAAAAGAGGGGACCCTTTTAACAGCACGGTGCTTGTCGTTTTCCAGGAGGCGCTCAGCAGCAGCGGGTATTTCAGCCAGGCCCAGGTCACCCCTGAGCCTAAAAAAGCGGCGGGGCTGCTTGTTCCCATCGTTGTAACGCTTACCCCCGCAAAGCGCTACGAAATATCCCTTGGGGCCGGTTACGGCACGGATACCGGTTTTCGCGGACGCCTGGACTGGACGGACCGGCAAGTGAACAGGCGGGGGCACCGTATGGAGGTGGACCTCAGGCTGGCGGAGATAAGACAAAACGCCATCTGGCGGTATACCGTGCCGCTGGACCAGCCCCTGTCAAACCATCTGGATTACACTGTGGGGTTCCTGCATGAAAGCACCGACATCGAGACAAGCGAGACCTACTTTGCCGAGTTCAGCTACACGCGGGCCATTAGCCGGCACTGGCTCCAGACCCTCTATTTCGAGGTGGCGAGGGAATATTTTACCGTCGCGGACGAGTCGGCCACGGACAAGCTCATCATACCCGGCGGCACATGGACATATAAAAAGGTCCCGGCCGAGATATACGCCAATGAAGGCATCCAGCTTATAGCGGACGCCAGAGGCACTTCGAAGGCCATACTTTCAAGCGTGTCGTTCATCCAGGGAAGGCTGCGGCCCAAATACATCCGGGGGATAGGCGGGTTTGGCAGCCTCATACTCAGGGCGGACATCGGGGCAACGGCGGTCAACAATTTTCAGAGGCTGCCCGCCTCCTACCGCTTTTTTGCCGGCGGAGAAAAAAGCATCAGGGGGTACAGCTACAAGACGCTTGGCCCGAAAAATGCCATGGGCCTTGTGGAAGGCGGCAAATACCTGATGGTGGCGGGCATCGAATATGTGCAGAAGGTGTACGGCAAATGGGGCCTGGCTTTTTTTTATGACGGGGGCAACGCCTTCAGCGCCTTCCCGCCCTCATGGAAATCCGGCGCCGGCACCGGCATCAGATGGAATTCTCCCGTGGGCCCGGCAAGGCTGGATTTCGCATGGGCCCTGGAACCGGGCCACCCCTTTCATATCTATGTGAGCATAGGGCCGGAGATATGAAGCGCGCGGGCAGATATGCGCTTGCCACCCTGGCCACCCTGGCCGCGGTCTTTTTTGCCGCGGTCTTTTTCCTGATGACTTCCCAGACGGTGCTGAGGCAGGTATTTTCCAGGTTTTTTGCCCCTGCCGGGCTCTCCGTAAAAAGCATAAGCGGCAGGCTTGCGGGGCCCGTGAGGCTTGAAGGAATATCGTGGGACCTGAAAGGCACAAAGGTCAGGATAGGCTCGTTAACCATGGACTGGAGACCGGCGGAGCTTATATACCTGGATTTTCATGTAACAAGGCTTGATATAGTGAATATGCAAGTTGAGGCCCCAAGGAAGCGAAAACCCTCGCCGCCTAAGGCCAGGCCGCTTCCCCAACTGCGCCTGCCCTCGTTTTTGACCGTGCGGCTTGGTGGCGTAAAGGCTGAAAATATCGAATACGTGCCAGCCGCACCTAAAAAGCCGGTTGTGATCAGGCGCCTGGCCCTGGGCGCCGCAATGCGCGGGATAACCCTTCAGATACATGACCTGCAGGCAAGCGGTCCCGGCTTTTCGTTTGACATCCGGGGAAAGATCAACCCCCAGGACAGCTATCCGCTTACACTTAAAACGCGGTGGACCTTTATCCACGGGGCTTATCCCGCAGCAAGGGGGGCAGGAAGGCTGTCGGGCACGCTTGACCGGCTGCGCATAACGCAGTCCATAAGTCCGCCCTACAACATGAATGCGGATTTCATCGTCTCCGGCATTTCAGGAATGAAAGGGCTGGGCGGGGAAGAAGAAAAACCCGTGTGGAACGGCAAGCTGAGCTGGCATGCCCTGCGGTTGCCGCCCGCTCCGGGCAAGAAACCTCCCATCATTAGCACAAGCGGAGAGCTTTTTACAAAAGGAAACACCGGAGCATACAGCATGTATCTGGACATGTTTTTTTCACTGGCAAAGGTCCAAAAAAGAAAAAACATCCCCCCAAACCGGATGGTCCTGGCGGGCAGCGGAGACGCAACGGGATTTTCGATAAGGAAATTAAGCGGCAGCATCCTGGGAGGCAGACTGCGCGGAAGCGGAAGGATCAGCTGGAAAAAACCGCAGGTGGGCTGGACGCTTACCCTGGGCGTAAAAGGGCTTGCACCGGGGCTGGTCTCTCCTGAATGGCCGGGGACGGTGGACTTCGAGGCCAGCACAAGCGGCAGCATCGCCGGAGCAAGGCGTAACATAACCCTGGACATCGCATCGGCCCGGGGCAGGCTGAGGGGATATCCGGTACGCGCAAGCGGCAGGCTCATGATGAAGGACCAGAGTCTTTTCATCCCCCGGTTCGAGGCCCGCTCCGGACGGACGCTCATTACTGTCTCCGGTTCCGCAACCCCGGCCATGGTCTCCGGAAGGCCCGTCCGCCGGTGGGATTTTTCCTGGGGCATAAGCGCAAAAAATCTGGCAGAGCTTCTTCCCGGAGCGGGCGGTTCCTTGTTTGCCAGAGGCACGGTGAAGGGACTGGGCAAAAAGCCTGTTGTGGCCGCCAGGATGGCGGGCGCGGACACGGCATATAAAACATACGGGATCAGAACCTTCCATGCGGCCATGAGAATAGACCTCTCCGGGCGTACCGCCTCAGACGTGGCCCTGAGCGGCTCCGGACTCAAGGCCGGCAAAAGACAGGTCAGGATGGTCCGGCTGACTGCCGCGGGAAAGCTGCCGCGGCACCGCATAGCCCTCTTTGCGGAAGGTAGGAAGACTGTGCTCAGGCTTGCGCTTGATGGCGGCTATCGCGCGGGCCTCTGGAGCGGAGATATATCGAGCCTGGACATATCGGAAAATGGGTACGGCACATGGAGGCTCCTTCACCCCTCTCCGCTTACCCTTTCAAGGGATGCCGCGTTTTTGAACGGCTGCGTGGCAAGCGGGGCGGCGAGGCTGTGCCTGCTTGCGGACTGGAAAAAGCCCAAAGGGGCGCGGGTAAAGATGTCCGCCTACGGCGTGCCGCTTGGCCTTTTTGCGCCCATGATGCCCCGGGGCCTTTCCGTTACGGGCATGCTGGGCGGCGGCGCGGACATCTTCTACTCCCAAAAAAAGACGCTCACCGGAAATGCGGACATCAGGCTTTCAGGAGGCTCGCTTGCCTACAGCCTGAAAGGAAAGACGGTCCGGCGCTCCTTCAGGGAAAGCACGCTTCAGATGGTGGGCACCGCGCAGGCGGTGCTGGTGAAATTTGACATGCCGTTTATGGAGGGCGGAGGGATAAATGGCCGGGTAAGCATTTCACCCCCGGGTTTTTCGCCAAGTCCAAGGGGGCCTGCCCCTTTTCAGGCCAGGGCGCAGATGTCCATGGCGGGCGTGCCGGCCGGACTTTTTGCCCCGGTGATGCCGCCAGGGGTGGCCGCCGGGGGCACGCTTAACGCTGACGCCGACATCTCGTATGTGCAAAAAAAGGCGCTTACGGGCAAGGTGGACATCAGGCTCACCGGCGGGTCGCTTGCCTACAGCCTGCAGGGCAGGAGCCTTAGGCTTAACTTAAGGGAGAGCACGCTTCAGATGGTGAGCACAGCGAGGCAGGTGCTTTTGAGACTGGATGTCCCCTTTGCGCAGGGAGGCGGGATAAAGGGCCAGCTTATTGCCTCGCCCCCGCCCGTGCAGGGCATCGCCGCCAAAGAGCAGCCACCCGGGCCGTCAAAAAAGGCAAAAACCGGGGAAAAGCCGGCAGGAAGACCGATCGCGGTAAAAGGGGACATCCATATGGAAATCCCGAACCTGGAGATACTCGCCTCTGTGCTGCCCGCCGTAAAGAACGTGCGCGGTGTCTTGCTGGCCGATATCGGCGTATCGGGCAATCTTCCGCATCCCGGCATAAGTGGCAGGCTGGCCCTGGAAAAGGCCTCCGTCATCCTGCCACGCCTGGGCATAACTGTTGGCGGCTCCGTGACTGCGGCCAGCGCCGGGCAAAACAGGTTCCATGTCCAGGGCAGCTTCACCTCCGGGGGCGGCAATATGGATTTGAAAGGGGACATAGTCCGCACCCCGGCGAAGCTCTGGTCGCTGGCGCTGGGGATCAAAGGGCAGAACTTCCAGGTGGTCAATACCCCGGAGGCCAAGGCAACTGCAAGCCCGGACCTGGCAGTGGCCCTTCAGGACAAAGAGGCCGTTGTACGGGGTGTGGTGACCATACCCGAGGCGGACATTAAACCTGTGGAAGTGTCCGGGGCCATAAGGCCTTCCCGCGATGTTGTGGTGGTCGGCGAAAGAGGGGAACCCGTAAAGGTGGCGCAGTGGAAGGTCCATGCGGACGTAAAGGTCATATTGGGGAAAAAGATATCCTTTAAAGGGTTTGGCCTCAAGAGCGTGATCGCCGGGGAAGTCACGGTGCATGAGGAGCCTGGCAGGACCGCCACCGGGCAGGGGACGCTTGTTATCGTCAAGGGCACGTACAAGGCCTACGGACAGGACCTGACCATCGAAAACGGAAGGCTCCTTTACAGCGGCCAGCCGGTGAACGATCCAGGGCTTTCCATCAAGGCGGTAAGGAAGGTCCAGGAGGTGACAGCTGGAATCGACGTTTCAGGCACCCTCAAGAGGCCGAAGGTCACCCTCTTTTCCCAGCCGGCGATGGACCAGACCGAGGCGCTCTCCTATCTTATCCTGGGCAAGCCGGTAGGCTCGGCAACCGGCTCCCAGGGCAACCTGCTCTACGGCGCGGCCACCTCGCTTGGCCTTGCGGGCGGCGCTCTCCTTGCAAACAGGATCGGTGCGCTCTTTGGCATCAAGGCTTCAGTGGAAAAGACCCCGCCGCAGACACCGGCAGGCAAGGAGCAGGCCACGCTGTTTCTGGGACGATATCTTTCGCCAAGGCTGTATGTGGCATATGGCGTGGGCATATTCGAAACAAGCAACGTCTTCAGGGTCCGCTACCGGATAACAAAGGATTGGCTGGTGCAAACGGAGGGCGGGACGGAGACAGGCGGCGACGTGCTTTACAAACTGCAGTGGCAGTAGCGGCTATTGACTCCGAATTTCAAGGTGATAGTCTATAAAAAATCCGGATTTCCGATAAAAAAATGGAGGAATATTATTTATGGCCGGTCCGGCAGTGCTTGAGGCCGGGGCCCAGGCGGAAAGCTGTGAGTTCGAGCGTCCGAAACCCTTCAGTCTGTTCATCTTTGGCGCCACCGGGGACCTGACCAGAAGAAAGATAATGCCATCGCTTTATCAGCTGAACACGCTGTCCCTGCTGCCAGGGCACTTCCTGATAGTGGGCTCCGGGAGAAAAAGCATGAGCACGGAGGAGTTCAGGCGGCAGATGCGGGCGGCGGTCCTTAGTGCGCAACCGGCCGGCGGATTCGACGAGAAAAAATGGCAGGAGCTTGCGGACAGGCTGCGCTACATGCCCATGGGAAGCCCGGAGACTTATGCCGGAATGCTTGCAAAATGCGCCCCGCTTGAAGGCCGCTACGGGACCTGCGGAAACCGCATTTTTTATCTTGCGGTGCCTCCTTCCGCATTCGAAGATGTCATAACGAACCTTGGGGAAGCGGGTGCTTCGGCAGAGCCCCCGGATGGAGGGGAAAACGGCGGATATTCACACATCGTGGTTGAAAAACCCTTCGGGCGGGACCTCGAATCGGCCAAAAGGCTGAACAGCCTCCTCAGGAAGTATTTCAAAGAGGAGCAGATATACCGGATGGACCATTTCCTGGCAAAGGAGACCGTCCAGAACATCCTGATGTTCAGGTTCGCAAACTCCATTTTCGAGCCGGTCTGGAACAACCATTTCATAGACCATGTGCAGATAACCGCGGCCGAGGCCATCGGCATAGAGTACAGGGGGGCATATTTCGAGGAGGCCGGGGTGCTCAGGGACATGTTCCAGAACCATATGCTGCACCTGCTGGCCCTTACCGCCATGGAGCCCCCCTCCGCCTTTACGACCGCAAAGGTAAGGAGCGAGCGGGCCAAGGTGCTTGGGTCCATAAGCAGGCTTGACCTGCAGAAGATGAATGAGTTCCTGATCCTGGGCCAGTACGGACGGGGGAGAACGGACGGCGAAGTCCCGGCTTACAGGGACGAGCCGGGCGTTTCCCGGCTTTCCAATACCGCCACGTATGCAGCCCTGAAGCTGGAGGTGGAAAACTGGAGGTGGCGCGGCGTCCCTTTCTACCTGCGTTCCGGCAAGAGACTGTCAGGCCGGAGGGGGGAGATATCGATACATTTCAAGCCTGTGCCTCACACCCTATTCAGGCAATACACAGGGGAAAGGATAGAGCCCAACACCCTTACCCTGTGCATACAGCCCGAAGAAAAAATGGATCTTTTCCTTCAGGCAAAGCAGCCCGGCTCCAGGATATGCCTTGGCCCGGTCAGGCTCGATTACAAGTATTCAAAGGGCGCTACGGCGGATTATGCCAGAATCCTCCTTGACTGCATGCAGGGTGACCAGATGCTCTTTGCTTGCGCAGAGGAGGTGGAGGCCTCCTGGGAGCTCCTTTCGCCGGTGATAGGCAAAACGGATTCCATGGAGATGAAGGATTTTCCGAATTACGCGGCGGGCTCTTCGGGGCCTGCAGAGGCGGATGCCCTGCTTGCAAGGGACGGGCGGGCCTGGGACCCTCTGTGATCCGGTCCAGCGGCTTTTACTTTACAAATTAAAATCGGGCGTCTGCCTGTATGGTTTTTTTAAAATGCTGTTTTCGGGGTCAGGGTAGGGATCGCTTTATTTTAAAGTGTTCTTTGCGGCCCTGCGGATCGCCTTTTTGATCGAGGGATATGTGCCGCAGCGGCAGAGGTTGCCTTCCATGGCCTTTATTATCCGGGCCTCGGACGGCCTGGGGTTTGCCATGAGCAGCGCCGCCGCCTGCATGACCTGGCCAGGCTGGCAGTACCCGCACTGCGGCACCCGTTCCTCTATCCAGGCCTTCTTTACCGGGTGGTCTTCGGGCAGGCCTTCGATGGTGACCACGGAAAAATCCTTGCCCGCCACCGATGAGACCGGGGTCACGCAGGAGCGCACCGCCTTCCCGTTCACATGCACCGTGCAGGCTCCGCACTGGGCCATCCCGCATCCGTATTTTGTCCCGGTAAGACCGAGGTCCTCCCTTATGACCCATAAAAGAGGTTTTTCGGGAGGCACATCGAGGTTGTAGCGCTTTCCGTTTACCGTGATGGATATCATGGGCCCTCCAGTAAATTCTATTTGTCTTTGCGGCAAGTGTAAACATGTTGCGGCATCGTCCGTCAGGTCATAGACTTTATGGGAAGATGGACATCTATGAGGAACTGGCGAGGTTAAAGGGGCAGCGCGTCCCATGCGCGCTTGCAGTAATTGTGCAGAGCTCGGGCTCCACCCCGCGTAAAGAGGGGGCGAAGATGCTTGTGCGGAAGGACGGCACGGTCCTTGGCACACTTGGGGGCGGCTGCCTGGAGGCCGAGGTGACAAGCAGGGCGCTGATGGCAATGAAGGACGGATTTCCCGTTACCGCCCACTTTGACCTGACCGGAAAAGACCCCGCTCCGGGTGGTCTTGCAGGAGGCGGGGGAGGGCTTGTCTGCGGGGGAAGGGTGCTTGTCTACATAGAGCCGGTTGTCCCCGGGCCGGACCTCATCATCCTTGGGGCCGGGCACGTGGGCCGCGCGCTGGCAGCAGCAGGCGTCTTTGCCGGGTTCCGGGTGACGGTGATCGACGACCGGCAGGAGTTTGCAAACAGCCGGAACATCCCCCAGGCCCAGGAAACCGCGGTAAGGGATTTTGCCGATCCTTTAAGCGGCAGGCCCATCGGTGAAAACTCCTATATCGTTATCGCCACCAGGGGCCATAACCATGACCTTGACGCGGTAAAGGCCGCTTTAAGGACCGACGCTTCCTTCATAGCGCTTGTGGGCAGCAGGCGCAAAAAGGCCATATTCGCCCGGCAGCTGAAAGTGGCCGGCTTCAAAGCGGCGGACATCGAGCGAGTGGCATCGCCCGCGGGCCTTCCCATCGGCTCGCAGACCCCCGAAGAGATAGCCATAAGCATCACGGCCCAGCTCATACAGAAACGGAGCCAAAGGACGGAGCCAAAGGAGTGCGGATGCCAAAAAACAGGGACAGAGGCAGAGGGCAGGTGACGGCGGTCCTGCTTGCGGCGGGCTCTTCAAGCAGAATGGGGCGGCCAAAACAGCTCCTTCCGATTGACGGGAAACCGGCGATCCTGTGGTGCGCGGAAGCCCTGGCCCTGCAGAAAAGCCATAAGGTCCGGGAACTGGTGATCGTCACCGCAAAAGGAAGCGAAGGCCTTGAGGCGGCGATGGAGGGGCTGCTGGCGCTTTGCCGCATGAAGGGGTTGCAGGTGAAGATCGCGGTAAATGATGTCATGGGCAGCGATATGGCCGGATCGGTGCGGGCGGGCCTGCGCATGGTCAGTCCTGTTTCATCAGGCGTGCTTGTGGCGCTTTCCGACCACCCCATGGTCTCCGCGGAAACGGTGGAGGTCTTGCTTGAGCGCCACATGGGGAAAACCCCCGGGAACATAATCGTTCCGGTCCATGAAGGGAAAAGGGGACATCCGGCGCTCTTTCCCCGTCTGTTCCTGGATGAGTTTTTTCAGTTCCGGGCGGGTTTTTTTACACTGAGGGACCTGGTAAAAAAGCATGAGGATGAAACGGTATTTCTTGCCGTGAAGGACGAAGGGGTCACTGCGGACATGGACACGCCTGAAGATTATTTGAGGATTAAGGCGCTCATGGAGGGCCGGGGGCTCATTTATAGACGGTAATGCTTATGCCCGGGGCCTTTTTTTCCACCTCCACCGAAACGCTTTCCCTGTGCCTCCTTATGTTAAGGTCCACAGACCTGCCCGGAGCCACCAGGAGATTTTCAAGGCGCACCCAATCGAGGAATTCAGGCAGCGCCGGCCCCTTCATAAGAAGTCTTGAGCTTTCAGGCTCGAACTCCAGCCCGAGCGAGGTCTGAAGCATCAGCAGGAGCGAACCGGAGGCCCATGTCTGCGGCGCGCAGGCGACGGGATAGAGGGTGGGCGGCTGGCCCTTTCTCCTGTGAAAGCCGCAGAAAAGCTCCGGGAGCCGCTGGAACTCCATGTGAAGAGAGGCCTCGAATATCCCGGTAAATACCTTCATGAAATGTTCCCTGAGCATGTACCGGGAAAATCCGGCGGCGGCGATAGAGTTGTCATGGGGCCAGACGGAGCCGTTATGGTAGGACATGGGATTGTAGGGAAGCTCGGTTGACGAGAGCGTCCTGATGCCCCATCCGGAGAACATGTGCTCGGAGGTCAGCTTCCTGGCCACCATTGCGGCCCTCTCCGGTAGCGCGATGGTGGTAAAAAGCGCATGGCCCGCGTTGGAGGCCACCACCCGGCAGGGCTTCTTTTCCCCGTCAAGGGCCAGGACATAGGTCCCAAGCTCCGCGTCCCAGAAAGAGCGGTCAAAATCTTTCCTTAGCTTTTCAGCCTCCGCCCGGAGCCTCAGTGCCATCTCTTTTTTCCCAAGGGCGCCAGCCAGCTCCGCCGTTTCCATCTTTGCCGCGTAGGCATATCCCTGCACCTCGCACAGGGCTACCGGCCCCTCCGGGAAGGCGCCGTTTCTGTGGAAAACGGAATCGAACGAGTCCTTCCAGCCCTGGTTTACCAGTCCGTTCCTGTGGGGGACATATTCCAGGAAGCCGTCCCCGTCCACATCACCGTAGTGTTCCATCCAGAGCGCTGCAAGCTCTATGCTTTCCCACAGCTCCCTGACAAGCTCCAGGTCGCCAGTCCTTTTAAGGTAGGCTCCGGCAAGCATCAGAAAAAGCGGCGTGGAATCCACGCTGCCGTAATATGCGCCAAAAGGTATCTCTTCCAGGGCGGCCATCTCGCCCTTCCTGGATTCATGTATTATCTTCCCGGGTTCCGCCGCCCTTTTCCTGTCCGGTTCCTGCGCCTGGGTGGCGGACAGGTGCCTGAGCACGTCCCTGGCTATCTCTGGCTTCATCCAGAGGCACTGGAGGGCGGTTATGATGCCGTCCCTGCCAAAGACGGTTGCATACCACGGGATGCCGCCATAGGGATATGCGCCATGGGGCGTGCGTGTAAGCATCATCATGATGTCGGACACGGCCTTCCTTACGGACTCGTTGAAGAGGTCGTTTGACGTATGGATGCGCGTGGCCGTTCCCAGGAAGTCCTGCGCCTGCTTCCTGAGCCGGCCGCAGGCGGACTTGTATGCGGGTGCGCGCCTGTTTTTTCCCGCGAGGCAGGAGACGGAAAGGGAAAAAGTGTCTGTCTGGCCCGGCTTCAGGTCTTTTTTGAAGATGGCGCGGCGGCCTTCCCGTATCTCGTCGGGCGCATGGGAGAATTTTATGAGCGAGCGGCGCAACACCCCGTCCAGGCCTTCATAAGACAAGAGTATTTCTTTTCCGCCCGCCTCCGGCGCAAGCATGCGCCCCCTCCGCCTTCTTTTCATTCCGCGCACCTCGAAGATATCCGCGAAGTCGGCCTCGAACTCAAGCTCAATGAACAGCCCGGCGGCGGTCTTTTTGTCGAAATTCCTGAGCCTGATGTATTCCAGGCAGCACCCGCCGGACAAAAGCCTGGAGCGCATGATGTGGACCATATCCCGTTTTATAAGCTCCCTGCCCCCTTTGTAGAGGTCGGGGTTCGTGAGGTCGACCGTGACAAGGATGTTGTCCTCGTCCACGTTGGAGCTGAGAAAAAGCGGCCTCAGTCCGTTTACCTCAAGCGCGTACCTGGAGAGATAACGGGTGCCCTCGTGAAAAAGCCCCTGCTCTCCTTTTCCGAAGGGCAGGATGTCTCCAAAACGGCTGAATACGCCAAAGGTTTCGCCATGCTTGACTATGAGCCTGTGCGGGTCCAGAATGGATGAGGTGGCTACTATGTAAAACTTGTCCTTTAACCTGCTGACCTCGTGCACTTTCCGCTTGCTCCTTCCGGCGCCTCCATTTTTGAAGCGGGAATTTCAGTTTTTGGTTTATTTCATTTTTACAGCATCTTCTCGATTACCTTTCCGGGTCCGTCCGAGTCCGCCTCCCGCGGGGCTGCCAGGACAGACCTGTAGGCGGCCAGGTAGTCCTCCGCCATCCGTGTTGAGCTGAAGCGCTCCTCGAAGCGGCGCCTGCACCCGGCCCTGGAAACCGAGGCTATATGGTTCCTTATATAAAAGACGGCCTCCTCGTCCCTGTCGAATATGAGACCCGTGACGCCGTGGTCCACGACCTCGGGGATGGAGCCCCTGCGCCTTGCTATCACCGGCGTGCCGCAGCACATGGCCTCTATGAGAGCAAGGCCGAAGGGCTCCGGCCAGTCCGCCGGGTGAAGGCATGCCAGGGCGCCGCCAAGGAGAGAGTCCTTTTCGCGGTCGTTTACCTCTCCCAGAAATTCCACGAGAGAGCTGTCAAGAAGCGGGCGGACCACGGCCTCATGATAATCGCTGTCCGCCTTGTCCACTTTTGCGGCGATCTTCAGAGGGATCTCCGCCTCCAGGGCTATCCGGATGAGGGAGTCTATCTTTTTCTCTGGCGATATCCTTCCCACAAACACCAGGTATTCCCCAGGCCTTCCGTTGTAGGCGTAAAGGTCCGCAGGGATGCCGTGGTAGACCGTCCTTAGCCAGTTGGCCCTGGGCATCGGCCGTCTCTGGGCGTTCGAGATCGATATCAGTGGAAACTCCCTGTATTCGGAAAATATGGAAGCCACCTCGGGTATGTCCAGCCGTCCGTGCAGCGTGGTGACAAACGGCGTCCGCATCCTCCTGGCGAAAGCAAGGCTCAGGTAATCCACGTTGGAGTGTATTATGTCGAACTCCTCTTCATGCTTGAGGACCCTCTCCATCAGCATGAAATGGCAGGCAATCGGGTCCCTGCACCCTGGGTCCAGGCGCAGGGACCGGCTTGTTACCGGCACAAGCCTGGCCGAGGTGTTCGAGTCCCCGGAGGCAAACAGTGTTACATCCTGCCCCGCTTTCACCAGCGCCTCGGAAAGATAGGAGACGACCCTCTCCGTCCCACCGTACAGCTTTGGCGGGACGCTTTCATACAGCGGTGAAAGCACGGCTATCCTTAATCGGCGCAAAGGGAATTCCCTCTAAAGAAGTTTTAATCGGTCCTGAAAAAAATGGTAAACAAGGATGCCTCTATTTCTTAATTATCAGATGCGCCGGGGGCTGTCAAACAAAAAGGAATAAGAGAGACGGTATCAGTGATAAATAACTGGCAATATAATAGGTTTATTATGTCATTCCGGCCTTTCCTGAATCAGCCTTAAAAGACTGATTCCCGTCGCGCTTGCTTTCGGGAATGACAACGGATTTCTGGGACAGGACACTTTTTCAGCCGTACCTGATCTTAAGAAGTACTACGATCATGCCAAGGATGAAAGAGACGATGTTGGTGACGATCACGGGAAGGGAGTTTATGGAAAACCCGTAAACCGTCCAGCACAGCAGCCCCGCGCATAAAGTGGCGAACATGCCCATCGAGACGTCCTTCGTATGCCTTGACCTCCAGGCCTTGACCGCCTGGGGAACAAGCGAAAAGGTAGTAAGCGCTCCAGCCACAAAGCCGAGGATGTTCCCGTTGTCCATAGCGGATATTCTAACATTAGAACCTGTCTCAAATCGCTTCCGGCTCAAGAGGCTGAAATGGATGGTGAGCGTATCCCGCAGGGCAAGCGAGCGAACCTGAAATAATGGTCAAATCATTACATAAGATTCCCGCAGGGAATCTCAATCGCGGCATACGGCGTCGTCAAGGGGAAACGTCCTATGCAGCACTGCTGCACCTCCGGGCGGTTGTAAATCCCTTTCCGGGCTTCTTCCGGCACCGGACGGGAAACCGGTTTTCTGTGGCAGGCCTGCTCATCGCCGGCCCTTTAAAAGGCGGAAAAATCCGCGGGGACTATAAATACTATGAATTCTCCTTTTTGGCAGACCGCGAAAATGGAGATTCTCTGTTTCCAGGCAGCGGTGCGGACTTTTTGCCCAGGACCAATAGCCGATATCATTTCCTTCCCACCGGATTTTCAGAAAAGGGCTTCAGGGATGTCTTTTGTCTTTTTGTCTCATTCTTGTAGGAAATGCCGGCGTTGTCAATATCGAATAGTGAGAATGCCAATTTTGCCGGATATTGTTTGAGGAGGAAAATTAAAAATGGTCTTAACGCAAGGTTATAAGGAGTATCCCCTGCCCGGGCCTGAGGTCGTATTCAAAGGGGGCGGGCACGTAGTCCAGCCTGTATTCGGGAGAGATGTCCGTGACCGGAGCGCCGGCCTGGAGGAATCTCTGCACCGCCTCCGTCTGGAAATGCTGCTTCCCGGTTATGTCCTTGTTAAGGATGAGCAGGCTTTCCTCGCTGTCGCTTGAGGATGCCTTCCACATCACAAGCACTTTGGGGTTTTCATAGGGGAGCATGGCGGTCGGGGCCTCTTCGGTAAACAGGGGATGAGAGGCTTTTATCCCGTTGACCGTTTTTATGAACTCCCGCAGGTCTATGCCGGTCTCCTCCCAGTCGTCCGGGGTAGTGCGGACCACATGCAGCCGTTTCCTGAAGCCGAACTCAAAGCCCATGGGTATCATGACGCCCGCTGAAAAGAGGGCGGAAAAAAGATAGCGCTGCTTCAGGCCATCCGTATTTCCGCCAAGCTCCTCTGCCAGCCTGACGGTGTCGTGGCTTTCGGGGAAGCTTATCGAAGGGGATATCTCCCTTGTGAGCGAGTACTGCTCGATGAGCCAGTGGCCTTTCATGTCCCACCATTTGGAGCTGTTGAAGATGTAATCGAAACCGGCGCTTGCAGTTTTTCTGGTCAGGTCCGGAGGGCATCCGAGCGTTTCCGCAAGGAAAAGCACATGGGGATGCTTCTGCTTTGTCTCACGTATCAGCCTCTCCCAGAACCGGTTTGGCACCTGGTAGGCGGCATCGCAGCGGAAGGCCTCAAAACCCATTTCGATAAGGTTTTCCACGACACTTTTAAAGAATATGAACAGGTCTTCCCTGTCCTTTCCGGCCTTTTTTTTGTCTTTGTCTTTGTCTCCATAGTCGAACTTGGCCAAATCCTTCCAGACCACCTTCTTGCCGTCCTCGAACGCAAACGGGTGCGCCACATTCCCCCTGGATTCCCACTGGAACCATTCCGGGTGCGTTTTTAAAAGCGCGGAGCCCGTGGAGCAGTGATTGACCACAAGGTCCGTCATCATCCTGAGCCCAAGGCCTTTTGCCTCCTCCACCACCTCTTTAACCTGCTCTTCGGCGGACATTTTCCTGCCTTTGCTTTTGCCGTCTCCGTCCAGGAAAGCGGGATTGATGGAGAAATAATCTGAAATGGAATAGAGGCTGCCTGAGGGGCCAAGCTCCTGTATGGGGTTTACGAATATCCAGTTGAAGCCCATGTCAGCCGCCCTTTTCATGTGCCCGCCCCAGTTGCTGAATTTCCCGGCAAGCAGGGGGAAGAGGTTGTATATATGCATTTTCTGCTGAGGTTTCATAAAAAGAAGGCTCCTTTTCAGTGGATAGACCCTGTCTCAAAATCGCTTCTGGCTGCAAAAGGCTGAAATGAGCAGCGAGCGGCCAGCGAGCGAACCTGAGAAAATGGTTAAGTCATTACATAAGATTCCCGCAGCTTGCCGCCGGGAATCTCAATCGCGGCATACGCCCCTCATCAAAGGGAAACCGCACTTAACGCGGCGCTGCTTTCATAAAACCTGGGGGCGCGCCTGGACGACATATAACCTGCCGCCTGAAAATGCGCCCTCTATGTCCTGCGGCGCGCCTGCCGCCTTTTGCACAGCCCAGCCTGTGCGAGCCACCGCCTGGGTAAAATCCTTTAAAAATTTTTCATCCCATACCAGAGGGGCCCCGGTATAATCGAGGACGGTCTTTTGCGGCTCCGGGAGTATGAAGCTGTCGTAAAGGCCCGCGCCCGCGTATCCCGCCAGGTCCTCCCCGTTTGAGTCGGAGCGGAAAATTAGCCCCCCCTTGGGGGCATGAAGGCCGGTGCTCTTGCCTGGCATGGAGAGGACCCGGGCCGCCGCCGCGCCTTTTTTAAAGGTAAAGCCAAGCGGCATTCCGGGGTAGCTGCCAGCCAGGGATTCCCCGAGGCCAAGCACCGCCTCGGCGTATATCTCTTCCGTGTCGCCCGTTATGGGGTTGACTGTATGGATCACAAAGGCGAAATCCGAGCTTACCACCTCCTGGATGAGCACGGACATGAAAAGCTCGGCGTCATCGATCCCGTTTGCCTTCCTGCTGAAATATGCCCGGTCGTTCCATTTGGACGCCCAGACGCGCCTTATGCAGGACCATGCGCCGCCTGAGTCCAGGGTCATGGACAGGCCGGCCTTATCCATGACCTCCCTGAGGGACTCCATGAGCCCGGCCGGGGCCTTAAGCCCGGATATGGCGCCTCTTAACCCCGCAAGCGTCTTTATGGCATCTTCCGGGGCGCTTTTCAATTTTTCAAGGAGTCCGTGATATGTTTTTTTTGTCTGGCTGTTTTCCCCGGCTCCGAGCACCTTTTCGAAGACGCCAAATGGAATGGCCACGGAGAGGGGAAAATTTATCCAGTCCGGGAGTTCCCGTTTTTTGTCCGCCAGCCGCTTGAGGTTTATGGATTTATAGCCCACAGTCTGCCGGGTGAAGGCCGCCATGGGAACGGCCCATCCGCTCCAGCCCGGCGCGGGCTGGGCCGGTTTCTGCTTTTTTGGCCCTTTTTCTTTCCGGGCCGCCGCCTTCATCTTTTCACCCGCTTTGGCACCGGGCGCTTTTGCTTTTTCCTCCTCGAACCGCACCTCTCCCGCCGCCAAGGCCTCAAGCCTCAGGGGTTTGCCTTCCATGGACCCTATTTTTTCAATAATGCCCTGGTCCAGGCAGGCCGCAAAAAAGATACCGGCGTTTCTTGCCCGTATCGCCAAATGGGACAGCCTGTCCATGGGCAGGGGGGTAATGATGGCCGAAACCCCGGCGGGTATCTCCTCATCGCCGTAAATGGCGTCCGCCACAAGGACGACAGGGTCTTTGGAAAAATCCTGCCCCTCCAGCTCCTTGAGGGTTGCCGCAAGCCGCACCTTCCCTCTTGCCGCCTCTGGCTTTTGTGCCATGGCCCCTCGGCTTATTATCAGCCAGTTGCCGGCGCCGGCGCTTTTTTTCAGGATGGGGTCCAGAAGGCGCAGGAGCGCCGACAGGGCGAAGGCAGGCCTGCCCCGGAGCGCCTCCTCGCTGAAGAGCCCCACGGACCACGGCTCCGCGTGAAAGGCCCCGCCCATGCGCTCTGCCACAGGCTGAAGGAGAGAATGAATACGCATGGCATAGGCCCCGAGGGCGCGCCCGATGCGTTCGCGGTCCGCTTCCGCCCGTATGGCCCAGGCCTTTTTGAACCTTTCAAGTTTTTTTTGTTTTTCCCCTTCCGCCTCAAGCCGCTGCCAAAACGTGAAGGACAGACGCATCTCCTCGTCGCAGGGCGAAAGGCAGACGTTTTCAAGCGCCAGGCCAAAAAACTCCGCAAGCTCCTGGGCTTCGGGTTTTTTCCGCGCCTGGGGGCCGGCCTCAAGCGTCCTTTCCACAAGGCCTCTGAAGGAATCCTCAATCGCCATGTCCAGGAAGAGCAGATCCCGCGCATCCTGCGCCGCCTCGAAGCGGCCCGAGGCCAAGCGGCCCGAAAGCAGCCTCCGGGCCCCGATCATATCCTTCGCAAGCGGCAGGGCCCGGGCCGGAACAAAGGCGCCCTTGAGGCTCTTCCGGAACGAGTCCACGAGCCTTCCGGCCTCGTCGTCAAGAAGGCGCCGGGCTCCTTCGGCAGCCGAGTCCAGGTCCGTGCCGGAATGGACCTCCTTAAGTATGGAGAGGAAGTTCTCGAAATCATGGATAAGCGGCCCTTTCAGGCCGGGGATGAAATCCGGCTGCGACCTTAAGGGACGCTCATAGCTTTCGAGCCTTTTTCTTGTCACACCGCCATCGGCCAGCCTTTTGTAGAAGACCTCCGTGTTGCCATCGCTTTTCAGAAAATCCAGGTAGGCCTCGCAGATCACTATATCATCGGGGGTGGCGTTGTTGTGCAGTTTCTGGTGCCACTCCTCCATGAAATGTCCGGAAACTTCCTTTATGTCATGCCGGTGCATGATGCTCAAGACCTCGTCCCGGACCCTCTGGGCGTCACTGCCCCTGCCAAGGGTTGTCATGATAAGCCTTATCATCTCGCGCTCCCCGGGTGCTTCCATGTACCTTGAGGCAAGCTTTGCGGACAGCCTGTCCAGCGCATGCCCCAGCTCAGCGGGCTTTGTGTTGTAGTTGCGCTGCCAGTCAAGCTGCCGGAGGGCCGAGAACCTTAGCCATACGTATATGAGTGCAAGCCCCGCGATGTCGTTGTGCCCTATTCTGTCCAGCAGGTCATGGCAGAGGTTGAACCTGTGCATGAGCGTCCAGGAGCCCTGCCCGGTTTCTTTTGAGACGATCTCCCGTTCCACCGCCCCCAAAAACCCTTCCGGAGGCCCTCCGACGGCCGGCAGCCGTTCCGGTTTTTTGGCTTCGGGAGGCCTGCCTTCAGGCCCGGGGCCCGCCACGGGAGGGGCTGCCTGCGGTTTTTCGGGCGGCGGCAGCTCCACGCGGTAGTTCCTGCCAAGGTTGTTGTCCCAGTTGCCTCCGCTTGGGAAGAAAAGAACAAAGTCCATGAAGCCGAAACCTGTGTCCCGCTCCAGCTTTATGACGATCTGACCCGCTCCGGGCTCCATGAGGTTTTGGAGCGCGGCATGGTCAAACGGATGGCTTCCTGCGGGCCAGTCCCGCTGAGGAGGCACGTGCCATGGGCCTTCCGGCTCCTTCCTGAGCCCCCAGTGGATGATGAAAGGCTCCTTTATGTCCTCCGCCTTTATGATGACCTCGATGGAATCCTCCCAGACGCGCCTTTCCACAAAAAGCACTATCCCGCTTTCCGTGCTGATCTTGTTGACCGGAGACATGGAGTGGTTGTTTTCCCCTCTGAGATATTTTTTGGATTTAAGACATAAATTTTTTAAAAAATTCCCGGGACGGCTGACGGGCCTTATTAGACGACGGGCCTTACTAAAGACTATCGAAATTATCGGTGGCGGTCAATCATCGGAGCGGGATATTGCACGGTGCACATCGCACCCGCCTTGCGGCAGGCATTTTTAACTTGCGATTTTTTAACTTCGATACCTTGCGGTTTTGCTGCAGGGCAATTCATTTTTATGTTAAAATCCATGTCTTATGGCTGAGGAAAAAGAAAAAACCGTAAACGAGCTTGTAGAGCAGCGGCTCAAAAAAATGAGGGAGCTCAGGGATGCCGGCATGGAGCCATATGCCGCTCCGTGGCCGGCCAAAGACCATGCGCAGAGGCTCCTTGACGAATACGGGCAAAGGTCCAAGGAAGAGCTTGAGGGCTTACAGGTGCGCGTCTCCCTTTCGGGCAGGCTGATGGCCATAAGGGATTTCGGCAAGGCCTCTTTTGCCCATGTCCAGGACGCCACGGGCAGAGTCCAGCTTTATTTCAAGAAAGACGTGGCTGGTGAGGAAAAATATTCCTTTTTTAAAAAATTCATGGACATCGGGGACATCATCGGCGTCTCCGGTCTCCTTTTCAAGACCCGCACCGGTGAGCTTACGGTGGAGGTGGAGGACTTTCGTCTGCTTTCAAAGGCCCTTCATCCCCTCCCGGAGAAATGGCACGGGCTCCAGGACGTGGAGACCCGCTACCGCCAGAGATACCTTGACCTCATAGCCAACCCGCAGGTGAAGGAGACCTTCAGGCTGAGGAGCACGATAATCAAGGCCGTAAGGGATTTTTTTGAGAAAGAGGGGTTCATCGAGGTGGAGACCCCGATGATGCACCAGGTGGCTGGAGGGGCTGCTGCAAGGCCCTTCAGGACCTATCATAACGCGCTGGACATAGACCTCTACCTTCGCATAGCCCCGGAGCTTTACCTCAAAAGGCTGCTCGTCGGTGGATATGAGAGGGTATTTGAGCTTAACAAGAACTTCAGGAACGAGGGCATCTCCACGAAGCACAATCCGGAGTTCACGATGCTCGAGTTCTATATTGCAAACAGAGACTATGAGTTCCTGATGCAGTTTACCGAGCGCATGTTCGGCGAGATCGCGATGAAGACCCTCGGGAAGCTGAAGCTCCCCTACCAGAACATCGAGATAGACCTCACGCCTCCGTGGCCCCGCTACCCGATGCTTGAGATAATGAAGGAAAAGGGCGTTCCGGAGGAGGCGCTTTGGGACAGGGAAAAGGCGGTCTTGTGGGCCGGCTCCCAGAACATCCAGACAGAGAAGGGTGCCTCGCTTGGCAAGGTGCTGGACGAGATATTCAAGGAAAAGGTGGAGCCTTTCCTCGTGCAGCCGACCTTCATTACCGACTACCCGGTGGAGCTTTCGCCTCTGGCAAAAAAGAAGCCCTCGAACCCTCAGCTTGTCGAGCGGTTCGAGCTCTTCGTCGCGGGCCGCGAGATAGCAAACGCCTTCTCGGAGCTTAACGACCCGATAGACCAGAGGGAGAGGTTTTTAAAGCAGCTTGAGGCCAAGGCCCAGGGCGATGAGGAGACTCACCCGATGGACGAGGACTATGTCAGGGCGCTTGAATACGGCATGCCGCCTGCCGCCGGAGAGGGAGTGGGCATAGACAGGCTGGTCATGCTTTTGACAAACTCCGCATCCATCAGGGACGTAATACTTTTTCCCCAGCTGAAGCCGGAACCAGGCGCGCAGTCCTAGCGAAACCTTATCACGACTATCTCCGGCACGGTGCCAAACCGCATCGGCGGCCCCCATGTGCCCGTTCCCGCCGAGGTATATGCGGTGAGCCCTCCAAGCCTTCTCAGGCCGTTGTCAAATCCGCTGTAAACCAGATGGGTAACGAGGCTTGCCGGGAATATCTGCCCCCCGTGGGTGTGTCCGGACAGCTGCAGCGACACGCCGTCTTTCATGGCCACCTCCGGGTACATGGGCGAGTGCTTAAGCAGGATGACCGGCCCGCACCCTCCCAGGTTCATCTTTTCAAGGACCGTCCGGTATTTTGCGGCGGTAAATGTGTCCATGTAGTCCACTCCCGCAAGCTGAAGCCCGTCTATCTCCAACCACTCGTTTTCAAGGACATGTATTCCAGCCTCTCTTACGGCATGGATATATCTTCTTTTAGCCCGGGCGGAGAACTCCTCGTGGTTCCCGGTTATGAACCAGGCCCCGAGAGGCGGTTTTATCTCCGCAAAGGACGCCGCCAGGCGCACCGGATCTCCGGAGGTGCCGTCAAAAAGGTCCCCTCCTATGAAAAGTATGTCCGGGTGCAGACTTTTTATCTTCCGGGCCATCCGTCTGGCAAAGCCGGGGCCCCGTACCGGGCCAAGGTGCAGATCGCTTGTCCATACCGCGGTCCTGCCCCTCCACTTCGCTGGGAGCCCCGGCAGCGCCAGGTCTATCTGCTTCGTGCGGACAATCGAGGCGTTCATCACCGAATAGACGGAGAGGAATAACCCTGCCGAGTAAATGGCCGCGGCCCACGGAAGCGGCCTGAAATTGAGTCCCAGCGCCCTGTGCGCCCACAGGGCTATCCAGCAGAAAAAGGAGCACCACAGGAGGAAGTGGAAAATGCCAAGCCAGGTGGCCGCAAGCGTGTAGAAAAGGTTAATGAGCGCCTTGTTGTACCTGAAGACAAGCACCGAGGCGCAGATGAAGCTCACCGAAAGGAGGAAAAAGACCGTCTTCAGGGCGGCGGAGCCGCGGAGGCTGAAAAACCTGACAACCGTTTTGTAGACGAACCAGTGCCCCAGGAAGACAAGGGCCTGGAAGGCGATGATTATGATGGCGAAAAACGGCATAATGTATTTATATCACCTCGCAGCCCTGTGGTAAAACGCCCCCGGATTGATTATCATAAAAAAATGCGCTTGCCTTACACCCTGTTTATCGCCTTCAGGTATCTGAAGTCAAAGAAGAAGCAGAAAGGGATATCCTTCAACACGGTGGTGTCCGTGGGAGGGGTCGCCCTTGGCGTCATGACCCTTCTCGTTGTGCTTTCCGTGATGAGCGGGTTCCGGGAAGACCTGCAGAAAAAGATCCTTGGCGTAAACGCCCATGTTGTCGTGCTTTCGGCGGATGGCACCATCCATAAATACGGCGGGCTCCTCCAGAAGCTTGAAAAATGGCCGCATGTGGCGGCCGCCTCGCCCTTTGTCATGGGGCAGGTGATGGTGTCCGCGGGCAAGGCGGCGCAGGGCGTGTATATAAGGGGCATAGACCCGCGCCTGGAGCAGAAGGTCACCGACATCGCCAGCCACATGAAGGCAGGCTCTTTCACGGCGCTTGCGGGAGGTCCGCCCGGCCTGGTCATAGGCTCCGAGCTTGCAGACAGACTTGGCGTCATGGTGGGCGACACCGTTACGGTGCTTTCCCCGATGGGGGAGATAGGCCCGTTCGGCATGCTCCCCAGGATACGCCGTTTCCAGGTGGACGGCATATTCGAAATGGGGATGTACGAGTACGACAACAACCTGGCCATTACCGGGCTTAAGCCTGCAGCCCAGTTTTTCGGCATGGGAAACGGCATCTCCGGGGTAGAGCTGAAGCTTAATGACATCTATAGGGCCCCTCAGGTAAGAAAGGCGCTAAACAGCGGTCTTGGGTTCCCTTATTTTGCAAGGGACTGGATCGAGATGAACAAGAACCTGTTTGCGGCCCTCACGCTTGAGAAGATAACCATGTTCATAATACTTACGTTCATAATTCTTGTGGCCTCCTTCAACATAGTGAGCACCCTGATGATGAACGTAGTTGAGAAGCAGAGGGAGATTGCCATCCTGAAGGCGATGGGCGCAACGAAACGCGGGATAATGGCCATCTTTGTGGTCCAGGGGCTGCTGATAGGCATTGTCGGGACGGTCATGGGTGTGACCGGAGGATATCTGATAGGATATCTGGTAAACACATACCACATAATAAGCCTTCCCGCGGACGTTTATTATCTGAGCCATCTGCCGATGAAGATGAACCCGAGGGATTTTGTCCTTGTTTCCATGGCGGCCATGGCCATCTCGTTTTCCGCCACGATATACCCGGCATGGCAGGCCGCAAGGCTTGACCCCATAGAGCCCCTGAGATACGAATAGTTTTTTACCCTTTTTGTTTTTCGAAAAAGCGGGTCAGTAGATGGAGCGGA
>JAKAJM010000102.1 GCA_021813765.1 Nitrospirota bacterium
CATTCCCGCCACGACGGGAATCGTTCTTCGCCTTTTACGGCAAGGAAAGATTCCGGTCAAGCCGGAATGACAACTTTTAATGCAACGTTAGGGTTAACATTTTTGCGTAATTTGCCATTCCGGCCGGATTTATTCTGGTAACGGATAAAAACGGGCGGGACCGTGCTTTTGCAAAGGAAAGATTTCAGGCGCGCTTCGCTTGCGAAAATGGCGTGCTTAAACCGGATAAGCACATAAAATAAAAAGGTTCCGGATTCAGGTCCGGGCGCGGGAAAACGGAAATCTGATAACGAACTCTCCCCCTTTTTTGCCAGCCTCGCCATTTCTTATGAAATCTATGGTGCCTTTAAGCTCCTTTGTTGCCAGGGCGGTAACCAGCCTCAGCCCCATGGACATGGTCTTCATGATGTCTATCTCCGGCGGAAGGCCCGGCCCGTCGTCCCGGTAGACAAGCTCTATCTCTCCCGCCGCCGCACGCATGGATATGTTTATCCGGCCCTTTCCCGCAGGGAACGCGTATTTGATGGAATTGGACATGAGTTCGTTTATTATCAGCCCGCAGGGCACCACCAGCTCTATGGGCAGCAGTATGTCTTCGATGGTGTACGAGAGCGACAGGCTTTCCCTGACAAGGGGATATCCATGAACTATGCTCCTTGAGAGGTCCTCTATATAGTCCCTCATGTTCACGTGGGCCAGGTCGCCGGACCTGTACAGTTTTTCGTGGACCAGGGCCATGGCCTTGAGCCTGCTTTGGATGTCCTCGCACATGGAATGGATGGACCCGGTGTCAAAACCCCTGGAGCACTGGAGAGAGATGAGGCTGGAGACTACCTGAAGGTTGTTCTTTGTCCTGTGGTACAGCTCCTTAAGCAGCACCTCTTTTTCGGCAAGAGCCGATTGCAGCCTGCTCCTGGTGCGCTCAAGCAGACTGATGGAATAGACGATTATGCCGGAGGCAAGGAAAAAACCGGACAACTGTGCGGCATCCCTCAGGCTTGGCAGGATGTTCCCCCCAAGGAAGAAAAACCAGATGCCGATCCCCACTATTACGGTAAGAACGCTGCCCGCCCCGGCTCCCAGGTAAAGGGTAAAAATCGCAACGGCGGCCAGTGGGACGGAAAATAAAATGACCTCCAGATATCCAAACAGGTATTTTGCCGCTATGAGGAGAAGCGCCCCGAAGAGCACCGCATATCCGTAACGGATATAAAAGGGACGCCGGGGCAGACCATGCCTTGGCAATATGCTCCTCATGGTTAAATTTTACTCCCGTTCCGCGCCGCCGCCCAAGCGGCGCCTTCCGTTTGAGGAGGGATGTATTGAAAAATGTCGTGCCTGTTATAGAATCTGGTTAAAGAGGTTTTTTATTATGTCCCTTTCCGGAAATTCGCAGCATTATTGTTTGGAGCTTTTTGCCGTCATTCCCGCGAAGGCGGGAATCCAGGAGACTTTTTTCTGGAAAATAAATTCCCGCCCGATTTTAGCCGTAGCGCGAATGAAAAACTGGCATCGGCTTTATTGTATTTTCAAGACCGGGAAATAGCCGGGTCCATTCAGACTTCATGCCAATTTTAACAAGGAGGAGAGCCATGAAAAAACGCGTAACTTTTCTTGTGGCAGTCCTTTTGTTTCTTCTTCCGTTTTCGGCCTTTGCCCAGAGTTATGTCGAGGTGAAGGGCGGCGGATATTTCCCCACCGGCGACCTTGAAGACCTTGGCTATGACGCCGGGTTTAACGGAGAGGTGGCGATAGGTCATTATATCGTCCCCGGCATGCTTGCGGTGGAACTGGGGACCGGGTACTTCGAGAGCACGCTGGACAAGGGCTCCGTTACGAACGATCCGGTCATTGGAACGCTCTCAGGGTCCATACATAACAAGGTATACGCCGTTCCGGTCACTGCCACTTTAAAGGTAAGAGTGCCCGTTGCGGGCTTTTATGCGGGCGCTGGCGGCGGCGCGTACTTCACCTGGCTACGGGTCCGGGCCAGCGGAACAAGGCCCGGGGGCGGCTTTTTTTCCCTCTCCGGCACGGACTCGGACACGGTCTTTGGGGGACAGGTCATGGCCGGCATTTCCTTCCCCATTTTCCCGAGGGTCCGCTTCTCGGCCGAAGCAAAATACATAGTTACGGACAACGCGCATTTCTTCGGGCGCGACTATGGAAACCTGGACGGAGCCACAGCCACGGGGAACATAGGAATAAACTTCTGAGAATAAAAGGCGGGCAGTGACTTTCTATAAAAAAGAAAAAGCCGCTGCACGTTTTTTATCGTATTGCAAATTAAAATCGGACGGCTTAAAACTGCCTGAATGGCCGCTAAGGCATAAGAAGATTTATTCAAAGAACTTTTTTTGAAACATGGTACTGGCCCGGAATGGCCGGAAAAGCATTTGAACCGGCCGGCTCCAGCTTTTTTCCGCTTTACTTTAGCGCCCTCGTTAGGATATCATCTGCTAAAAACAAGGCTTGCTTAGACGGGTTTTTCAGTTGATCAATTTAAGCCGGGCCTGCCTTGTATGAGAACATGAAGATCGAGCTTTCGGAACAGTCGTTCAGGATGTTGTTTGAGAGTGTCCAGGACGCCTGTTTTTTTATTGATAACGGCCGCATCACGGATTGCAACCTTGCCACAGTGGGCTTTCTGGGCGCCGTTTCCAAGGACCGGATATTAAACAAGCGCTTCCGCGACCTGTCCGCCCCGGTGCAGCCGGATGGGCGCCCTTCCGATGAAAAAGCCCATGAAATGACAGCCGCCGCCCGAAGGGATGGCTTCCGCAGGTTTGAGTGGATGTGCAGGCGCGCAGACGGCAGGGAATTCCTGGCGGACGTGCGCCTGTTTATGATGAAAAGCAAAGAACGGGACATCATTTGCGCCGTGTTGCGCGACATATCCGGAAGGAACAGGGTAGACAAGACCATCCTTGAGTCCAACAAGCTTCTGGGCGGCATAATCGATTTCCTGCCGTACCCCACGTTCATAATAGACCGCGAAGGGGTTGTGCTGTTCTGGAACAGGGCGATGGAGCAATTGACGCGGGTGAGGGCAGGGCAGATAGTGGGGAAGGGCAAATACGAGTACGGAAAGGCTTTTTACGGCGAAAAGCGTCCGATCCTCATAGACCTGGTATCGGAATATGACGAGAAGATGAAGGGCGAGTATCAGGTTATCAAACGGGACTCCGAAAATGACAGGCTGTTTGCGGAATCGCCTTTCATCCCCTATCTGCAGCGGTATCTTGACGGCTGCGCCTCCATATTGCGCAACGAGGAGGGAGAGGCGATAGGGGCGATAGAGATCGTCCGGGACATTACCGACGAAAAAAGCATGATGAATGAGCTGATACATGCCAGGGAGGCGGCCGAGTCCGCCGCGAAGGCCAAGAGCGAATTTTTGGCGGTGATGAGCCACGAGATAAGGACCCCTCTCAATGCGATCCTTGGAATGGCCGACCTGCTCTGGGAGACCGACCTGGACCATGAGCAGAAAAAGTATGTAAACGTGTTCAGGACGGCCGGGGAGAACCTCCTTGGACTTATCAACGACATCCTGGACATATCTAAGGTGGAATCGGGCTCGCTCTCACTTGAGACGTCGGATTTCGACCTGAACGACGTGCTTGAAAGGATATGCGAGATCATGGCGATGCGGGCGCACGCGAAGGGCCTTGAGCTGGCATACCGCGTGATGCCGGATGTCCCCTCGTTACTGACCGGCGACCCGTGGCGTCTGCGCCAGGTGCTGATAAACCTTATCGGAAACGCCATCAAGTTCACGGAGAGGGGCGAGGTGGTCGTGGAGGTCAGAAAACAGGAGGCTGATGACGGGCAAAAGACGGAAAAAACAGAAACCCTTCATTTTTCGGTGCGGGACACCGGCATAGGCATTCCCGCGGAAATGCTGGAGACCGTCTTTGAAAAGTTCACCCAGGTCGATTCCTCCGCCACCAGAAAGTACGGCGGCACGGGGCTTGGCCTGGCCATTTCAAAAAGGCTTGTCGAATTGATGGGCGGGGACATCCGGGTGAAAAGCGTGATGGGTGAAGGCAGCACCTTCAGCTTTACGGTGAAACTTGGCGTTCAGAGGACGTTAAAAAATGTACGGCCCCTGACCGAGGCGGACATCAAAGGCCTGAACGCCCTTGTTGTGGACGACAACGCCACGAACCGCATGATACTAAGCGGGCTTCTTTCCAGGTGGGGGGCAAGGGTAACGGAGGCCGTGGACGGGGCCGGTTGCCTGGAGGAATTGAAGCGGGCAAAGGGAGCGGGCATCCCCTACGGCCTTTTGCTGCTGGACTGCCTTATGCCGGGGATGGACGGTTTCCAGGTGGCGGAGCACATAAAAAACGATACGTCCCTTGCGGGCGTGACGGTCATGATGCTGACCTCGGGAAACTATGCGGAGCCTGCCGCCAGGGCCAGGCGGCTTGGGATAGCAAGGTGCCTTATAAAGCCCATCAAGCAGTCCGAGCTGAAGGAGGCCATCCGGCACGCGCTTGGGGAGGCGAAGGCCGCCCATGCGCAGAGCGCCGCAAAGAGGCAGGCTGACGGCATGCCTCCGCTCAATATCCTTCTTGTAGACGACTCCCCTGACAACAGACTGCTGGTCCGGGCATATTTCAAAAAGACCCCCTGCCGGATGGACACGGCTGAAAACGGGGAGGAGGGCGTGAGGCGGTTCATCTCCGGCAACTATGACCTTGTCCTCATGGACGTGGAGATGCCGGTAATGGACGGGTACGCCGCGACAAGGGCGATAAGGAAATTCGAGCTGGAGCGGGGGGTAAAGGCCACGCCCGTGGTAGCCCTTACCGCGAACGCCTTCAAGGAGGACGTGCGGAAAAGCCTTGAGGCGGGGTGCACCGCGCATCTGACGAAACCTGTAAAAAAGGCGGCGTTGTTTGAGGCCATACGGCAAATAACGGAAGCATGCGCAGAGGAAGGCGGAAATGAAAAGAACACCGTCCGCGTCAGCGCCGGGATAAGGGAGCTTGTGCCGGGGTTTCTGCAAAACCGGCGCGAGGACGTAAAAACCATGATTAAGGCGCTTGAAAACGGCGATTATGATGCCATACGGATACTTGGCCACAGCATGAAAGGCACCGGCGGCAGTTACGGGTTCGATGTTGTTTCGGACATCGGGCGCTGTCTCGAGGAGGCGGCAATCCATGGAGAGCGCGGGCAGGTCAGGAAAAAAATAAAAGAGCTTTCGGACTACATAGGAAATATCATAGTGGTGTTCGACGAAGACTGATGGAAAAGGCAGACATACTGGTCGTAGACGATGACGAAAGCTTCAGGCTGCTTCTTGGGTCCTACCTGAAAAAAGATGGTTTCAGGCCGCTCCTTGCGGACAGCGGGGCCGCGGCGCTGGATATCCTGGGGAAAAACCATATCGAGCTCATAATATCGGACTGCATGATGCCCGGAATGGACGGAACGGAGCTGCTGGCCAGGGTAACAAAAAAATACAGCCATATCCCGTTCATCATGCTTACCGCCCACGGGGACCTTAAAAGCGCGGTTTCGGCGATAAAGCGCGGCGCTTACGATTACATTGCCAAGCCTTGCGGCAAGGAAGAGCTTTTGGCCGTTATAAACCGCGCCCTGGACTACCGCAGGCTGAGCGACGGGCACAAACGGCTGAGGGAGAAGCTGGGAGAGCTGTACAGCTTCCAGAACATAGTCACAAAATCCCCGCTGATGATGGATGCCTTCAGGCTTGCCGAAAAGGTGGCTAAAAGCCCGGGAACGGCGGTTTCCATCCAGGGGGAAAGCGGCACCGGCAAAGAGCTGCTGGCCAGGGCCATCCACTACAACAGCCCGCGCAAAGACCACGAGCTGGTGGCGGTCAACTGCGCCGCCATCACCGAGACGCTGCTCGAGAGCGAGCTGTTCGGCCA
>JAKAJM010000033.1 GCA_021813765.1 Nitrospirota bacterium
CGAGGTAACCAGGGCCACGAAGGCCCTGGCCTGCTTTTCGTTTGCCGAGCCCTTGACCACCGCTATGGGATACACGACAGGCCTGTGGCTTGCCTGAGGCGCTACGGCGGCCACCCTGACCTGTCCGGCCTGCGAGATGGCGTCCGTAGAGTAGACGAGGCCTGCGTCCACCTCCTCCCTGGCCACGTATTCGAGGACCTGCCTTACGTGCTCTCCGTAGATGAGTTTTTTGCTGACCGCCCCCGTGAGCTTAAAATACCTGAGCGCCTCTTCAGAGTACATGCCCGCAGGCACGGACCTGGGATTACCTATGGCTATCCTTTTTATTCCCGGGTCCGCCAAGTCCCTGAAGCTTCTGACAAATGCGTATTTTTGTCCATCCGGAACGATCAGGACGACGGAATTTACGGCAAAGTCCGCCCTGGTGCCAGCCTCTATCATGCCCTTTTTCGAAAGCATATCCATCTGTTTTTCGGCGGCGGAGGCAAAGACGTCCACCGGCGCGCCCTCCTCTATCTGCATCATAAGGTTGCCGGAGGCCCCGAAGTTGAAATAGATTTTTACTCCCGGGTTCCTGGCCTCGTAAACCTTTGCCATATCTTCAAAGGCGTCCTTAAGGCTTATCGCCGCTGAGACTGTTATCTTTTTGCCGGTTGCGGCGAGCCCCTCCGCCGGACAGGAAATTACAAAAAAGGCGGCGATGAACAAAAAAATCAACGAAACGGCAAAGACCTTTTTAACAAAAAACTTGGGAAAAAAAAGACAAAGAACCCTCCTTAACACCTCCACCCTCCTGTTTGCTGTCATTTTCATGCGTTCGCTGCTTTCAGCCTCTGATCTGCCCTTATCCACCAGCCAGCTGCCCCTCAGCCACCAACTTGTTGCATGCTATCGAACCGCACTTTCTTTTCAAGAAGGCTCCCCTTCTCCTTGCTCAATACAGAGGACAGCAATAACTGCTCCATCTCCTCTTCGGTGGAAGCCTTGCTAAGGTCCTCCTCGCGGGAGGAAAAAAGGCAGGGTCTGATCTTGCCTGCCGCTGTTATGCGCAGCCTGTTGCAGGAGTCGCAGAAATGGCCGCTTATCGGGCTTATGAAACCGACCACACCCTTTGCGCCGGGGAACATGTAATTATCCGAAGAGCCGGAGCGGCCAAGCGGCAGGAGTTTTTGTCCACCTCCCATGGAGGCTTTTATCGCTTCCTTTGCCTCCTGGGCGGTGAGCCTCAGACCTTCAAAAAAAAAGCTGCTGCCGCCCACCGGCATGAGCTCTATGAACCTGACGTGGAATGAATTTTCGAGCGTCAACCGGGCGAAACCGGGTATCTCGCTTCCGTTTATACCCTTTATCGGAACCATGTTTATCTTGACCGGGGCCGGCCAAAAGACCTCTTTGGCCACCCTTACGGCGCGCAGGGCGCGCGGAAGGCTTCCGCCTCGGGTTATTTCCATGTAGCGCCTGGCGTCAAGAGAATCGAGGCTTATATTTACCCTGTCCAGCCCCGCCTTTTTAAGCCCTGCCGCAAAAAAAGGCAGCAGTTGGCCGTTAGTGGTGAGGCTCAGGTCCTCAATGCCGATGGCCTTTATCTCGCGGACAAGGTGCACTATGTCTTTTCTTAAGAGTGGCTCGCCACCGGTAATCCTCACTTTTTTCAAACCGTATTTCCTTGCCACATGCAAAAAAGAGAGCATCTTGCCGAATTCCGGCATCTTTTCCGGGAGGGAACACCTGGATGTTTTTTCCCGGCCCCCCGGAACGCAGTATATGCACCGGAGGTTGCACATTTCGGTCACGGAGAGCCTTATATAATCTATCTTTCTGTCAAAAGAGTCTCTAAGCTCCATGGCAATGCGCTCCCCTGAAATAAAAAAATCCGTCTGCAAACACACCCCTGCGGCCGGAACCGTGGGAAGATGGTTTTACCTTTTTACTTTTAAAAAATCAAATTTTTCCAAAAGGGCATACGGGCCAGCGGCACACCTTGCATTGAAGGCACAGCCCGCCGTGCCCCAGTTCGGCGAGCTCCCTTCTGCCAATATGCTCTCCGGCCAGGATCCTTGGCAGAACCAGGTCCAATATGGTCGTCTTTCCGTACATGGCGCATGTTGGGACCCCTATTACGGGGATGGAAGCGCCTTTCCCGTTCAAAACGGAGGCGGAAAGGAACATCGATCCGGGCAGCACCGCCGCGCCGTATGCGATGTCCCGCGCACCCAGGCCCCTTATCGCAAACCGGGTAACGTCATCGGGGTCCACGGACATGCCCCCCGTGGCGACAAGCAGGTCCGCCCCCATGTCCATGAACTCCCTCAACCTTGCCGCAATGTAATTTTCGTCATCGGGCGCATAGGCAACGCCGATGATCTCGCCGCCAAAAGCCTCTATCTTTCCCCTTATTACCGGAGCAAAGGCGTCCTTTATCCTTCCCGAAAAGACCTCGCCCCCGGTGATGACCACGCCGGCCCTGGGTTTCCTCATGGGGACGACCTTTACCATTCCCCCGTTTGCCCGGGCTATGCCCGCGGCCAACTCCACTGTGCTTCGATCCACCACAAGAGGGATCGCACGGGTGGCTGCGACCTTTTGGCCTTTTTTTACGACACTGTTGCCGTGCAGCGTGGCGCACATCACTTCCCCTTGTATGTTGAACTCCCTGAGGGCCTCTTTATCCACCTTTAAAAGTCCGTCAATGGAGGCGACCACATTTATCTTTCCCTCATGCGGAGCCCCTGAGGCCTCAACCCCCTCGCCCATCAGTGCTGCCGCCAGAACCTCCGCCGCCTCGTCCTCGTGCATCTCCTCGGGGGCCAGGTCCAGGACATGGAGGTTCTCCTTGCCCAGCCGCAACAGGTGCGGGATGTCTTCTTCTTTTATGATATGTCCCTTCCTGAATGCCCTGCCCTTGAAATCCGGCCGCACCTCCGTTATATCGTGAGCAAGCACCATCCCCACGGAAAGGGATGCGGGAACCGTCTTTCCACGGATGCCGCCTTTTTTTGCCGGACTCTCCTCGCACACTTTTTTATTTCTCCCCCCCATATCCGAAGATCTCCCTGAACCTCTCATCAGCATTCAGGCGGACCTCTTTTTCGATCCGTTCATATCTGGCCAGGAAGTCCCGTATCTCGGGGGTCAGGGTCGCGCCACCTCCGTTTTTCCCCCCGGCCTTGCACTCCACAAGCGGGATGCCAAGCCTTTCCTCCATAGTCTTGATGTAGCTCCATGCCTTCCTGTAGGAGATATTTACCTCTTTGGCCGCCTGGCTTATCGAACCGTGCCTGCCTATCGCCTTAAGCAGAAGCACCTTGCCGTTGCCGAAAAAAGGCCCTCCCCCGGACTCGATCCACAGTTTTGACCTGATGCCAAAATCGTTATGCATTTTTTGCATAGCGGTCTGCGAAAAAAAAGGCCCCTCGTAATAGCCGCCAGCCGCGCATGGCCGGCACAGATTTTTGCCGCCCACTGCCAACTCCCTTGAGTCCTGCACATGTTCCCCGCACATGGCGCAGACTACCCTGCCTGACGGCCGGCCGGGCATATCTTCCGGTCTGATGCTCACGGTGACCTCCGAGACCTCAAAAAGTTCATGTTCCGGCATGACCTTGTACGCTTCAAGCTGCGCCTCGTAACGGTCTTCTACCTCCGGGAAGTAGGCCTTTGCCAGATGCCTTGATTCCTCCCTGGCAAGCACTCTTACGGCAGCATATTCGCTCCCGTCACGACGAGGCAGGCTTCTTTTCAGGTTCACGAAAGTTGCTGCCATCTTGCCGTAATCCATAAACTTCATGGTCCTTTTGCCCAGGCTGCAGCCGGTCACGGACTGTATGGCGTCCGTAGCGCACCTGTCTATCTCGACAAAAACCATAAGGTTTTTCCTGTCGGCCCCCTTCGGGTCGTTGATGCCGGCTTCCCTTAATCCCAAAATGGACAGCCGAACCCCAAGCACCTGTCCTGCGCACAGGTGCCCGTGGAGCCTTACCGACTCATTGAGAAGGCTTTCAAAATCCATCATTAAAAAAGCTTACAGGAGAGAAAAAAATAAAGCAAGTAGCCGATGTCCTCTCATTATGTCAAGGCAGCGGCGCGGCCCCCGCTTGAGACTGCATCCTAAAAAAACCCGCACGAACAAAAAAAAATAAAATGTAGTAAACTGTAGTCGAAAGTTCAGTAAAATTTTGATGTTTACGAAAGGAAATGCCGGATGATCAAAAGAATTCTTGTCGCCATAGACGGCTCCACGCAATCGTACAAGGCCTTTGATTTTGCCCTTGAGATAACGGACGCGTGTAAAGCGGGTTTTGAGCTTTATGCCCTCTCGGTAGTGCAGCCGATGGAGGCGGCATACTTTGTTCAAACGGATGCCCCCATGGAATCGGCGGTCAAGGAATATAAAGGGATTTTAAAGAAGCTTGAGGAAAAGGCAGGCCAGAGAAACTTGAAGGTCGCTACGGAGGTCACTGTCGGGCATCCGGCTGAAACCATAGTCAAATTCGCCGCTGAGAAAAACTGTGACCTCATAGTAATGGGCCACAGGGGAATGTCCAAAATTGAAGACCTTTTTTTAGGGTCGGTCTCATACCGAGTAGTTTCCACGGCCCATTGCACGGTTGCTATCGTCAAATAGAGCGGCACGGGAATAAAAACCCTCAATAGTCGCAGGCTTTTTACCCCGCGGCTGGCTCCATAAAAAGAAAAAAATCTCTGCAAATTAAAAACGGCGGCTTTCGCGGAGAGATATTATCCTTGATTTAGCCTTGTCAGCCGGGCTTGGGCTAAAGGGTGCCGCCCATCATGCTGTACAGCAGCACCGCAAGCACTATGCAGGTAATAATGATATACATGAAATCGCGCTGCAGCGCGAATGCCCCGATTGAAAAGGCCACGCGCGCAACCGGGGTTGCGATCAAAAGCAGAAGTCCAAGCTGCATCAGACCGAGTCCATGAAAGGCAAGAGCGTCGTGAACAACCGGCATTATCGCCCTCAGGTATGCCGGCTCTCCGGCAAACACCCGGTAAGACGGAGTAGCACCCCCATGATGCATAAAAAACATGACGGCCCCCAGAAACACCACCGCCGCGGCGATGATCACCCCTGCACGAAGCAGGTTGCCGATAATTAGCTCCATCCGCTCGTCGGTCCAATAACTCTCTTTTTTTTCTCTTATACCGGACATGCCTAGCCTATTTGCCCCCCGAAAACGCCATGGTACAGCATTTCCACCGCCAGCACCACGAGGACCACGGCGAAGATCATGCGCAGCTTTTTGGTCTTGGTATGCGGCAGTATGCGGGCGCCTGTAAGAGATCCGATCAATACGCCAAGCATCACCGGCATGGCCAGCGCCGGATCAATGTAGCCCCGGTGCAGATATACGCCCGCGCTTGCAGCGGCGGTAACACCGATCATGAAATTGCTCGTGGTAGTGGAGACCTTGAAAGGTATGCGCATGGCCTGGTCCATCGCGATCACCTTGACCGCGCCCGATCCTATGCCAAGCAGGGCCGAAAGAACACCGGCGCCAAACATCATGCTAAACCCTTGGGGTACGCCCTGAACTATATAGGCCTGCGGCCCGTCGGGAGTCGGATAGGTCGAGCCCATGCGCAGCATCTCGGCGATGCGGTTGGGCTTGTCCACTCCCGGCTGCAGGGCCGGCCTGGGATTCATCGTCTGCCAGGACGAATAAAGAAGGACTATCCCAAAGAGTATGGCAATGACGTTGGTCCCGATGTACATCGCCAGGAACGCGCCCACCAGAGCCCCGACGGTGGTCGCGATCTCAAGGAACATGCCGATCCTCATATTGGTATAGCCTTCCTTGACATACGCGGAGGCGGCGCCCGACGACGTCGCAATGACGGAAACCAGGGACGCGCCAATGGCATACCTGATGTTCACATGGAAAAGGATCGTCAGCATGGGTACAATGACTATTCCACCGCCAAGGCCCGTAAGAGCCCCGATAAAACCGGCAAGCAGGGAGCCTAATGCGATAAGTAAAGTAAATGTAAGCATGACCAGAAATAATAACACGGGCAACCTACTTCGTCAAGTTTTCCCTGTAAAAAATATTTTTTAGCTTTCGTGGGACTGAAAGTTGCTTTAAAAAGGATTTTTCCTGCCATGAATTTGACACCATCCTGCTTGAGACCATTTCTGCCGCTATCACCATAAGCAGCGGGGTCTGCCGTTGAGGAGTGCCCGATAACGATAATCGGCACTGCAGTACAGGGAGGTGCTTAAAAGGCGTTAGACCGCCTCGTACAGTAGGATTTTAAAAAAATCCCGGCATGATCGTGTACAGAACCTGTCTAAAAATTGATTTTGAAGCGAAAGAGTGATGGAATCATGGCAGACAAGGAAGAAAGAGGAAACCGCCCGGCGGCGCCGCAGCGCTGCGCCTGAGGACGATTTTTCTTTGATAAAGCCGTATGCAGCTATCCAGCCTCTTGCAGCCGGAAACAATTTTGAGACAGGTTCGAGTCATACCTGCCTGAAAAATTCTTTTATCCTGCTTAAAACGAGGTCCTCACCGGCCGTTTTAATGATGAAATCGTCGGCCCCGTACCGCATGGCCGTAAGCACGGCTTCCCTTCTGTTTCCAGTCGCCACCATGAAAATAGGCACCGTGCTCAGCACGGGATATCTCTTCAGCCGTTTCATGACGTGGCCCTGCAGTCCTTCAGGGTCAGGTTCCGACAGGTCCATCAGGATCAGGTCGGGCTTTATCTGAAGCGCCGTCTCCGCCGCCTTCCCGCAGTCGCTGGAGTACACCTCGAAGGACTCGCAGGAGGACAGCAGCAAGCAGTAATTGCCAAGTCTAGCGGGTGAGGGATCTATGACGAGTATCTTTTTCTTTCCAGGCGTGTGCCTGAGCAGGGAATTGCCTTCGCCGCCTGCTTCAGGCTCCGTCATCCACCCGTATCGTTTCCCGTCCAGACCCGCCTCCGGCTCCCTGACCCATTTTGAAGTGTTTCTGCCAAGCATCTCCATTTCCCTCATGTATATGTACCTGGCCACTTTTTTCTGCTCCACATGGTCCAAAAGGAACTCCACCCCGCGAAGCGCCTCGTACATGAACCTCACCACGCCAGAAAAAATGCACGGACCTTCAAAGGGAAGGGTAATGCCGATCTCATCTATCCGGGTGCCGGGCAGGAACAGACTTTCGCGCTGTGGCACCGAATCAGAGAGTTCCAGGCCTATGCCCCCGATGCTTATGTCCCTTACCTGCACGTAGGGGGCAACTTTTTTCAGTTCTCCCTCTTTGAAAGCAAGCTTGACAGGGTCCGTTTTTGAGGGATATATCCTCAGATAGAATCTTCTGTTTTTGTCCATTGGTCAGAAAGACATAAAAATGCGCGCTACCCGGGCCGGTGATAGGTCCCGCCGAAAAGCAGTATGATGCTGATCCTCCTGTTTCTTGGGTCGAGGGGGTCGTCCTTGACAAACGGGACGGTGTCCGCATATCCTGCAACCCTCGATACGCGCGATGGATCGAGACCGTCGGCCTGGAGTATTCGCCTTGTGGCAAGAGCCCTTTCCGTGGACAGATCCCAGTTGGTCTCACTGCCTTTCACATATGGGAGGGCGTCCGTATGGCCTTCGATTGCCACCCTGTTTGGCAACCCTTTAATGTACTGGCCTATCACGCCCAGCACTTTTTTGGCGTAAGGTGTCGGGTTTGAGGACCCGGAATCGAACATCGGCCTCCCCCGTTTATCCATCACCTGGATGCGGACCCCGCCTTCGTAGATGTCCACCTTTATCTGGTCGCTGGCGTCGCCCAGCTCCTTTTGGATGGCCAGCTGCAGGTCCTTCATTATCTGTTGGGGGTTGTCTACGCCGCCCTGCTGGCCCTGGAACTTCTTTTGCAGGTCCAGGTCTATCTTCGAGGCGTTGGAGCCGGATTCGTCAAAGACGCTGCTGGACTTGTTCATGAACGACTCCCCCGTGTCAGTGAAAATGTTGAAATGCTTGAAATACTCGGCGACCCTGGCCCTCTTTTCGGGTGAAACCATCGTTATAAGCCACATAAGCAAAAAAAAGGCCATCATGGCGGTCACGAAGTCTGCATAGGCCACTTTCCACGCGCCGCCATGCCCCTCCGCATGGTGTTTCTTCACTTTTTTTCTGACAATTACCTTGCCGCTGTCGTTCATTTGCCCCTGAGCTCCTTTTCAAGTTCGTTGAATGAGGGGCAATCATCTCCGGGGATTGCCCTGCGTCCGAACTCCACTGCTATCTGGGGCGCAGCGCCTCCGACGAACGCAACTATTGCAATTTTTATCACCTGGAAATCTATCTCTTCGCTTCGTGCCATGTGTTCGAGGTTCGTGGCCAGCGGGCCAACAAAACCGTAGCTCAGGAGCACCCCCATGAAGGTCCCGGTAAGCGCGGAGCCTATATCATGTCCGAGTATGGAAGGCGGCTGGTCTATCTGGCCCATTGTAAGGACGACCCCCAGCACGGCCGCCACTATGCCAAAACCCGGCAGGGAATCTGCCAGTTTGGCCAACCCCCTAGATGGCCCAAGGGCTTCATTCTGTTTGGTCTCTATCTCCAGTTCCATAAGCGTCTCAAGCTCATGCGCGGGTACGTTTGTCGTTATTATCACTTTCAGGTTGTCGCATATGAAATCGATGACGTCCTGGTTCGCGTACCCCTTGTCGTAGGCCTTGAATATCGGGCTTGCCGACGGTTTTTCAATGTCCGACTCTATGGACACCAGCCCTTCTTTCCTCACCTTGTGGAAAAGCCTGTACAGCAGAACAAGCAGATCGAGCTGCCTCCGCTTGCTCTGTTTCCTGCCGCCGCCCACCGACCCTCGCACATTTTTTATGACCTCGGACAGAAGCTTGGCGGGAGAGGCAAGCAGGAACGAACCAAAAGCCGCTCCGCCGATTATAAGCAGCTCGGCGGGGTCCCACAGTATGCTCAGGTTGCCGTGCTCGATTAGGAATCCGCCGCCTACCGCCAACACGACCACTATTGCCCCGATTATGATCAGCATATCGCCAACCTGCCCATCACCGGCCCCCCTCTTTCCCTTGTTCCTTCATTATTTCCTCGGTCTGCTTCTGGGGCACCTCTATTATGAAACGGCATCCCCCCTCCGCCGGCCTCTCCACCCTGATGCTGCCCCCGTGCTCACCTATTATTCCGTGAGAAATGGAAAGGCCAAGTCCGGTGCCGATGCCAACTGGTTTGGTGGTAAAAAAGGGGTCGAATATCTTGTCGATTATCTGCTCCGGTATGCCCGGACCGTTGTCCGTTATCCTGACCGTCATCCTGCGGCTGTCCGCGTCAAACGAGGTCTTGAACTCTATCCTGCCTTTTTCGACCCCTCCGTCAGAGATGGCCTGCTCGGCATTTATCAGGATATTTAAAAGCACCTGCTGCATCTGCTGCGTGTCCATGAAAAACGCGGGGACGGCGCCATAGTCCCTGACTATCTCGACACCGCCCAGCCTGAGCCAGTAACTGCGCAGCTCCACCGTGCGGTCTATGATATCGTTTATGGACTCAAAGCTCTTGGCAAGCGTGCGCTGCCTGGAGAAGGTAAGCAGGTTTTCCACTATCTTCCTGCACCGCTCCGCGCTGGCCATTATCTTTCCGGCAACAACGCTCTGCTCCTCGTCGGCAACCCTCATCTTCAAAAGCTCCGTGTAGGCGATTATCCCCGTAAGCGGGTTGTTTATCTCGTGGGCCACCCCGGAGACCAGCAGCCCTATGGACGCCAGTTTATCGGAATAGAAGAGCTGGTCCTTAAGCCGCCTCATTTCAGTTATGTTCTTGAGGAAATATATGGTAAGGTCCTGCTCCTCGTACCTGAGCGGGAAAACGCTCACAAGGTAATAATCGTCCTTTATCTTCCGCTCGGCGGGCTGGGAGCCGTTTTTGCCCTTGAGTGCCTTGAGCTCCGCGGCAAGTTCCTGCCCAAGAAAGTCCTGCCACCTCATCCCGGTCACATCTTTAGGGTGCTTGCCATACGCGCTTGCAAGGGCCGCATTTATTTTCAGTATCCTGTCGTTCTCATCCACCATGAAAATGAAATCGGTTATCGCGTCGAAAAAGGCAAGCCATCTGGTGTGGTTTTCAAAGACTATGCTTTCAAGCCAGTGCCTGTTGGCGTCGTATGCGCTCCTGGCCGCCGCCTTTTCAAGCATGAACGGCAGCCTGCCTTCAAACCCGGGCCGGTCCATGGCGGCACAGTCATAGGCGCCCTCCGCCAGCGCGCGCAGGGCCATGGACTCGTCCTCCTGCTCCTGCAAAACGATCACCGGTATCTGTCCGTTAAGGAACTTCAGTTTCTTGATGAATTCCCGCCAGTCCGCGCCGGGCAAAGGAGCGGTCATGAACAGGCCCATCACGGTTTCATCCCTGGCGATGTCGATGGCCTCCGCCTGTGGGACAAATTTGAGCCTGTAGTCCTTTTTCCTCGACCTGAAAGCGGACCTTATCGCCCCGGCCGGCAGCGGGCCGCCCATGAAGACTATTTTTTTTCTGTCGCTTGCAGCCGTGTCCACTGGTTGTTGGCCTTTCTCATCCCCGCCTGCAATGGCCGCGGCAGACGGTATATTATTATGGAATTTTTCCATTATATCGTCCAGTGCTCTCATGAGTTCGAGAGCTTCACACCCTTGCCCGCCGGGGTCCGTCCGAACGCCTGGACGACCTGGCCATCAAACTGCGTGCCGGAGCACCTGAGCAGCTCCTTCAATGCGGACTGGTGGGGTTTTGCCGACCTGTAGGGTCTCACACTGGTCATGGCGTCATATGTGTCCGCAACCGAAAGTATTCTCACTATAATGGGCAGCTGCTCTCCCGTAAGCCCGTCCGGATAGCCCTTGCCGTCGAACCTTTCATGGTGGTGGCGGATAAGGGCCTTTTCCTTGGGCAGAAACCTGAGCGGGGCCATTATGTTGTCTCCTATGATGGGATGGAGCTTTATCTCGGCCAGCTCGTCCTCGTCCAGCACGCCCGGCTTAAGCAGGACGGTGTCCCTAACCCCTATCTTGCCTATGTCATGCAGGTACCCGCCAAAACCTATAACGTTTTTTTCCTCCTCGCCAAGCCCCATTTCCTCGGCTATCTGAATGGCGTATTTTGTCACCCGCTCGGAATGCTGCTTGGTATACGAGTCCCTTGCCTCTATGCTGTTTACAAGCGATTTCAGGGCGCTGACCATGCTTGAGTAGAAAACATCGTAGAGCGCATTGTTCTCTATCCTGAGGGCGGCCTTTTTGGCGAACGTGAGGACCAGCCCGATCTCATCCTCGCTGAAACTCGTTCCATCGGTCTTTTCCGAAACGTTGAGAATGCCGTAGACCTCGCCGTTTATTGAGAAGGGGATGGAAAGCATGGGGACGGTAAGGAGGTTTCCCGTGTGCGGGTTGACCTCACCGGCAGGAGCAACGTAGTGCTTTCCGTTTTTGAGGACCTTCTCCAGGAAGCTTCCGGCGATGGGGACGTCCCGCTCCCCGGTGCCCTTCGATTTTTTTATTTTAAGGTACCCGGACTCAACGAGCCCGAAAGAGACCTCCCTTGCGAAAAGCAGCTTGGAAGTCATTCCCACGACCTTCTCGTAGACCTCAAAATTGCTGTTTATCCCGTCCAGCTCGGAGCTGATGGCGTGAAGGAGGTTTATCTTTTGTATCTTTGAAAAAAGGTCGGCGTTCAGACGCTTTACCGACTCGGGAGAAAGGCTTTTCCCGCCGCCCTCGATGCTCAGCTCCCTGGCCCCTTGCAGCCTGCTGATCACGTTCTGGACCGAATCTATGCTGAAAGGCTTGGTTATGAAGTCATCGGCCCCCTCCTTCATGGCGTTCACGGCGTTCTCCACGGTCGGGAACCCTGTGATCACCACTACGGAAGCGTCCTGTCTTATTTTCTTTATTTCCTTGAGAAAGTCCATCCCCCCAAGCCGCGGCATCTTAAGGTCCGTGAAGATAATATCGTAATCATTGTCCTGGACCTTCTGGAGCCCTTCAAGCCCGTCGCGGGCGATATCAGGCTTATGCCCGGCAACGCGCGCTATGATCTGCTCCAGGACTTCCCTTACTACAGGGTCGTCGTCAACTATTAAAATCCTGCTTTCCATCCCCCCTGATCAACCTCTCTTTCAGGATTTCCGCTTCAGCCAGGCTGAGTATGTTGCTGGATTTGAGTTTTTCGACCTTCTCTATCCAGTCCGCGGTAATACATGGATTCCCGCTGTCGGAAACCGCCTTCAGGAGCTTTACGTCCCTGTATGTGTCCCTGAGCTGCTGCCGCAGGTCACGGTTCTCTTTGAGCAGCTTCGCCTTGCGGAACGCCTTGTCGGCCACGATGATGATCTGCTGTATCTTGAAGGGCTTGGTAAGGTAATCGTATGCGCCCTCCGCAATGGCCTCCAGCGTGCTGTCGAGCGTTCCGTAGGCGGTTATTATGACCACCGAGATGTCCGGGCTTACCCTGACTGCGGATTTAAGGACCTCAAGCCCGTCGGCCCCTGGCATCCTGAAATCCGTTATGACCATCCCAACGTCCTCCGTCATAAGCGCGCTTATAGCCTGGAGCCCGTCGCGGGAGGACAGCACGGAGTACCCCTCCCTGGACAAAACAGAGCCCACGACCTCACGGGCTATGTCATCATCGTCTACAACAAGGATCCTGAAATCCTTTTTATTCACGGCCTGGAGCCCCAAAAGGCGTACCAGGGCTTATTTTGCATGCCTTATCCTTTCAAGCACCTCGCCTTTGGCCTCCTGGAGGATCTGTTTCTTCTTGGCCTCAGATGATATCATCACGACGTCCTCGGGCTCTGGCTGTTCCTTTTCAAGAAGTGTCCCTGGAGTCAGCTTGAGGGTCCTGTTGTACGTCTGCATCATCTGGTTTATCTGGAACGGATTTATTGTCATCTTATCCCTTTCCAGCCTTCACGGAGCGTCCTTAACAGTCCCTCCACGCGGCTTATCTTCTCTGTGTCGTTCCTTATATTTGCGATGGTAAGCTCCGTGAGCATGTACATATAGAGCCTCTGGAGGTTTTGGGCGATCTCGCCGCCTGCCTCCATGTTCAGCGTTGCCTGGAGATGCTGGATGATGGCCATGGCCTTGTCCATGTAATGGAGCTTCTTGGCCACATTCTTCTGGTTCATATAGAAAACTGCCTTCTTGAGGAACTCTATGGAGCCGTCATAGAGCATTATCACCAGGTCCAGCTTGGACGCCGATGTGTTCACCATTGTCTTCATGTATGCGTTGCTTGCGTACTGCTGGCTTATCATGCCGTGGTCCCTCCGCTAGTGCTTGTGCTGGTCGATGTCGATGTAGTGCCGGAGCCCAACATGTTGCTCATGGAGGTGCTCTGCGAACTGAGCGAGCCAAGGGTCTGCTCCATGTCCTGGAACTCCTGCGTCAGCGCCTGCTGTATGGTGTTGAGCTCGGTTTGCTGCTGCTGCTCCTGCTGCTGGAAGAGCGATATCTGGCTGTTCAGCCCGGATTCAGCATTGGGGATGATGTTGTTTATATAGGAGTTCATCGTGGTCTGGAGCGATGAGGCCATCTGGTTTACCGCTCCAAGCACCTGGCTGGGGTTGGCCGCAAGCGCGGCGTTCCACGTGGTCGTATTGAGCGTAAGGTTTCCGTTGCTGTCATGAGTCAGGCCAAGGGCCGCAAGGGAGGTGCCATTGTATGAATTCGTCGTCATGCTGTAGAGTGTTTCACGAAGGTCCCCGGTCAGGGTGTCCCCGTAGAGCGCGCCCGGCTTGGACTGGTTGCCCAGGGCGTTGCCTATCGCGCTCATGACCGTGTTGTAAGTGGAGATAAAGCTGTTTATCTGGGTGGTGAACCCGGCGTTGTCGTTCGCGACAGTCAGATTTACCGCTGTCGAACTGGTCTGCAGGAGGTTGATCGTCACTCCGCTTATGAGGTCTGTGATGTCGTTTGTGGATCGCGTTACGCTAATGCCGTTTAATGTGAGGTTGGCGTCCAATCCCGCCATGGACTGCTGCATGTTAGTGTACGCGCCGTAGCCGCTCACGCTGCCGTTTGAATTGTATGCAGGGTCGAAGGCAAGCTGGTTGATCCCGGTTGTGCCGGTGGCATCCCCGTACGAGGAACTGCCGGACGGCTCGACCATTATTTTCATCCTGTTTGCCGCACCCGTGCTGTTGGAGGTCATCACCAACTGGTAGGCTGAGCCGTTATTTATTATCGAAGCGGCCACCCCCAGGCTGTCAGCCTGGCTTGCCGCGTTGATAGCGCTTTCCACGCCCTGAAGGCTGTTTGAGTAGGTCTGCCCTCCAAAGTCAAAGACGTTGTTTGTCGAATCATACGTTATGGTGGCCGAGTTTCCGTTTCCGGCCTGTATTTGAAACCCCGTGTCGCCGGAATTGGCGACCGCGGTCGAAGTATCGGAGGCAAACCCGGCCGAGTATATGCTCTGCGATTGCGCAAGCTGGCTTACAGTCATACTGTAAGCGCCGGCAGCCGCCGTGGAGCTTGCCGTCCCCGTCAGGACGGAGCTGTCCGAGGATGTTGCCGCCATCCCATAAATAGTGGGAAGCTCCATGCTCTGAGAAAGGGTGTTCAATCCTGAAAGCGAGCTTGCAAGACTTCCATAGGCGCTTATCTGGGCCTGGTCTGCGCTCACCTTGTTCTGGAGGTCGGTCAGGGGCTGACTGTCGGCCTGCACGATCGTACTCACGATCTGCTGGATATTGAGCCCTGAATAAAAACCTGTGGAATTTGTTACCAGACCCGACCATTCGGTCATTTTACGCCTCCCTGCTGAAAAGGTTTTTCATGAGCGCCTTGAGCTCCTTGGCAACCGGGGCAAACTCTTCCGGCGGCAATTGCTGCAGGACCTTGCCGTTTGCGTCAAGCATCTGTATTACCACCCTGTTGTTGCTGTCAACTGCGAAGATCGTTTTGCCCTGCGCCTGCTCCGTCTGGGCCTCGGCCTTCTTCGCGGAGCTTTGCGCTCCCGCATTCTCCGTGCCATCGGCCTTCCGCCCCTGGGCCCTCGCTTGCGCCTGGACGGCCCCGGGCTTTGTTTTCGCCGCTGCGGAAACCTGACCCCCGATAGTATGATTCGAAGCGCTCTTAATATCCATGGCCCACCTTTAAGGAAGCGGCGGAAGGGGATTTTTGATTTTCAAAAAACCCCTTCCGCCTGCCTCATTTTACTGAAGCAGCTTAAGCACCATCTGGGGCTGCTGGTTGGCCTGCGCCAGGACCGATATGCCGGCCTGCTGCAAGACCTCGTCTTTCGTCATCTCCGCAGTCTCCGCGGCGAAGTCCGCGTCCACTATCTGGGAGCGCGCAGCCGTGGTGTTTTCCGAAACGTTCTGGAGGTTTGCCGCCTGGGTGTCCAGCCTGTTGCTGACCGCGCCCAGGGTCCCGTCGTCAAGGCTTATCTTATTGAGGGCGTTTACGACCGAGCTTATGGCAGACTGCGCATCCGTCTGAGACAGGAGGTCTGTGCTGTTTATGGTCAGCGCGGAGGAAGTCTCGTTGACGGTTGTTATGGCCAGCTGATCGTTGCTGCTGTTCTCATAGCCTATCTGGAACGTGATGGCAGCGGCACTGTTGAGCACGTTCGTGCCGTTGAACTTGGTCTGGTTGGCGATAGTGTCTATTTCCGACATGAGCGCCTGGTACTCGTCGTTGAGCGACGTAAGGTCGTTCTGGGTGCTGCCGTCAGAGGCCTCGACCGCAAGCTCGTTCATCCTCTGCAGGGCGTCCTGGATCTGGTTCATGGCGCCCATCATCGTCTGCACCATGGAGTTTGCGTTGTTCGTGTTCATGACCGCCTGGTTCAGGCCGTTTATCTGCGCGGTCATGCTGCTTGCGATCTGGTAGCCCGCGGCGTCGTCCTTTGCAGAGTTGACCCTGAGGCCGGAAGAAAGCCTCTGCATGGCCACGCTAAGGTCCTGTCCGGTTACAGTGAGGTTCCTCTGTGCGTCGATCGATGAAAGGTTGGTGTTGATTACTAATGACATTTTTTCTTCCTCCGTGAATTTTATTTCCGGCATCCTTGCCGTTTAAAGGTCCTTTTCCGGCCCCCGAAAGTCCCGCGGGTCACCTCCTTCCTGGAGCCGCTTTGAACCTTTAAGTTATTTATCGGAATAGGGGGAAGAAAACTTTAATTGAAAAAATTAATCAATAAAATCGATAGGTTGCCAAGCATGAAGTTTTTATATCGCCTGGCTTCCGTCCGGGTGGAAAGCAGAAAAATGCACAGGGGCAAATTTGAAAAATTATTCGTAGTAGCCCGCGCAGTCTTTGCAGAGGTCTATATCCTCCATTTTGCCGTTTCTGTACAGATCAAGCATGTCCATACGCCGACCGGAAAGGTATATATCTTCAAGCGAATTTTTCGTTATATTTCCGATGACTCCGCGAGAATTCAGGTCCGCGCAGCACACTGTAACGTCCCCGTTTGGCAAAATCACAAGATTTTTAAGAAGGAACTTGCATAACCGCCCTTCCGTTTTGTATATGTTCCTCGCCAGATGAAGGTCCCTGCTCCCGTCCCAGTTATGCGGGTGTCGGAGCTCGACGTTGTCGATCCGGGAAAAAAGAGTGCGGAAGTCGTCATCCATCCACTCCGTTTTGAGGGGCATCTCCGGGGGCACGATACAGATGACCCCGGTTTTGATCCTGCCCCCTTTTTCCCTGTTTTTCGCAATGAAATTCAGAACGTTACTTTTTACAGTTTCCCAATCGGCTCCGCGCCTTATTTCCTTATAATTATTCAGGTTCCCGCCATCCATGCTGAACCTTATCTCATCCAGGACATCTGCCCCAGTTATCACCGCGGTCCGCCTTTCATCAAGCAGTGTGGCATTGGTCAGCAGGTGTACGGTCGGCTTGCGGCGGAACGACTCCTTTTTTTCTTTGATGACGCCGAGCATTCCTTCCAGTTCAGGGTGAAGCAGCACCTCCCCTGCATTATGCAGATCGATACGGTCTATATCGAATTTCGGGTTCGCAGACAGTTCATCCAGTGCCCTGGCCAGCACTTCAACGGTCATCAGCGATCTTTTTTTGGTATGGTCCAGCGAGCACCATTTACAGCGCAAATTGCAGGAAGAACAAAACTCAAAATTCACCCATTTGGTCAGATATCGGCCTTCCTTGTCTCTTATAGTGGCTTCATGTGCGATTTTCTCATTCAGTTTGACCTCCAGTTTCTTAACGTAATCGGCTCTTTGTGCAAGCTCCTCCAAAAAAGAATCCCTGTCATCAGATTCCACCATCCGGAACAAGCATTTTATTTGCTCAAGATAGGCCCCAAGCAATTGCTTTCTGAATTCAAAATCTTCATCAGTCTCAGGACGCGCTGAGACCAGCCCATCGAATGAAGGCGACTCCGGCCCCTTCGTTTTATTTATGATCAACACTTGCCGGTATGCGGGAGTTTTGTTGTCATTTGAATAAAAATTCACGTTGTAAAAAACTGAAAGGGCGCGCAGAATCTCCGCAAACTCGTTCCTTCCCTCTGCAAGCAGGTATATTGGCATCATCTCGAACCAACGCTCAAGATATCCGTTCGGAATAGTAACGGGTTCAAAACCACGATTCTTCACAAGCTGCAAGGTATGGTCCAGCGACGGAAGTCCGTTTTGAATGTGTTCCTGCAACCATTTGTAGTCCGAGCCCCGTGCCAGTCTGTATGATTCATTGGCCCGTATCTCAATCTCGCTGACGCCTTCGGTGTCGAATGGGGCCGCGATTATGGTGCATATCCTGGAGGAATCGATCAGCTTGTTTACAAACAGCTCTCTTTCTGCCGGCTCTATATGCTCATAACAGTCTATCGATACAACAAAATCATAATTTTCCTCCGGACTCAATCTTGTGAAGCCTCCCGAAATAAAATTACCTTTCCGGGTCAGCGATTCCGGGTACTCCTTGTCAAGGCAGATTATATCGTCCCCGGGAAGGAATTTTTTCAGATATTCTTCGGCACCTGCACCCACATCAATTATTCTGAACCTTTCATTACCCCGCCTGAACCTGTTTATAATATCCGCTACCATCCTGTATCTTTGATATTGGTCAAATGGCAGCGTCAGTGTCAGGTCCGGGCTCTCGGGAGCGACAACGCCTGCCTGCTCTGCCTGACGCCCGGCATCAGGACCTTGGCCCAAAGTTTTGCGTGGGGACCCTTCCAAATCCTCTTTTGCCTGTATTATGCCCTTTATCTTACATGCCTTGAAAATCCACCAATAGGCCTTATGAAGATGTTCTCTGATAGTGGCGTCTATTTCCACGCCTTTTTTTAATTCACCGTTCACAAACATATCAAGCTCCGTTGCCGCTTTTTTCATGCCGGCGAATGAGCCTTCCAGTTCGGGCCATTTTCCGGCCATCGGTAGCTCGGCCCATCTGTGAACGGCAGGGTCATTGTGCAAAGTGCTGAAAACGTACTGAGATCTGCCCTGCTTTATCAGCCGATTGCAAAAGTCCTCGAAATTCACTGGGCGGGCCATGTAAGACACCGCGTTTTTATTGAACACCACCCTTAAGCCCGCCTTGGAAAGACGGTATCCCAGCTCTATGTCCTCGCAACCGAACCGGAACACCGGGTTAAAGACGCCGTGCTCTATCAAAAAATCCCTCTTGCATGAAGACCTTCCGCCCCAGAAGTAGGTGTAATCCAGGATATCTCCATGTTTTATGTGCGGGTATGAAAATAAAAAGCATCCAACCTCGGTAACAAAATGCATAAGCGGCGTCACATGAAGTCCGGGCGCCCACCCGGTGTAGTTCAGGACGGCGAAATTGTGCTGCGGATACCGCCTGTGTGTCTTGAGATGCTCCTCAAGGAGTGTTGGAGACATAATATCATCATCATCGGCAAAAAAAAGTATTTTACCCTTTGAAACATAAATGCCATGGTTTCTGGCCGCGGCCAACCCAGCATTTTTCTGGTAGAAATACTTTAACGGCAACCGGCAGGCAAACGACTGCGCAACAGCCCTGGTGTTATCGGCGGATCCGTCATCAATTAGGATTACCTCAAATTTATCCTTCCCGAGCGTCTGACGTTCAAGTCCTTCAAGGGCCATTTCCAGAAGCTCAGCGCGGTTGTACGTGCAGATTATCACGCTCAGAGACAAAGTATCATTGTCCGCATCAAAAATATTCTCCCCATAGAGAGCGTTCATAAGGTCCTCTGGCCTCGCTATTTTTTCCTTGGAAATAAATTGGCCCTGCCATTCCAAAGGATAGTTGTGATCGCCCTTTTTTTGGAAAATGCCGAAGTTTTCCCTCACGTCCAACGGTTCCCAGTGGTCATCGTTCATCATGAATCTCAGCAGTAATTGACAGCTCATCAGGTCCGTATCATCGATCACTATCAGTCCATGCTTTTTCAGGAGCATCGCGCAAAAAAACCAGTCCACCAGCGGAAAAGGGAATCTGTGGGCGCCGTCAATAAGGATCAGATCGAAACTTTCACGTGGCAGACCGGGAAGAAAGTCATAAGACTGCCCTGCATGAAATTCGAAATCGCCAGTGGAAATCCCCAAGGCGTTACAGTAAGCGGTGATACGGTCCGCTTCAGCCTGAACGGGAGAGATGGCCGTATGACGGCATTTATTGTTCAGAAACATCACCGTAATGTAGCCAGACCCGATTTCAAGTGTACGCATCCCTGCAGACAAACTGCGCTCGATCGCCCTGAGCAGGTTAGTATTTGAATTCCAGGATATCAATCCCCCTTTTCCATCATCATGAAATGAAGGACGTTCCTTTTCGAGCCTGTCTACAATAGATTTCATGCTCCTGTCCAGTTCCCCTTGTCTTTCTCTCTACGCATAAGTCTCCAATATCCTGAACGCTTCCCCTCTTGACAAATTTTTGTTCTTGGAGAGATATATTTCCATGTGCGCGCGGGCCTCATCATAACTATAGTTTTTCACCGGTTTCCGCATGCTGTGGTCCACCGGAACAGCGTCCACTATCCCCATTCGCAGCCCCCGTCGCTCTATAACGCAAGGCCATACGAAATCATATCCCCACCCCATTGGCGAGGTCTCGTCAAACGGGAAAATATCGGCGTAAATGTCCTTACGCACGGAAAAAAGAGGGCCAATCTCTACAAATAGCGTCCGCCTGGCCTCAAGCCCCGTCATCTGCTCGACAAAATGGTGGTCTATGAAACTGTTATGGGTCCGGGCCGGCTGGGCAAGGGCAAAGTCGTATTTGCCCACAATGTCCAGATACCTGTCCAGGAAGCCATCTTCCATTTTTATGTCGTCATCGCAAACAACTACGTAATCGTATTTTTGCAGGTCAACATCTGAGAGCATCCTGTTTAAAAGGGTGAACTTGGGAAGGCCCTCCTGAAACTGTTTATATGTAACTTCTCCAACGTGTCCGTTAACACTTCGATTCCCTATCGCCGCCCATTTCTGCGTCACTTTCCATTTACGGGGCGCATTGAACTGCTTTACGAGCTCATCGACGTTGTTAGCCTGGTCGGCCAGATATATGCCAAGCACAAGCACATTGCCGGTTTTCCGCCTGCTGCCGCTATTAGGCGCGGCTGCAGGCCCCTCACCGGCCATGCTCCCAAGCATATGGGCCAACTGCTCGCCAACTTTCCTAAAAGAGAAATTTTCCCCGATAAACTCCTTTGAACTGGCCGCTATCCGCCGCCAGAGACCGTCATCGTAGCACAGCCTCACCACGCATTCCGCGAAGCTTTCAGGCGTGTCCGCTATCATGGCCGTTTCACCGTGGGCAAGCCCCATGCCCTCCGCCCCAATGGAGGTTGTCACCACCGGAAGACCGTGGGACATGGCCTCCCCGATCTTGCCCTTCATACCTGCGCCATATCTGAGCGGGGCGATGGAGACCCTGGCCTTCTTCAGATACGGTTCTGTTTTGGGCACGTACCCGGCCACAATGATATCATCGCTTTTCAAAGAGACAATATCATTTGGAAGATGCGGCCCGACGATCGTTAACGTCATGTCCGGCATCTTTTCCTTAACCTTGGGGAATATCTCCCGCAGAAACCAGCTTACGGCGTCCACATTGGGCAAATGGTTGAAGTTCCCGACAAAGACCAGGCCCGAGCGGCCGTCCGCATCCACCGGGCCATTGTCCGCGGCATGAATGTTGGGTATAACATAGTGCGCCATGCCGGGAAGATGGTCCTTCACCTGTTCCCAGTCTTTTTCCGTGACCGTTATAATGGCGTCGGCCTTGCGGTAAATTGCCAGCTCCTTGGCCATTGTATCTTTGGCCTTCTTCATCAACTTTTCATTTTTGTTTAACCGGGCCATCCTCTGTTCCCGGACGAAATGGATGTCCACAGTGTCTATCAGGATCTTTGTCTTTGGGGAACAGGCCCTTATTTCAGGCAGATACTGCTCAGCGATATCATAGAAAGACAAAATGGCTATTTCATAAGACCGTTCGGCCAGTATGCGCTTCAAATCGATTTTTGGAAATTGCCTTCCATGGATGCCTACCCCTATTTGCTTCAATTTTTGCGGGTCCGTGGCATGGACCTCTATCCCCATTTTTTCCAGAACTCTTATGTAATCTTCCTGGTTCATTCCGTCGCGCGCAATATAAGTGACATGATAGCCCTGTTTTTTCAGAAGCCGGAGAATGGAAAAAAGCCTCAATGAGCCGGACGTCTTGTCAAACCACGGCAAGCGCGGGTCTATTACCAGGATATTGCCTGAAGCTTCGGGCCTGCAGGGAGCGGCATTTCCGGGGACGGAAGACCCATCCTCCTGGGAAGCGCGGTTTTCATCTTCCCCTTGGGCTTCGCCGGGCAGAGCAAGGTCCGGGCTTCCGGCGCCCGCACCCCGAAGATAGGCATTGGCCAGCATGGCCGGGTCCGCTATCTTTTTCCCGGTCAGGTGTTCGATGATCGGGGCAGCGTAATCGCTCCTTCCGGCCTCGATCAATTTTTTTGCGTAATCGGCAAGCAGGGCAGGCATGTTGAGTGAGCGTCCGGCCTGCTTTGAAAGTTCCACTGCCCTTGCTTTCCTGCCTGTGCAAAGACATGCCAGCGCGAGCGTGGACAGGACCATGGGGTGTTTGCTCGTGCTTTTTTCAAGCAGGGACACTGCGGCCTCCGCCTCTCCTGCAAACACCTGGCAGCGCGCATATAAATGGCTTGTCTCCATGCGGTCCAGAGGGGAAGCGAAACCGTCGTCAATGGCTTGCATGGCCTCTTTGTAGCGCCCAAGCCCCCAAAGGGCGTCCGCCATCCCAAGATACGCCTCCCGGTAACCGGGCCTGATTGATGCGACCTTTCTCCAGTTTTCAAGACATTCTTCCCACCTGCGGAGCTCTCCTGCCTGCACGGCCAGTTCCATGGCCGCCTTAAAATCATCTCCGCCTTTTTGGGAGAGCTTGGTCTTGCCCATCTCGTAATAGTCCGAGCCCTTTTCCTTTACCTTTCCGGAAATCAGTTTTCCGTAATGGTGAATAGGTATGCTGGACAGCACAACCTTTATGCCGGCCTCCTCAAGAGAGGCCTCGACCAGTTCGTGCACGGGATTTCTGAAGCGTATTTTCTCATCGTTTGGGAAAAGCCTTGCCTTTGTGCTGGGTACCCAGCCCGTTCCGGCCTCTTCCGCATAGGCCCCGTCGTTTTCAACCCAGCCCCAGGCCCCGGGAGAAAGCACATAATTCCTTGTTGTTATTGCGTATGCCGTATTGGTCTTGCCATCTGTAAGCTCCCTCAACTCCTTGCGGTCCGCCGGGGATATGACCTCGTCCGCATCCATCACCAATATCCATTCCCCCCTGGCTTTTGACAGGGAGAAATTCCTGGCCGCCGAGAAATCCCCGGTCCACGCAAAATCAAAGACCCTTGCCCCCAGCGCCCGGGCAATGTCTTTCGTGCGGTCAGAGGAGCCAGTGTCCACGACTACCAGCTCGTCGGCTGCGGGCCTCAGGTTAAGAAGCGTGCGGACGATGTTCTTTTCCTCGTTTTTTGCTATCATGCACACGGAAAGCGTTTTTGTTTTTTTGTCTTTTCCTTCCCCGGCTTCGCTCGTTACGATTTCCTTCGGGCCAAGCATGTCCCTTATCCTTAAGGCGACAGAAAGAGAGTCGTCATCGGCCCCGAACGACAAAAAGAGATCTTCAAGCACCTCAAGCGCCTCTTTGTTCCGGCCGTTCCTGAAGTAAAACTCAGCCAGTATATGCCTCAGGCGCTTTTTTGCCGGATAAAAGAAAATTGCCTGTTTTATCATCTCTACGGCCCTGCCAAGCAGGTCCGCTTTTCCTGAAAGTCCGGACATTCCAATAAGAGCGCTGTAATAATTTGTGATTATGTCCTCCGAAGCGGGGGTAAGGATAAAAGCATTTTCGAAAAGCCCGAATGCCTCCTCCTGCCTGCCCTCCGCCCACCTCAGGGCGCCAAGATTGGCGTATGCCTCGCCGTAGCCGCCATCGGCCTTTATTGCCTCATCAAAAAATAAGGCGGCCTTGTCTCTCGAAATTTTGGAATCTTCCGGAGCTCCTTTTTTGAACTCGATCAGCCCCATCAGGTTCAGGGCGCCCGCCCCCCTGTTCAGGTCAAGCGCCGCGCGGGCCAGTTTTTCCGCCTCCAGAGCCTCCCCTAGGCCGTCCTTGCAATATCCTGCAAGCTCAAGCCATGCGGCATCTTTTTTATGCGGGACAGAAGTGCCCTCCCCGTCCGGAAGCTTTGAGAGGACTTCAAGCGCGTGCCCGAATTCACCATTTCGGATAAGCACGCGGGCGAACCTGTAATAGAGACCCTTTGAGAATATCGAATTGTCCATGGGAGAGCTCTTTATGGCCTCGACAAGGTTCTCCACCGCCTTTCCAAGGTCGCCTTTTTGCTCCGCCTTTACGCCTGATTCAAAAAGACCGAGTGCGCGGAGCTTTTTTGCCTCGGGGCGCTGAGGATCCAGAGACCCCCATTTATTCTCGAAAGCGTTTTTGCTTCTGTCATCTTCCTCCGTTTTTGCCGCCTCCTGTGAGTCCCTGTAAACATGGGCTCCGGCAGCTATGAAACATCTTGAGCCCTCGAACACCGCGCGCTGCATAAGGTCCAAAACGGCATAGCGCCTCGACCCGAAGACCTCATCAAAAAAAACCGCCCTGTCAAATAATGCGCGGCCGGTCAGTATGCAAAAATCGTCCAGTCTCTGAACGGGGATACGGCGGTGCATGTGGCTGGCACTGGAATCGCGCGAGCGCTCCTGCCGGCCCGATTCCGCATTCTTGTCCGGTTCTTCCCCCAAAAGCCATGGCTCCGCCTTCTGCAATCCATCCGCATGGCTACACACAGGCCCGATCATGGGTGCGCCTGACGCCTCCTCTGCCGGGCCACGCTCGATATCTTTCATGCAGCCAAGCATCCCCTGAAGCCAACCCTCGGCCACATCCACGCCGCTGTCCAGAAAAACAATGTACCGGCCTGAGGAGGCCCTGACGCCCTCATTGTACAGGGCCGCATAGCCGGCCCCGCTTGCTTCAATAAACTTATATCCGGGGGTGGCGGCAGCATGCTTTTTAAGCCACCTTGCGGTAGCAGAGGAAGCAGGGGTTTCTATTTCGCTTGCAACAAGGACCACCTCATGCGGCTCTGGGGTATGCTTCTCTATATTGCCGAGACACTTCTGTATCTCCTTGATCCGGTTGGGGACGGCCACCACTATGGAAACAAGCCCGCTCATTCCGGCGTCATCCTTTTCTTCCCTGGCAGGGCCTTCCTTCTGCGCGGATCCGTCTTTCCTTAAAACTGGCCCCTCACAGTCCGGATCCATATCCCCCGTGCCAGCTACCCTTTCCTCACCCTTCCCGGCATGGACCGCCGGTGGAACAGGACCTTCCCTTCTTCCTTTTGCGGGCACGTAAGGGTTTTTGCATCCGTTGTTTTTCTCTCTTGCAAAATCGAGTTCCTCCCGGGTCAGTGGACGCTTGCGCAAAACGACCTCCAGATCATCAACCGCACGCGGCTGCCTGAGCAGGGACTCATCCGGCATCTTGTCCCTCAATGAGTTGCCGTAATCGCTCAGGTTCAGTTTCATCAAGGCCAGATCGAACCTTGATTCCCTCCATCCCATGTACCAGAACCAGTCCGTGTAATAAAGCCAGCTCTTCTCATTAAAGGCGCGAACATGGGTCGGGTCCTGCCATGCGCCGTAGCTCAGGTCGTAAGGGACCTTCAGCCTGAGCTCCCCTCCGTCCTTAAGCAGCTTAAGACAGGACGTCATAAGCACCGGAAGCTCGCGTATGTGCTCAAAGAGGTCATTTGCTATGATCTCGTCAAAACTGTTTCCACTCAGGATGATCTCGCCAAACCGGGCCGAAGACAGAGGCTTTCCGAAGGGTAAAGGCTCGTTGAGGTCAAGCACTACGTCCGGGCCCCAGTAATCGTTCCAGTCCACATTCAGGAATTCGGGGCGGAAGTCCTTTCCGCTGCCCATGTTCATCCTTTTTGGAAAGTCCGCGGGAAATGAGCATGAAAGACCGCCGTTATTCGCTTTCTTTTCCAGAAATGAATTTGCCCATGCCAGTCCCGCTTCCAGATAAACGCCCTCGTCCCTGGCCGAGAACCGCTCCAGGGCAGCTGCTTCGACCGCCTTTCTTCTTCCGCCGTCCTTGACAAGGGCCTTGCATTCATGGACAAGGCGTTCATAACGCGCGGGAACGAATGCGCCCAGGATGTCCCCGTCTATTTCGGTATTCTCATTGCATTCCGCGACAACCGCCTTCCTGTTTTGAAGGAGATAAGAGACCCTGACCAGTTCAAAGATGCTGGACTCGTAAAAATGCAGGTTAAGGACCACTTTCGCCCTGGCGATATAGGCATCGCGCTCAGCCCCGTAAACACCGAAAAGCGTTTTGACCCTAAGGCCCTCACGACTCAAGGCTTCAAGTATATTTTTCCGTCTCTCGTTTATGGAGCCATAGAAAAGGACGTCTATATCCTGGTTGGCAGCCGGCTTTATCCTCGTCATCTCCGGCCTGTGCCCTATCGGGACGTGGAACACGGCGCCGCCAAACCCCATGGCTCTGAACGCCTCGATGTTGCGCATGCTGTAGTCCCAGACGGGAAAGCGCCCCAGCAGGGGTTTTATCCCCCCCCACATGGAAGAGGGACCGACCTGTTCCAGGTTATATATCACCGAGCATTCCGGAAGCTTTTCCATCTGCTTTGGGGTAAGCAGGTGCGCGCCGCAAATAATGTTCAGGCCATCCTCGATGTAGCTGTTTATGCCGATCTTTTTTACCTGCGCATCAAGCCCGTAACAGACGGTTTCGGCGATCTCGCGGAAGGCGGAGCTGTGAGGATAGCCCGGAGGCTCAACGATCGTGACTGACGCTTTGCCAGATGTCAGATTTTCCAAATTTTTTCTCCTCTTGTCTCAAAAACGCATAAAACTGATATCCTGCACACTGCCCAGTGATTTGCAATTAATATGCCAAACAAAAAGAACCTTTACTTTTAATGACTTGCGCCTGCCTGCCATAAATTTGACGGCTGGCAAAGGAGAAGGCGGGTTAAAAAGAGGATTGAGGCTGGCGGTCTTTTGACGTAGACCCTAATGTTGCATTCCTTTGTAGCCGTCATTCCGGCCAGATCTATTCTGGTTTCAAATAAAA
>JAKAJM010000034.1 GCA_021813765.1 Nitrospirota bacterium
ACGCGGCCGGAGTGCGGACGTTCGTCGAGGTCGGCCCGGGCGCGGTGCAGCGCGGCCTGGTGGAGCGGATCCTCACTGGCGACATTAACGACAAGGCCCTGCTTTCCTCTCTTACGGCAAAGGCTTACGATATAGTGCTTAACGGCTACGAGATAGGCGGCGGCTCCATCCGTATCCACAGGCAGGAGCTGCAAAGCAGGATGTTCGAGATGCTTGGCATATCCAGGGAGGACGCGCAGAAGAAATTCGGCTTCCTGCTTGACGCCCTCCAGTTCGGGGCCCCGCCGCATGGCGGGCTGGCCCTGGGGCTGGACAGGCTCGTGATGCTCCTTTGCGGGGCGGAGTCCATCAGGGACGTCATAGCTTTCCCCAAGACCTCGAAGGCGTTCGACCTGATGAGCGGAGCGCCGTCAGCCGTGGAGCAAAAACAGCTGAGAGAGCTCCACATAAAACTGGATGTGCCTGTGGAAGAAAACAACTAGTGCAGTAAGTCTAACGCATCTTTACATTAGAAAGCTCCAGGAAATAAATCCGTTTTTTCGTCATTCCCAAGGTCTTAATCGGGAATCCAGTGACTTTGATTTTTGCCGGCCATAAGACAACGTCGCTGGATTCCCGCTTACTACATGCGGGAATGACGGCCAAAATACTCGAACAAATGTAAAGATCGTTAGACTCATTACACTAGCAAGGCGTTTTTTTCAAAACTTCCTGGCATTAATTCGTTGTCATTCCCGCAAGCCAAAGCGCGCCGGGAATCAATCTTTTAATGACGATTCCACCCGTTTTTATCCGCAATCAGAATAAATCTGGCCGGAATGACTTATGGCGGTTATTTCTGAAACACCACACTGAGGAGGATTTCCGCCTTCACGGGAATGGCGGTAACGCACTTGACACCCGCGGGGGGGAATGATCCGGCAAAAAACCCGGAGCGGCGCTATTTTTTATGCTTCAACTGTTTTAAGGACTGGTCTATGCGGTCGAGCAGGGCCGGTTCAGGCAGCGCCCCAACCACCATCTCTCCGTCCGGAAGTATGATCGTGGGGGTCCCGGTTATGCCCAGCTTTTTCCCAAGGGCGATGTTCCTGTCTATCTCCGGGGCCTTGCAGCTTGGCTTCGGGACCGGTTTGCCCTCAAGCGACTCCCCGAGCATCTTTAAGGAGCGCGTGCATTCTATCTCCTGGGCCTTTTCCTTCGAACCCGGATGTATGGCAAGCGGGAAGAGCTTTATGTAAAAGACTATGTCTTTTCTCTTTTTAACTATGTCCTTCATCACCTGATGAAGCCTGGCGCAGAAAGGTCAGACCGGGTCGTCGAAGACGATAACGCGGATGGGGGCGTTTGCCCTGCCCATGACAAGGGCGTCGCTAAGCGGGATCTTTGAGACGTCAACCTTGTTCAGCTGGGACATGCGCTCGCTGGTTATGTTCGCCTTGGTCCTAATGTCTATAATGGAACCCTCGATTATATGTTTCTTGGCATAATCGATGTAGACAACGCTCTTTCTGCCCATGAACTCGAAAGCGACCTCCCACAAACCGCCCACTTTCGATTTTTTAACGCTGAGCACCCGCACGGCAGGATTGAACGAACCAAGAATGCCCTGGGCCTCGGACTGGTTAAGGGAATGGCAGGACACGCAGTTTCCGGAACAGGCCCCGGTGGTGCTGGCAAATCCGTATGCGCTTACAGCCAGAGTAAAGGTGGTTGCCGCCGCCGCAGCAATCGAGACAAGCTTTCGCATTAGTCTAGTATAACATATATGCCCCATCATCTTGAAAATTCCTGCCCCTTAATGGTTTAATCTCTGGGATGTCAGAGCTTACCCCCTTGATGAAGCAATATCAGCAGATAAAAGAGCGTCATCCGGACGCCATTTTGTTCTTCCGTCTCGGGGACTTTTACGAGATGTTCGGAGAGGACGCCAAGGCCGCCGCCAGCATACTTCAGATAGCCCTTACCTCCAGGGACAAAAGCAAGGACGACCCCGTGCCCATGTGCGGCATACCCCATTTCTCCGCGGAGACGTACATAAACAAGCTGATAGAGGCGGGGCGCAAGGTGGCCGTCTGCGAGCAGGTGGAAGACCCGAAGGAAGCCAAGGGCATCGTGATGCGGGAGGTCGTGCGGGTAATTACCCCCGGCACCCACACGCCTGAGAACCCGAAGGAAAACAACTTCATAGCATCCTTCTTCCCCGTGGGCAAAAAACACGGCATCGCGCTTGCGGACATATCCACGGGAGAGTTTTTCCTCTTTGAGAGCGGAAACCCGTTTGAGGACGAGATAGGCAGGTTCGAGCCGAGGGAGATCGTGTACCCGGAGAGCCTGGGGCGCGACCTGCGCTACGCCGGGGCGCTCAGGAATTATTTCACCACCCCTGCTGATGACTTCCTTTTTGATTATTCCGAGGCATACAGGGGGCTTCTTGCCTACTTCAAGGTCTCAAGCCTTGCGGCCTTCGGCTGCGAGGGTCTCCGGGCGGCGGTAAGCGCCGCGGGAGCGCTTCTTTCCGTGCTCTTAAGCACGCAGCGCGGCCCCTTGAGCTTCACAAAGCTCATCCATCTTAAAGACAGCTCCGCCATGTTCCTTGACTATTCAACGAGGAGGAACCTGGAGCTCATCCACAACCTGAAGGACGGGGGCAGGGAAGGCACCCTCCTCTGGGCACTCGATGAGACGCTGACCCCGATGGGGGGCAGGTTTCTGCGAAATGCGGTGCTGAATCCGCTTGTGGAATCGGAAAAAATAAAACGGAGGCTTGGGGCCGTTTCCCTGCTGGCAAATGAATATGAGCTCACGGACAGGCTCAGAGGGGCGCTCAGGAAGATACAGGATCTTGAGAGGCTTGGCGCCAGGGTGCGAATGGGCACGGCAAACGCCAGGGATTTGATAGCCCTCAAAAACTCCCTTAAGCCGCTTCCCGGCATAAAAAAGGCGCTTTCCGCCACGGAGGAGCCCGTGCTGGCGGAGGTCTCCGAAGGGATAAGCGATTTTACCCCGCTTGTAAACTTCCTTGAGGCCAGCATCAAAGAGCACCCGCCCCTGGGGCTTAAGGACGGTGGCATCATAAAAGAGGGGTTTTATCCCCAGGTGGACGAATTAAGGACCCTTTGCACCAGTTCCAGGGATTACATCGCGGGCATAGAGGCCAGGGAAAAGCAGGCCACCGGGATAGCCTCTCTGAAGGTAGGCTTCAACCGCGTCTTCGGCTATTTCATAGAGGTGACAAAACCCAACCTCCCGCAGGTGCCGGACCATTATATAAGGAAGCAGACCCTCGTCAACGCGGAACGGTTCATAACGCCGGAGCTGAAGGATTACGAATCGAAGACCCTGGGCGCGCAGGAGAAGCTTACGGCGCTTGAGTACGATGTGTTCATGGAGGTGCTGGAGAAGGCCAGGACCCAATCGGCAGCCCTCAGGGAAACAGCCGGGCAGATAGGGTTTCTGGATTTCCTCATTTCCCTTGCGATCGTGGCCAAGCGGAACGACTATGTAAAGCCGGAAGTGGACGACGGTTTTTCCCTGGAGATAGAAAACGGCAGGCACCCGGTGATAGAACGCCTCCAGCTTGGGGAGCGGTTCATACCAAACAGCGTTGCCATGGACGGGGACGAGGCCCGGATGCTCATAATAACCGGGCCCAATATGGCGGGAAAGTCCACTTATATGAGGCAGTGCGCCCTCATAGCCCTTATGGCCCAGGTCGGCTCCTTTGTGCCCGCCAGCCGCGCCCACATGGGGATAGCGGACAGGATATTCACAAGGATCGGGGCTTCCGATTTTCTCAGCATGGGGCAAAGCACCTTCATGGTGGAGATGCTTGAGACCGCAAACATCATTCATAACGCAACGAAACGGAGCATCATCGTCCTGGACGAGGTGGGCAGAGGCACGAGCACTTTTGACGGTATAAGCATAGCCTGGGCCTCGGCGGAGCACATCCTTAAGAACATAAGGGCGCGCACCTTCTTTGCCACACACTACAACGAACTTACCGAGCTGGCCATGGGCCTTGAGGGCGTAAAGAACTGCAATGTCGCCGTGAAGGAATGGGGGGAGGAGATTATCTTTCTGAGGCGCATCGAGGACGGGCCCTCCGACAAAAGCTACGGGATACAGGTGGGCAGGCTGGCCGGGCTTCCGCAGGAAGTCGTGGACAGGGCAAAGTCGATCCTTTCCAACCTTGAGAAGCAGGTGCTTTCCTCGGGGGGCCTGCCCCGCATGTGGGCCGGCCAGGGATCTGCCCGCACCGGGCAGCTTGGACTCTTTGGCGGCCGGGAAGATGCCATAGTGGAGGAGCTGCTTGCCCTGCCTGACGGACTCACCCCGGAACAGGCTCTGGGGAAACTGCTTTCGCTCAAAAAGAAGGCTCAAGGGAAATAGCCCCTGACCTCCGGGCGCGTGCGCCTTCAGCTTTTTCAACCATTTTTTCACGGCTTTTCTTGACAAAAAATACCGCCTGTGTTTGAATTTCAAATCCGTCTCAAATTGTAAGCGCCAACCCTCAGGTTTTTTCTTTTCTGGGCAGGCAATGCACTTGACGGGAAAAACACCTTATGCCCGGGTCCTGAGGGGCCTGAACTTGTTTGAAAAACAAATGTTGGTATACTAACCTTTAATGAAAATACAGATGGAGGTTTTAAAACTATGAATCCGGACAACCTGAAGTACCATAAGGAACACACGTGGGTAAAAATCTCCGGCGGCAAGGCCACGATCGGCATCACCGATTATGCCCAGGAAGCCCTGGGGGACATAGTTTACATCGACCTGCCCGAGGCGGACACGGCCGTTGAGGCAAACCAGGAGATATCGGAGATCGAGTCCACAAAGGCCACATCCCCCGTTATATCGCCGGTCAGCGGCTCGGTGATAGAGGTCAACGATGACCTCTCCGACAATCCCGAGATAATAAACGAGGACCCTTACGGAAAGGGCTGGATCGCGGTTGTCGAGCTTTCCGACACCTCCGAGCTGGATGCGCTGATGGACGCCTCCGAATACGAGGCCATGCTCAAGGAGCAGATGTGAGGGTTACGGTATTAGGCGCCGGCCCCGGAGGTTATGTGGCGGCCATAAAGGCCGCTCAGCTTGGCGCCCAGGTCACCGTGGTTGAGGCCTCGGAGGTCGGCGGGGTTTGCCTTAACCGCGGCTGCATCCCTACAAAATCCCTTGCCGCAAGCGCCGAGCTCTTCATGAAGGCAAAGGAGTTCCACAAGTTTGGCATTACCCTGAACGGCGAGCCCACGCCCGATTTCGCCGCCATGATGGACCGCAAGAACAAGATCGTGGAAACGCAGGTCAAAGGGATCAAAGGGCTTTTTAAAAGCTGGGGCATCCGGCTGGTGCAGGGCAAGGGGAAACTGCTTGGCCCGAACAAGGTGGAGGCCACCGGCCCCGAGGGCACAGAAATAATAGATTCGGACAAGATAATCATATGCACAGGCTCAAGGCCTGCCAGGATACCCACTTTCCCCTTCGACGGCAAGAACGTCCTTTCAAGCGATGACGCCCTCAACATGGACAGCATCCCCAAAAGCATGATAGTGGTGGGGGCGGGCGTTATCGGCTGCGAGTTCGGCAGCATCTTCGGGGCCCTTGGGACTGAAGTAACGATGGTTGAAATGATGGACAGGGCCATTGCCACCGAGGACGTTGAGGTCTCGGACCTGCTTGAGCGCGAGTTCAAGAAACGGAAAATAAAGCTCTCCCATAAAAAGACGAAGATAGAGAAGGTTGAAGTAAGGGAGGACGGGGTTCACGCCTTCACCGCCGACGGACTGGAGCTTACAGCGCAGAAGATGCTGGTTTCCATAGGCAGGTCCCTGAACGTGGAGGACATCGGCCTTGAGGAGACCGGCGTGGCCCAGGGCAAGCGCACGGAGATCCTTGTAAACGACAAGATGGAGACGAATGTGCCCGGCGTTTATGCCGTCGGGGACGTCACCGGGAAGATGCTTCTTGCCCACGTGGCCTCCAGGCAGGGGATCGTTGCGGCCGTCAATGCCTGCGGAGGAAACGAGACGATGGATTACTCCGCCGTGCCCGCCGCCGTTTTCACTGTGCCGGAGATAGCCTCCGTGGGCCTCAGGGAGTTCCAGGCAGAGGCAAAAGGCATAAAGGTAAAGACGGGCAGGTTCCAGTACCGTGCGCTGGGCAAGGCCCACGCCATGGGCGAGATCGCCGGTTTCATAAAGATACTCGCGGACCCGGAGACCGACAGGGTGCTTGGGGCGCATATAATAGGGGCCCACGCCTCCGACATGATACACGAGATGACGGTAGCCCTCAGGCACGGCCTTACCGTAAGGCAGGTCGCGGAGACCATTCACACGCACCCCACGCTGTCCGAAGGCGTTATGGAGGCCTGCGAGGCGGTGCACGGCGAGGCCATTCACTCTCCGAAAGAAAAATAGACAAAAGCTGACTCAAGAGAAAAAGCGGGCCGCGCGCTTGAATTTTCTGGTAAAAAACTTTTTCCGGGAGGAGGGATTTTTTGCATGGGAAGCATAACTGACGTAAGGGCCAGAGAGGTCCTCGATTCCAGGGGAAACCCCACCGTTGAGGTGGAGGTATGGGTTGAAGGATGCATATCCGGCAGCGCGATAGTGCCTTCAGGAGCTTCCACCGGGGAGAGAGAGGCGCTTGAGCTGAGGGACGGAGACAAAGGCCGCTACCTTGGCAAGGGCGTGCAAAAAGCGGTAAAGAACATCCATAAGGTGATAGCGCCAAAGCTCATCGGCATGGATGCCGCAAACCAGGCCGGCATAGACGGCCTGATGATAGAGCTTGACGGTACGGAAAACAAGAGCAAGCTCGGGGCAAACGCCATCCTAGGCGTATCCCTGGCCTGCGCGAAGGCCTCCGCTGGCGAGTCCGGCCTCCCCCTTTACAGGTACATAGGCGGCATCGAGGCAAGGCTCCTTCCGGTGCCCATGATGAACATACTAAACGGCGGGGCGCACGCGGACAACAACCTGGACATCCAGGAATTCATGGTTATGCCCGCGGGGTTTGCCTCTTTTGCCGATGCGCTGCGGGCGGGGGCGGAGATATTCCACACTCTCAAAAAAATCCTCAAAAAAGATAAGCTCAATACGGCGGTAGGCGACGAGGGAGGCTTCGCGCCGGACCTGAAATCGAACGAGGACGCGATAAAGCTCATTTTAAAGGCCGCAGGCGAGGCCGGCTACACCCCCGGCAAACAGATATTCATAGCCCTTGACGCCGCAGCATCGGGGTTTTATGCGGCCGGCAAGTACGAGTTCGAGGGCGGCAAAAAGAGCCCGGAGCAGATGTGCGGCTATTACGAGGAGCTGGCCGGGAAATACCCTATCGTCTCCATAGAGGACGGTCTTGGCGAAAAGGACTGGAAGGGATGGGCGCTGCTTACCGAAAGGCTTGGCAGGAAGGTGCAGCTTGTGGGCGATGACATATTCGTTACGAACACAAAGATATTTGCAGAAGGCATCAAAAAGGGCATCGCCAACTCCATCCTTATAAAACTGAACCAGATAGGCACCCTCACCGAGACAGTCCAGGCCATAGAAATGGCCAAGACCGCGGGTTATACTGCGGTTGTCTCCCACCGTTCCGGGGAGACCGAGGACACGACGATAGCTGACCTGGCGGTGGCCTGCAACACCGGCCAGATAAAGACCGGCTCCGCGTCCAGAAGCGAAAGGATAGCCAAATACAACAGGCTTTTGAGGATCGAGGAAGAGCTTGGGGGCACCGCCCTGTTCAAAGGCAGGTCGGTCTTCTACAACATCGGCTAAGGCTGCTGCCAAAAAATGCCCGCCAGAAACAAAATTCCAGAGACCTATGGCAAGGCGGGCAGGGCAGCCATATTATCAACTTTTAAGAGTGCTTGGTATATAATAGCTGGAATGAATGGCGGAAACTCAAAAATTCCCTGAATTCAGTTTCCGGAGGGAACCCGAAAGGCAGCGAGCGAATAAACATGGCTTATAGCGGCAGGGTCACAGGCAATGGGGCTGGCGGAAACGCCCTCTGGAGACAGATAAGGGCCGAGAAAAAGAGATCCGGTTATGTCTTCTGGACGGTCGTTCTCCTTAGCCTCCTGTACCTTGCGGGTGCCCTGGTCTTTGGCGACATGGGCTATCTGAAGTTAAGGACCCTCAGGGACAGAAGCCATGCGCTTCAGGCACAGGTTGCAAGCCTTAAGCAGAAAGACGCACAACTGAGGGCCTCCATGAAGGACTACCGCGACGACAAGTTCTATCAGGAAAAGCTGGCCCGTGAGGACCTTGGCCTGGCAAAGAAAAACGAATATATCTTCATCTTCAACAGCCCTGACCGGTAAAAAAAGAAAAATCAAAAGTAAAAAAACGGGCTCCGCAGCCATAAAAAAGTCCAAACGGCCTGCTGCGGGACCCGCAGGCTGAAAGACTTCCCCCTGTTAAAACCGCCTTAACCGGGTTATGTTTCGTTATAGACCATCGCGCTCAAGCCACGTTCATAAAAAAGGCCGTCTGTGTGAGGTCCTTTACGTCTTACACGTCCCTGCCATACCCAGGATGAAGGCATTAAGGTTTAATGCGCGGGCGGCAATGCTGAAAGGACAAACAAAACAAAAAACCAAAAAACATATCCATCTGATTTTAAGTTAAAATCATTGGAAACCGCAAAACAAAGAAGGAGCATCTTTTCCACAAGGGAGCAGCCGGACAGTAAATGCCTGAAAGCGCAACGGACTGGAAAAACAATATCTCATTTCTGCTTGTCTGCCCGAAGGAGGGCGGGAATATCGGGGCCTCGGCCAGGGCTCTTAAAAATTTCGGCTTTGCCCGCCTTGAGCTTGTAAAACCGGAAAAATTCCCTTCGGAAGAGGCCATTTGGTTTGCCCACGGCGCCCTGGACACCCTGGAGAAAGCCATGGTTCATGCACGCTTCTCAGATGCCATAGCGGGAAAAGGCCTGGTGGTGGGCACGACAAGGAGGATGGGAAAACAGCGGGGGCCGGTCTATACGCTCAGGGAAGGGGTAATAAGGATAAAGAGATATGCCCGGGGAGGGCAGGTATCGATACTTTTTGGCAGGGAGGACAGGGGGCTTTCAAACAGGGAGACGGAGGAGTGCTCTTTTTTGATAAATATTCCGGCAGGCGGGCAGATGCCTTCGTTCAACCTTTCGCAGGCCGTGCTGCTTACCGCGTATGAGCTATTCATGACGGGCCGTGTTACTGGCGGGCCGGGGGCAGGGCCTGCCGGAAAACCGGCCTCCCGCGACGAGCTTACCTTTTTTTTCGACAGGCTGGAAGGGACACTTGACCTGCTTGAGTATGTGCCCAGGGGCAACAAGGACATGGAGATAACCATTATTAAGAACCTCCGGCACATTCTCGGGCGCGCCCAGGTGGCCCAATGGGAGCTCAAAATGCTGCATGGCCTCCTCTCCCGCATTGACGATCTGCTGAGACGGAAATAGCGGCCGCCGCACGACTCATCATGATGGTGCTGCTGCCTTTTTTGTGTTTTTTGTTCAAGCTGAAAACCTTAACCGCCGGTTTTACAAGGACTTTTTGGCCACGGCTGTTCAAACGTGTTCAATGAACGGCCCCGGCGCTTGACGGCAAATTGGCGTTCCGCCGGGATGTTCATTTAAAAAAACTGCCTGCAAGCTTCAGTTTTCAAAGAGCACTGCCTGTCCTCATCATAAGCCTACGGGGCCGTGACAATCCATATAAACAGAAAAAATACACGGTGACCTTACGCCCGAATATTAAAATTGCGGCTTTTATCGGAGATCCTCATCGGCTTCAATTTCCGGGAGCCATTTTATACCGCTCCTAACGCCATCTTGCCCATCCCGTTTAATCCCGTTCAAACAAGCATCGGAATTTTGTTATAATGCCATCATAATTGGCAATTTTTAGCGAATGAAGAATATTAGATGATCGGGCTTTGTACCTGGGAGCTGCCGTCGACTGGGCTTTTATCCCTCGATGGAGTCGAAGTCCCGAACCCGAAACCGGAAGTAATGCAGGCCGGATTAGCCCTTCCAAAGGGAGTTTAGAATAATTTCCCGGGAAATTGTCAGCCGGATGAAAATGAAATTGAGCTGATTATTGGCCAAAGTTTGCTATAAGAAGCGGCCTCGGGTATCCTGTACGAAGTCTTACTTTTGAAAATTGGCGCTGAACGGGGGTGGCCTCCTGTTTTATTAATTGATGAGCCTTGCGGACCCATTCTCAAGAGCCCTGTAAAAACCTTAACCTATCTTGGGCAGTTTCAAAAGTGCTTCCTTGATCAGCTCCTCCGGGTATTCGTAGTCCACGAGCTTGCCGGACAGATAGTTATCATATGCGGCCATATCGAAATTCCCGTGCCCGCTAAGGTTGAAGAGTATTACCCTTTCCTTTTGCTCCTCTTTTGCGGCCAGCGCTTCGTCTACGGCGCCGCGGATGGCGTGCGCGGATTCCGGGGCGGGGATGATGCCCTCAGTCCTTGCAAACAGGAGGCCCGCTTCGAAAACGGAAGTCTGTCCGTAGGCCTTTGCCTCTATAAGTCCGTCATGGTAGAGCTGGCAGACAAGGGGCGCATCCGCGTGATAGCGCAGGCCGCCCGCATGGATACCTGGCGGCACGAAGTCATGCCCCAGCGTGTACATCATGAGATACGGCGTAAGTCCAGCGGTGTCGCCAAAATCATATCTGAACTCTCCCCTGGTCAGCGTAGGGCATGAGGCGGGCTCCACGGCCACTGCCCGTAAAGCCTTGCCCTCTACCTTGTCCTTCAGAAACGGAAAGGCAATCCCGCCCAGATTGCTGCCGCCCCCGCAGGAGGCTAGTATCACATCCGGATAGTCCCCCGCCATCTCCATCTGTTTTTTTGCCTCCAAGCCGATTATGCTCTGGTGAAGAAGGACATGGTTGAGGACAGAGCCTAGGGCGTAATTGGTGTCGGGATGAGTGGCCGCGTCCTCGACCGCCTCCGAAATGGCTATGCCTAAACTTCCAGGATTCCAGGGATCAGCCGCGAGGATTTTCTTCCCGGATTCGGTCAATCCGGAGGGGCTGGGGTAAACATCCGCCCCCCAGGTCTGCATTGCCATCTTCCTGTAAGGCTTTTGCTCATAGCTTACCTTCACCATATAGACGGTTACGGCAAGGCCCATGAGCCTGCCGGCAAACGCCAAAGCGGAGCCCCACTGCCCCGCCCCCGTCTCGGTGGCAAGCCTTTTTATGCCGGCCTTCTTATTGTAATAGGCCTGGGGCACGGAGGTATTCGGCTTGTGGCTGCCCGCGGGGCTTACGCCCTCATATTTGTAATAAATCCTTGCGGGCGTATTTAATGCTTTTTCAAGGGAAAAGGCCCTGAAAAGCGGGGTGGGCCTCCAGAGGGAATAAATATCGAGCACCTCCTCCGGTATGCCGATCCAGCGCTCGGTAGAGACCTCCTGCTCTATCAGACTCATCGGGAAGATGGGGCTTAAGTCCTCGGGGCCAACCGGTTTCAGCGTGGCCGGATGCAAAGGAGGCGCGGGCAGGCGCGGCATGTCGGCCATTATGTTATACCAGCTCTTTGGAAGCTCTTTTTCATCAAGAAGTATCTTTCTTTGCATTCGGTTCCTCCTTATTGAATTACTAAGAACATCGCTAATAAAGCCTCACGGTTGTCATTCCCGCAAGCGAAGCGCGCCGGGAATCCTTCCTGAAAGCGGGGAAAGATTCCGGACAAGCCGGAATGACAGATAACGGCTGAATGAGGCTTTCCTAATGATCGCCTTAGTAACCCCTTTTTAAAAGCGGATGCATTATTCTAAGCTTTTTAAAACGCCGGCCGCAAGGAGCGTGAATTCCATTCAGGGAGCGAAAAAATGCCGCGCTCATTTGGCGGCATACCCGGTCAACTTCGGGTCGGCGGACAGTCTTTTGATGGAGAAAAATGCGCCTGTCAACATTATGGCAATTCCCACCCATTGACGCGCGGATACGGGTTCCCTGAACAATCCGACTAGCAATAACAGGCTGAAGAGCGGGAATGTCATGCCCAGAGATATCGCTTTTGAGATATCCAGGCGTCCAAGCGCCTCGTACCAGATTATCTTACCCGCGCTGAGAAACACGATGCCGGTCAACAGGATTACCGGCCAATGGACGGCGAGACCTTGAAACCCCATCCTCGCCCCGGACAAAACGGTAATCAGAAGCAGAAACAACCCGCCCAGGGAAAACCGCACAAAGAGCACCGTGGGAGGGGACACCAGATTAAGGGCTTTTTTCGCATAAAAATTGCCAACAGGATATGTGATGGTGCTGGCGATAATAAGCAAATCCCCCTCATTAAGCCGGAAACTCTTTGGCCGGAAGCTCCCGTTGTACAAAAGCAGCAGCGCGCCCAGAAAGACGCCCAAAGAGCCGGCCAGTTTCCCCCTGGTCGTCTTCTCACCGATCAGCGGGGTGAACATGAGCGTAAATATTATCTCAAAAAGCAGAAGCATCGAGGTATTTATCCCTGACGTCCTGCTTGAGCCTGTAAAAAACAGGCTGTAAGGGATGATAACAATGCATACGGCTACCATCAATAAAGACGGATATGCCTTTTTTTCCTTCAATTCATGAAATTTGCCGCCGGCGATCATGTAAATAAATGACACGGCCGCGGCCAGCAGCGCGGAGACCGCCGCGAATTCCATCGGGGGGATTTGGCGGGTGCCGCGATTGACGACCACCGGGAACGCGCCCCACAGCGCGGCGCTGATGAGCGCCAGGACTACACCCTTTTTTTCCTCTTCAGCATGCATCATGGAAACCCTTGCTCAAGCTGCACAATTATAACATCCCGGGCAGCTTTGACGATTACATCGGCGAGCTTTATAGATCACAGAAGATGGCGCGCTTTGGCGTTTGAGAACGCGGAGAATTTCACAGGGCCTTTTACAAATATGAGGAAAGGCCCTTTTGCAAACGGGAGAAAAACCTGCTCTGCATGGTTTCAGGGCGGAATTGGCTTTGGAAGGAAATCCGGCAGAAAAGCATGAAAACCTTTCAGCGCAAAGGAGATAAGGCCATCAAAAATACGGCGTCTCAGCGCAGGCTGCATTAAACGCGAGTTTTTTCCGGAAAGAAAGGCTCATGGCTGCTGATATCCAATGCCACTTATCCCTTCTGCCCTTTCTTTTTGACTAAGTGCGGCACGTACAAGAGTTAATGTGTTGGGTTGAGCTGCCGGGCGAAACCCAACAATTCCATAAATTATATTTAAGAGAGAAGAAAGAATGAATAAGGAATGTTGGGCTTCTCTGCGTTCAGCCCAACCTACATCTTCTGAGGCCCTGGGTTAGCGCCCCCGCAGTCCAGTGAAATCGGGGCCAATATGCAAACAGGGGCGCTGGTTTCAACTGAAAACTGGTGCTCACGGCGGCTTCGGCTCGATGCGACATGCCCCTTCAACTTCAGCCTTCTGATACTGTAAAGCAGATGCAATAATCCGTCCCGAACATTGCAGTTTTAAATCTGCTATACTCATGCAGGTTTCGATCGAAATTTTATTTGTGTAGGTCGGATTAGCGTAGCGTAATCCGACAATCTCCGATGAGGGGACGCTTGCGAATGAGTTGGGGACAAAATAATTTTAAGGAGGTGTCGGGTTACGCTCCACTAACCCGACCTACATATACTGCGGTCAGCTCAAACATTTACTACAGTTTACATCTGAATAGTCAATAATCTCGTGGGAAATAAACCATTATAATAGGAAAACTCTAGGAAATGTAGGGGGATAATGTGATGACTAATGATCTTATAATTTTACATATTTCCGATCTTCATTATGACAAAAATGATAAAGATAATATAGATATAATCATAAACTCATTTTTTAAAGATCTGAAAACATTGGAAGAAAAATACCAATTAAAACCTGATTGCATAATTTTTAGCGGAGATCTAATTAATAAGGGAGATGATAATGCTTATGATGATGTAAAAAAAATCTTTTTTGAGCCTTTATTAAAACAATTGCGACTAAATTCACATGACATATATATCGCCCCTGGGAATCATGATGTGCAGCGAAATGCTATCAATAAATATTATGAAGCCGGTCTTAAATCAGAGCTTAATAATAATGCTGAGTCCGAAGCATATGTTGAAAAAATATTAAATAAAAAAGAGAAGGTAGATAGGTTAAACAATTTCAATCAATTCAAATCTAATATTCCTAATTATACGACTATTAATGATCTGTATTCTACGCATATTATTCAAAAAAATAACTGCAAAATTGGTATCGCTTGCATAAATTCTGCTTGGAGAGCGTTTGGTGGCGATGGCGATTATGGAGAACTATTGATCAGTAGAAAACAAGTAGAATCTGCTTTAAAAGATTTAGAATCATGTGACTTGAAAATTGCGGCGTTCCATCACAATTGGGATTATCTGAAGGAATTCGAAAGAATGCCAGTTAAAAGATTAATTTTATCGAAATTTAATTTAGTCTTGCTCGGCCATATTCACGATGTTGATTGTGAAATGACGATGAATCCTGATAATAATGTATTAATTAATAAATGCAGTTCATTGTATCAGGGGCGAAACAGGTTTAATGGTTACGCAGTAATTAGAATGGATCTGAAGAGCAAAAATGGTGATATTTTTTTGAGGCGCTATTATGAAGAGAGAGGCTCTTTTGATGAGAACGTGCATATTTGTCCCAATGGAAAGATGCCTTTTTCGTTAAAGCGAGCAATTTACAAGGAAGAGTCTAGTTTGGCGCTCAATGATAAAATTAGTACAGATGAGATCAGGCACCAGCTTAATAATAATCTCCTTCCAAGTTTATATGATAGTCAAGCGCCAAAAGATTTAAAATTACTGTTTGTAGAACCTCCTTTGTCTAGGTCTTCGGAATATGAGTATAAGGCCAATCCATCCATCGAAAAAGCCAATGCTGATTTTTTGAATTTAAAAGATTTGTTAGCCAGTGCAACTAATTTAATGTTTATCGGCAATAAAGAGTCTGGCAAGTCTACTCTATTAGATTATATTTGTCTATCTTTCTTGGAATCGGACTATTTGACTAATGTAAAAATTCCTTTTTTGATTGATTGCAGCGTTTTTCCAAAGGGCGCGAATCCAGTCAAAAAAGCGATGCACAATTTTCTCTTCCAATATAAAAAAGCAATGGACATCGATAAAGAATTATCTAGTGGGAACTGCATTTTATTGTTGGATAATTTAGACGCATTAAGGGATAAATTTTATCTGATTAAAGATTTCATTTTGAAATATCCTAATAATAGATATATTTTTGCAACTAATGAGAATTTATTAAGTTACATTTATAAAGATAACATTGAAATTGGAATTGAATATGAAAAAATTTATTTGCATTCTTTTAAACGAAAGCACACACGCAAGCTAATTTCCAAATGGTTTCCAAATGAGGCGCGTAATATAGATAATTTATTAGATAAAGTTCTATATCAAATCAAGTCAATAAACTTGCCGTGCACTCCGATGATAATCTCCGTTTGCCTTTGGATTATCGAAAAGCAAAAGCGTTTTACTCCCATCAATAAGGCGACTCTGATTGAAAAATTTGTGGAGTTTCTTCTTGAGAAAACGAGTTTGGAAAATATTAAATCCGAGGAAATAGATTTCAAAATTAAAGAAGATTTTTTGATGTCCATTGCGGCAAAAATGGTAGAAAAAAATGAATATGCATTTGAAGTTCAGGAGTTTGAAAAAGAGACATTAGACTACTTTGAGAAAATGGGATTAAGGACATCAATTTCTAATTTCATTGGCAACTTAATTGAGCGAGGAATCTTTTACCAATCAGATGGCAAAATAATTTTTAAATTTAAATGTTTTTGCGAATTCTTTGTTGCTAAACATATGATTGAAGATGCTGCTTTTTTGAAAAGAATTATTGATGAACAGAACTATTTATCATTTGTAAATGAAATTGATTTTATGACTGGATTGCATAGAAAAAATCCCGATTTATTGAAGGAAATAAATAATCGCCTTATAAAATCCTTTAGTCAAATGAAGGAATCGGATAAATTAGATTTGGCTCTTTTCGAAACAATCAAGGTTAATTCCAGCGTGTTCGATAAAATCGATAAAGATGAAGCATTAACTGCAATTCAGTCGTCTTCTATTTCTGAAGATGAAAAAGATCAGATGCTGGAGGATAACTATGTTTATCCGAAATCACAAGAAATAACTAAATATAATATTTCCAAAGCTGACGAGATTGCCATATCTAATCTGCTTTTATTTTCCAATGTAATAAAAAATTCTGAGTTAATCAAAGATACAACCCTTAAAAGAGATATGTTGCGAAACTGCATACTGTATTATGCTAAATTGATTTTATATGCGATTCTGATTTCTGAGGAAAACATTAGTAAGTCTAAGGATCTCAATGATAAGCAGAGAGAAGAGGCGGATCATTTCATTAAAATGATATTGCCTGCGATTATTCAGTTTATCATTCAAGACCAATTGGGCAGCAAGAAATTAGAAGTGATTATTAAAGATGAAATTGGAAATAAGGCAAATCACATTTTTATGCGATTTATTCTAGTGGTTTTATATTCAGATTTGCAATTATCCAATTATTTACAAGAAATAAAAAATTTTATACCAATAATTAACAAAAATAAGTATCTGCTTGAAGTTATGTTTAATAATCTGCTGAAGTATTATTTTTTACATAAGTTAAATGCAGATGAAAAAAATCAGATTGAAAATATTATTTCTGATTTATTTTTGTATACTCATTCAACTGGTACGAAAAGAGTTGATATATATAGGCGTGACAATTTCATGAGTGAAATCAAAGTTAAGAAAATAAAAATAGATAGCCAACAAGATCAGTTGTTTTGAGTAGAAAATTGTTACAAAGTTTATTTTTCCAGTAGGAAAGTCACATGGCGCAGGGAAAGTCACATAAAAAAATTCTCATGGTGACAGGTCTTGACATGTGACATAGAATATAGAAATGGCAAGGTGCTGGATTCCGTGTCGGGGCACGGAATGACGACAAAAGACAAGAGGCGGGCGCAGCAAGCAGCGCCCCTACGCTACCCACCCCGGCCTGTGGCCACCCCTCCCTAGAGGGGATTTAAAGAATTCTAACGGAAATTATCAGTCGGCTGGATACGTGTTCAGCGCAGATTTCTACCCAAACACCACAGTCTTAAGCGGCCTAGTGCGACCGCGGACTACTGGACGCAGTCTCGACCGGGCAAAATTCGCGGATAATGCCATGTTGCTGCCGGTAATTGTTTCCGAGTGTGCAACTTTATTCCGTAAGGACAGCGGCCGCCGACGTTTGTCGTTCCGGAACACTACTGCACCGTGAGGTGGCCGGGTTTGTTTATACAGGCAACAGCAGTTTATAAGTGATAAGCTGCCCGGGTTCATGCCGCTACCTGCTGTTTAGGTAGAGTAGTCAAGTAAACCTCATTGGGAGTCCTGTCGTCAAGGCCCTGATGCCTTCGCCGCCCATTATAGAAATCGAAATACTTTTTAAGTCCCTGCCGGATTGAGGTAATCGAATCGTAGGCCTTCAGATAGACGTCCTCATATTTCACACTTCTCCATAACCGTTCGATAAAAACATTATCTACCCAACGCCCCCGGCCATCCATGCTAATATCAATGCCACGGGAGAGCAGTATTTTTGTAAAATCATCGGAAGTAAACTGGCTGCCTTGGTCCGTATTGAATATCTCCGGTGCGCCGAATCGGCAAAGCGCTTCTTCAAGCGCTGCCACGCAAAACGAGCTGTCCAGCGTGTTCGAAAGTTGCCATGCCAGAACCTTCCGGCTTGCCCAATCCATGATCGCCACAAGATAGCAGAACCCTTTTGCCATGGGCAGATAGGTAATATCCGCCGTCCAGACTTGATTGGCTCTGGTGATTTCCATGTCCCTAAGCAGGTACGGATAGATTTTGTGCTGGGGATGCGGCTTGGACAGCCTTGGCTTACGGTACAGGGCCTCTATGCCCATCTTTTTCATGAGAGTGCGGACATGCCCTCTGCCAATATTGTAGCCACGATCCCTGAGTTCGTTCTTGATGTTTCTGCTTCCGTAAAAGGGATATTTCATATGGATTTCATCTATGAGCCTCATAAGCTCCAGATCACGGTCGCTGACAGGAACCGCCTTGTAATATATACTCGCCCTGGACAGCTCCAGTATTTGACACTGCCGAGTCAGCGGTAGTGCATGCTGCCGGTCGATCATTTCCTGGCGCTCGGCTCGGCTATGCGCCCGAGCGCGATTGATAAAAAATCATTCTCCATGGTCAATTGCCCGATCTTAGCATGCAGATCCTTTACATCAGGACCCGCTTCGGTTTTCTTCTCCTTGGAAAAAACTTCCTCTGCACGCTCAAGCAACTGCTTCTTCCATTCCGTAATCTGGTTGGGATGGACCTGGAAGCGCTCGGCCAATTCCACTAACGTCTGATCTCCCTTGATTGCCGCCAGCGCCACCTTCGCCTTGAACGCCGACCCGTGATTCCTTCTCGGTCTTTTCGCCATTCTCGCTGCTCCTTTCGAGTACCTATTTTAGAGCAGCTTTATCACTTATTTCCCTGTCTAATTTTTCCCGGCCAGCTCTCCGTTCCCCCTACAGAAACAGGTAAGCAGCACCTTCACGCTTCAGGTGATTGGGCCCCGTGACTGGCTTTTTGCCGCCTGCTTCATTTAAAAACGTCAGCGGCAATACTTCCTGGCCACGTCCCCGTAAAAGTAATTGTCTCCATAGTCTTTCCATTCAGACTGCACGGAATAATATTTTGGCCAGATATTTTGCCATCTGCCCTGGTGCGTCTGGCAGTTGACCTGGAAATCGTACAGCGTATAACTGCCGTCCGGTTCATCAAACCTCACGCGATAAGAAATAATGCCGCTGGACGGCGAACTGACGGAATCCGCATTGAAATAACAATTTGAGCCATCGGTGGCAGAGCCCAAATGCTGCCAGCCTGATGCCCGAAGGGACTTAAGGACACCTTTCAGATTCGGGTCAAGGGAGGCTGCCTTTGAAAAGTCGGCATCCGCCTTTTCCTTGTCCCCGCCTTTCAAATAGGCCAGTCCACGGCCGATATACGCTTCTGAATTATCGGGGTCAAACTCTATTGCCTTTGTGAAATCGTTAACGCCTTTCCCATAATTATCAGTCACCAGGTCGACTTTACCCCGGTCGTTATATGCCTTGGCTACATCCGGCAGAGGGTGCACCGTAGAACAGCCAAAAAACAGGATCGAAAGCGCTATCGCGGGCATGATCTTTTTCATTTCCATCTCTCCCCGGGATCAGTCGTGATACCAGTACTGGATCCCTTTTTTATTGAAATAATTCCTGATGTGCTTTGCATCTACCACGTATCCGCCGGCCTGGGAAATGGCGTCCCCCCGCCTGTCCCCTACCGATCCGGGGCGGACCATCGCCACGTGCCCGGGCGCTCCGCTTACAGCATTCCGCCATATTGCAATTGCCGGATGTCCCCCGTCCGCCATTTCCTGGGCCATCCGGGCATCCACCCTGCTCCATCCATTATTTTTTCCATGCGCCCTAAGCCAGTCAACCAGGTCATTGGCGCGCTCCTCGCGGCACCTGTTGCCACTGACGCACTCTTCACGCGCGACAATAAACTTTCCGTCCGGCCCAACTGCGGAGGCGCCATTCGGGTCGCCTTTTATGACCCAGTGCGGTATCTCCGCGCCCATCGCCCTCGTAACGTCCCAGACATAGATATTGCAATATGTGGCTTTACCGCTGGCATAGCGCTCCGATTCCTGGACCTTGAATTGCCTGATCACTTTGAAATAGTTATACGCGCTGCGGTGGGACTGATCGTTCGTGTCCGGCGCGTTCAAAGGTTCCCATCGCTTCTCTTTGCTGTTGAGCGCCATGAGGAACTCCTCTTTTTTGTTGAAGGCCCGGACCGCGTCCAAATAACCGGAATATTCGGCTTTAAGACCGCCAAGCCATTTGCCGCAAAACGCCACCTGGGCCGCGTTATCCAGATCGACATGCCCGCATTGTGCGTTCTGTTTTTTTATCTCGCTTTCAAGTGCGCCGCCTCTGGCAAGCAGTGCGCTTCGCTCGGCGATAAGGCCGGAGCGCCCGGGTTCCGGGATGTTTTGCGAGACGGCGGCAGGCTCAAGGAACCCCGCACGCGCCGGACAGGGGTAAATGACAAGGGCAGCCGCCGTCATCATAAGCCATGCCGCAATGAACGATCCCGTAATTCTCACGTGCGTTTCCCCCTGGGCGGTCTCAATTTCGCGCTAGGGCTTGAACCCGAGGTCCGCATATCTTTTTTCCTTCTTGATCTCATTCACCCTCTGCTCGCTTTTAAGCACTGTCAGCCTGTTGCGCTGCTCTGCCAGAAGGACTTCGAGCGTCCCCTTGTCCCCCTGCCCTTTGTCTACCTCGCTCCACAACTGCTGAACCGCATCATAGGTTTTTTTATAGTCCTTATCGAGCTTTTCTCCGTCACTTTGCAGTTGGCGCAATTGGGGGTCTTTTTTGAACTGTTCAGGGATTTGCAACGGGATGCCGTTGTCCGTCTCACGCGGGGCATATACTGCCGCCTCCTCCTGGTGGCCGGATGTGTAACTGCAGCCCCTGCTGTCATCGAAGCAGACCATTGCCGTCCCCTTTGCCGCCTCATCCGACTCCGCATTTGCCGCGTTTTCACCCTGCTGCTTCGCGGCCATGAGCTCCTGCATGGCTTCCGTTCTGCTGCTGCTGGCCAGTAAATCAGCCAGATTGTCCGTGTTGGTCTTGTTCGAGGGGGCCAGGCGGACGGCTTCCCGATAGGCCGCCTCGGCGGCCAAAAAACGCCCCTGGTTGTCCAGCGCGACGCCAAGGTTGTTCCAGGCGTCAGCATCGCCAGGGTTGACGAGCAGGTATTTTCTTAATATGAACTCCGCCTTTGCATACTGGCCCTTGTTTATGGAGTCATAGGCCTGTTTGAACATTGCCGACAATTCGGTTTGTTTCCCGTAATTTACCGCGTCAATGAGGTTCGTCCGCGCGCGGGAATAGTCCGGGTTCAGCTTCAAAGCCGCACCGTACCAGTCCTCGGCCTCTTCTCTTTGCCCCTCGCTGTAAAGTATGACCCCGATGTTGTTGTACGCCGCGGCCGACGGGCGCAGGCTGATTGACGTTTTATATTGCCCTATAGCCTCATCATTGCGCCCCTCCTGCTCAAGAACATATGCAAGGTCAAACCGGTAACCCCACCATTTGGGGTCGTACTGGATGGCGAGGCGAAACTCTTTTTCCGCGGCCGCCCAGTTGCCGGCGTCCATATACTGTTTGCCCCATTTATAATGCTGCTCTTCGATCTCCTCGGGAGAAGGCCCCCTGGGCGCACTGTAGTGGGGCCGGTAACTGTCGTGGCTATATTGCTGAGGATCTTGAAAACAGGCGTCACCCACTTCACTGTTCACGCAGAAAGACATGCCCTGTTTCGCCAGGGAAACAGCGGCAAAAAATAAAAACAGGAACAAAACGGTGCGTTTCATTATTTTCTCTCCTTTGAGGAAGACGTCTGGACCCTCCCCCCTCTTTTAAAGCCGTTGATACTATGCATATTGTAAAAAGAATTTTCAAGCGGCATGACAGTGTTGTGAGGCGAGGAAGGCAGGAATGAAGGAAAAAACCCAACCGGCAGCCCGCTCCCTTGCAGGGGCGGCTTTTAATTATTCATTTCTGTACGCTGTATTTTTTCCCTGCACGGGGCAAGACACAAAAAAGGATGACAGCCATGGACAAGGCTGCCCCGGAAGGCAAACCGCCCCGGTCTGCCGGAAAACCAATTGTGCTCAGGGTTGCCGCGGACCGGTGATAAAAAAGCCTCTTATGGGCAGCGCTTAATAAAGAGCTTTTCTGCATGGTCTCCCCCCCGCCATGGCAGTTCATGCACGTCTTTCCGGTAGCCCGGGCATATTCCGGATTGGCGCTTGAGGGACGCGGGAAAACGGCGGCCCAGAGAAAACAGAAAAAAAGACCCGTCAGAAAAACAAAAAACCTGCCCCTTTTCATACGGATTATTATAACGGAATTTCACTTAAACGGACTTCGGGAACCAAAAAAAGGGCGCATGGCAATCGTTTCGGCGAGAGGAGGCAAAACGGGCGCGCTTTAAATAAAACGGTCTTGCCCGGAGGCCGCCTTGGTTGTTCTTGTTCTTTGATATTTTTTTAAAAGGATGTTCAGGATGTTCGGCGCCTCCTTTTCGAACCTCTCTTTCGGCACCGAGAAGGAGGTGTTGCCGCCCGCGCTGGTCCTTACAGTGAAACGGATCCCCTCGCGGACAGAGGCGATCGACATGAATACGGAGGCCTCCATCACCGCCGGGTGGCGCTCAATCTCCCTTGGGTCCCTGTAAGAGACGGGACTCAGGGTGTCTGCGTCCACCAACACAAGATCGGGGCTGAATGTCTCGGCATTGTCCAGCTTCGCGGTCTGCAAAACCGCGTACTGTTCTGCGATAAAGGCCGGTCTTTTACCGGCCGCGGAAATGAAAAGTATCTTTTTGTCCTCAGGGGGCGGTACGTCATTCCAGACCGATTCAAGGATAAGCAGGTTCAGGGCGTTGTCCCCGCGCGTTTCCATTTCCCATTTTTCATATCCGCGCAGCTCCCTTTCCAGCTCCAGGATATACCGGGAGAGCTTCCTTTGTTCGTAATCCTCACGGAACTGTACGCCGCAACTGTCTTTACCCACATAGACAACGCTTCCTGTAAGCCAGCAGATCTCCTGGCTTGGAAGAAGGACGGCAAATTCCAGGACCATTCCGGTTGAGACCACAGTCCGGGCGTCAGGCACGGTCAGGCCCAGACCCCCTATGCTTATGTCTTTCAGCCCGATCTTTTTGGCGCTCGCGCCGAGACCTTCGTGCCTGACGGCGAATTTCAATTTCGGGTTTTTGACGGACAGCCGGACGTACTTTCTTTTTTCTCTTTTACGGGAAGATTCCGGCTCCTGCCTTGGCGCAACCATCCGAGACCGCCTTTTCCGCTTTTTTAAAGCCTTCTATATATCAACGCAATTTTCAAGCCACCAGAAATCTTATTTAAAAAACAGAAAGAATTTCAAGTATGGAGCAGACTGGAAATCAAGCTCTTGTTTAACCTCCCGTTTTTTAAGGGGAAAAGGCCCAGGACAAACATGTCGCAAGCGGCATAGGACCCGGCCCGGGACCGCATACTGAAGCTGCGTTCCGTGCCGCAGGCAACAACCTTCCAATATTTTTTTGCAAGCCGGGCGGAGCGTAATAATCAAGCCTGCCATTCAGGTGGGAAAGAAAAAATTTTCCAGTACAATTAAATTGTGAGGGCCTCATACCTTCTTTCAAGGGACGGGCATGTCTACCCAAAAAGCCACTGGCTTCCATGGTCATCGGAACAAAAAGAAAACCACAGGGGAAAAAAGCCTGCGGGCTGCCCTGGTTTTGTGCCTTATGGCAATGGGAATCCTTGCTTTTTCCGGCTGCTCCGCCGGGCCTGACTATGCAAGACCGTCCGTGACGGTCCCTTCAAGATACAAGGAAACGGCGGGGTGGAAGATCGCCAGGCCGGCAGAAACCGCCATGCGGGGACAGTGGTGGAGGCTTTATCACGACCCCCTTCTGGACTCGCTTGAAGCCGGCGTAAACATATCCAGCCAGACAATAATCCAGGCCGAAGCCCGGCACCGGCAGGCCCTTGCGCTTGTCAGGGAAGCCAGGGCCGGTTATTTTCCCGTGGTCACAGCGGGGGCGTCATATACGCGCGAAAGGAGCGCGTCAGGCTTTGTTCAAAGCGCGGCCGTTCCCTCAGCCCCCGCAAGCACCGTTTCATCCTATTTTCTGCCTGTTGACGCCGGCTGGGACATAGACGTCTGGGGAAGGGTGCGCCGCCTGGTGGAAGCCAGCCGGGCTGAGGCGAAGGCCAGCGAGGCGGACATCGAATCGGCCCGGCTGAGCGTGCAGACCGCAGTTGCGCAGGACTATTTTCAGCTCCGGACACTGGACACTGAAGAAAGGATTTTCAGCGGCACAATCAAAAATTACCGGCAGTCATTAAAGATCACGGAAAACCGTTACGCAAGCGGGATCGCCTCCAGCGCGGACGTGCTGCAGGCGGAGACACAGCTCAGGACAACACAGGCACAGGCCATAGATATCGGCGTCCTCCGGGCACAGTTGGAGCATGCCATCGCGCTTCTGATCGGGAAGCCCGCCTCCGATTTCTCGATCCCGCCGCATCCTCTTGCCGGGCACCCTGTCCTGCCGGTGGTCCCGGCAGGCCTGCCGTCCGGGCTCCTTGAACGGAGGCCGGACATAGCCGCGGCCGAGCGCCTCGTCGCGGCGGCCAATGCCCGGATAGGCGTGGCAAAGGCGGCCTTTTATCCTTCCGTCACGCTAAACGGGTCTGCGGGATTCCGCTCCTCCTCTTTCTTCGATTGGCTCTCGTGGCCCAGCCGCTTCTGGTCCGTGGGCCCGGCTATCGCCGAAACGGTATTTGAAGGGGGGCTTCGCCGGGCTTTAACCGAAGATGCCAGGGCGGCTTACGATGCGAATGTCGCCTTCTACCGCCAGACGGTGCTTGCCGCTTTCGGGCAGGTGGAGGACAACCTGGCCGCCCTGCGCATCCTGGGTGATGAGGCCAGGGCGCAAGACAGGGCGGTAAAGGCGTCCGCGCGGACCGTTTCGGTAGTTACAAACCAGTACAAAGCGGGGGTGGCGGCATACCTGGATGTGATAGCCGCGCAAACAGCCAGACTTGCAAACGAAAAAGCCGCCGCGCAGATCATGGGCAGCCGCCTCACCGCTTCCGTCCTCCTTATAAAGGCCCTGGGCGGAGGCTGGAACGTTTCCGAAATAGGCATTGGCAATACGCAGGCCCCGGGCAGCGGCCCCGGAATGCGGAAACGATAGGCGCCCGTACATCTCAAAAGCTTGACAGAGGGCACGCGGCGTGCAAACGTTTTAATATCGCCGGATATTTTTCCTTCTGCGCCAAAAAATCGAAATCCTGTCCCTGGAAATTTTTCATTTACGGGGACCTGATAATGAGAAAGGACCCCCACGAAAATGTGGATAGTCCGTCTCGCCCTGCGCAGGCCATATACCGTTGCCGTTGCATGTCTCCTGATCCTTGTGCTCGGCGCGCTCTCTCTGTCCAGGATGATCGTCGACATCTTCCCGGCCATAAACATCCCCGTCGTGATCGTCGTATGGAATTACCCCGGCCTGTCCTCCGAGGACATGGAACGCAGGGTCGTGATCATAAGCGAGCGCGCCTATTCCACGACCGTGAACGGGATATCAAAGATCGAATCCGAGTCCATCCCCGGCGTGGGACTGCTCAAGATCTATTTTCAGCCGGGCAGCAACATAGGCTCCGCGATATCGCAGATAGCGTCGGTTTCAAGCACCATTTTGAGGATAACCCCACCGGGCATGCAGCCGCCGACGATCGTCCAGTACAATGCCTCAAATGTGCCCGTCGCCCAGCTTACCATTTCCAGCAAGACGATCCCGGAGGAAAAGCTCTTCGACTACGGCCTCAATTTCATCAGGGTGCGGCTATTTACCATCCCCGGCCTGTCCACGCCCGCCCCTTTCGGCGGGAAGATCCGTCAGATCATGGTGGATGCGGACCCCGAAGCGCTGGCGGCCAGGGGGCTTTCGCCCGCCGATGTGGTTTCAGCCCTGCAGTCCTCCAATGTGATCATCCCCGCGGGGACGGCCCGCATCGGCGACCGGGAGTACAATGTCCTCACCAATTCCAGCCCGCTCCTTCTGAGCCAATTCAAAAGAATACCGGTAAAGGTGGTGGGAGGGGCCACCGTCTACCTTGGAGATGTGGCCCGCGTCTCGGACAGCTATGCCGTACAGACCAACATTGTCAGGGTCAATGGAAGGCGCGCCACGTACCTGGCGATCCTGAAACACGCGGATGCCTCCACGATAGCCGTTGTCGACGCCACACGCGCTGCGCTGCCCCAGATAAAGCGGGTCGCCCCTCACGGGATGGACCTTAAGATCGATTTCGACCAGTCCACTTTCGTTCGGGCTGCAATCACGGGGGTTGTGCGGGAGACGATACTGGCCACCATTCTTGTCTCTCTGATGATACTTGTTTTTTTAGGCAGCTGGCGCAGCATGGCGGTTGTGTCCACCTCGATACCGCTTTCCATATTCACGGCCATAATATGCCTCAACTTAAGCGGCCAGAGCATCAATATCATGACCCTTGGAGGCCTTGCGCTTGCCGTGGGCATGCTCGTTGACGATGCCACGGTCGCCGTGGAGAACATCCACCGCAACCGGGACTCGGGAAAGCCGCTTACCGTGGCGGTCGTAGATGGGTCCAGCCAGATAGCCGTCCCCGCGATCGTCTCCACGCTTTCCATATCCATCGTGTTTTTCCCCGTAGTGCTCCTGTACGGGGCTTCAAAATACCTGTTTGGCCCGCTTGCCCTTTCGGTCGTCACTGCAATGCTGGCCTCTTATGTCCTTTCGCGCACCCTTGTGCCGGTGCTGTTCCGGATGCTCGGAGCCGGAGAGCGCCACGGGGAAACCGGCGGC
>JAKAJM010000103.1:0-4414 GCA_021813765.1 Nitrospirota bacterium
AGGACTATCTTGCATATCGCCAGTGAGCATATGCGCATGACGGCAGACTGGTTATCGGTTACGTTAAGCGCATCCACCTTGTCCTTAAGCAGCTCTATGTCGTGATGCAGCGAAGCGATATCGGTGCCCTTTGGCGGACCCACCTCTGCGGTGACAACGAATTTTCCGGAATTGAGCGCCTGCTCGAAACTCACTTGTCATCTGCCTCCCTTACGTTTAATTTTCTGGGCTTTATGGACGCCGACCAGTTCTTCGCCCCGAGCGTCGTTGTCTTGAACTCCTCCGCCTGGCCCAGTTTCTCCATCCTCTCCCATATGCGCACCCAGGCGCACGGTATCTCGGGACTCACCTCGCAGTGGCCGTCCTTGGTGCCGCCGCACGGGCCGTTCAGTATCCCCTTGGGGCAGGCCGTGACAGGGCATATCCCGCCCGTCCTGTCCAGGATGCACTCTCCGCACAGGGAGCATCGCTCGTCGAACATCTGCAGCCTTGTCATGTTCCCCAGAAACAGGCTGTCGTTTGAAGGGTAGACCGCCTTGTCCGGGAATATCTCCACGGCCGCCTGAGTGCCCGCGCCGCAGGACATGACCACTATGCAGTCAGCCCCTTCCAGCGCCTCTTTGAACTTCTTTAGCTCCACCTTGGTGCCCAGCACCTGGCAGCCCGTCTTGGCGACGAACGCGCCTTTAACCGTGCGGCCCTGCTGCTCGAGCAGGGCCTTGAGCTCATCAAGCTGCGGCTGCCCGCCCGTGCCGCAGAGGGTCGCGCACTCCGAGCAGCCAAGCAGGAAGAAATTGTTGTATCTCTTTAACGTCTCCAGGAGCTTTCCGCGGTCTTTTTTCCTGGTTATTATCATCTTTCCTCAAACCTCCTTGAATCGGTATAAAAGGGACTTCCAATAAACTATTTTAAAACTTGTCACGTACTGTTGGCATGATCATTATCATGTCCTTTTCTATTTGATGCTCATCTTTGCGGACATGACCGTGTTTTTCATGAGCATGGTGATGGTCATTGGACCGACGCCGCCCGGCACGGGGGTAATGGCGCCCGCTATCTCTTTTGCGGCTTCAAAATCCACATCCCCCTTGAGGATGGGGACCATTTTTCCTGTTTTTTCGCTCTTTTTCTCGCCGACCCGGTTTACGCCCACGTCTATTACGCAGGCCCCCGGTTTTATCCATTCGGGCTTTACAAGGCCGGGCACGCCCGCGGCCACGATGAGGATGTCCGCCCGCCTGCAGTGCGCCTCCATGCTCTTTGAACCGGTGTGGACGACGGTGACGGTGGAGTTTGCGCCTTTGCCTTTCTGCATCATGATAAGCGCGATGGGCTTGCCCACAATGTTTGAGCGGCCAACCACCACGACCTCCGCCCCGGAGGTCTCAAACCCGGAGCGCACAATGAGCTCCTGGATGCCGGCCGGGGTGCAGGGCTTGAACCTTGCCTCCTCTCCGCCTATCACCAGGCGGCCCACATTGACCGGATGGAAGCAGTCCACATCCTTGTCCGGGTCTATCGCGTTCAGGACCTTTTTTTCATTGATGTGTTTTGGAAGAGGCAGCTGCACCAGGATGCCGTGCACCTTCGGGTCCTTGTTGTACTTGTCCACAAGCGCAAGGAGGTCCGCCTCGGAGATGTCCTCCGGCTGGTCGTCCTGCATGGAATAGAAGCCAAGCTCGTGCGCCGTCTTCTGTTTTCCGGTCACGTAGCTTACCGAAGCGGGGTTCTTGCCCACAAGTATGGTAACGAGCCCCGGCACCAAGCCGTGCTCCTCCTTCATGAGGACCACTTCCTGCTTCAGCTCCTCCCTTATCTGGGCGGCTATCTCTGTGCCGCTGATGATCTTTGCCCCCATTACTTATAAAACCTCCTTGTATTTTTGTTTGTTTTTTTATTGGCAAGAAAAAATTTCGCGTTCATAAATCCCTTTTCCCGACGAGAGCAAGCATCTCTTCCCTGGTCGTGGCCCTGCTCCTGAAGATCCCACGTACCGCGGAAGTTACGGTCCTTGAGCCCGGTTTTTTAATGCCGCGCATGTTCATGCACAGGTGCTCGGCATCTATTATGACCATGGCCCCCCTCGGCCGGATGGCATCCATTATCATGTCGGCAAGCTGCGCCGTGAGCCTCTCCTGCACCTGGGGGCGCTTGGCCAGGTATTCAAGGGCCTTTGCAAGGTCGCTCAGCCCCACTATCTTTCCCTCCGGGATATAGGCGATGTGGGCCTTCCCGATAAAGGGCAGCAGGTGGTGCTCACAGACGGAATGAAAGGGGATGTCTTTCAGGAGGACCATCTCGTCGTGGGATTCCCCCTCGATGGGCCTGAGCATCTCTTCAGGGGCCGGCTCGAGGCCGGAGAATATCTCCTCGCACATCCTGGCCACGCGCTCCGGGGTCTTTACAAGGCCTGGCCTGCCAGGGTCTTCCCCGATGCCCTCAAGGAAGAGGGCCACCGCCTTTTTGATCTTTTCAAGGTCCATTTATTTTTTCCCTTCCTTGCAGGCCGGCCCGTTAAAGACCGTCCTTTTATCCGTCACGATGCAGTCCATCTTTATGTCATGAGGCGCAAGCGGAAGGGCGGACTCCCATATCTGCTCCTCATAGGCCAGGGCCGCAAGCGGTATGTCCCTGAGGCGCCTGGCAAGCAGCCTGTCGTAATAGCCCTTTCCATATCCCAGCCTGCCACCCTCAAGGTCAAAGGCCACGCCGGGCACGATTATTATGCCTGCCTCGTTCACATCCGCCCTGCGGAGCCCGCCTGTGGGCTCCGGTATGCCCATCATGCCCGGACGCAGGTCACTGTCCATGTCCGTTATCTCATAGATGCCCAGCCCCTCAGCTTCCACCCTGGGCAGAAGCACCTTTACTCCCGCCCTCAGCCTCTCCCGGACGATCTCATGCGTGGCAACCTCGCTTTTGAAAGAGGCGTACAGCAGCACCGTGCGCGCCTTTCTAAAGGGCTCAATGTCAAGCAGGCGTTCCTTTATCGCCTCGTCTTTTGCCGCTTTTTCGCCGGCCCCGATGAGACCTCTTTTTTTAAGCACCGCCGCCCTTATCTCGTTCTTGGTCATATTTTCAGTAAGGTTTTATCGGAGAGATTTTTTGCTTTTGCTATTTTGCTCACCGCCAGAGGATTTTTTTAAACGATCTTTTCCTTGATGCGGCTTACCTCCCGCATCAGGCCGCCGGACAGCATGAAGGGGGCCTGTCCCTGCTTGTCAGCCTCCACTATCGCCGGGTCGTAGCTGATGGACCCAAGCAGGGGGATATCCATCTCCTCTTCGATGAACGCGGCATCGCTTTCGGACTTTACCTTGTTGGCCACGGCATAGACCTTCTTCACCCCAAGGCCTTTTGCCATCTCCCTGACGGAGCGGGCCGTCTGTATGCTCCTTTGCCCCGGCTCGACCACCACGATGAAGGCGTCCACCCCCTGGGCGGTACCCCTCGTCAGATGTTCTATCCCAGCCTCCATGTCCAGCACCACCACCTCGTCCCTTTCGGTCACGAGATGCTTCAGCAGCCTCCTGAGAAGGACGTTTTCAGGGCAGTAACAGCCGGAGGCCGCCTCCTTGGACTTCCCGGTGGCAAGCAGTATGATGTTTTTATTTTTCCCAAGCCTCAGGCCGAACTCCTCCGGTATGTCGTCCACCTTTGGGTTCAGCCTGTAAACGCCGCCCGGGGCCCCGGGCCTGGAGCCGGTCCTTTCCTCTATAAGGGAGGTCATCTCCGCTATGGGCCTTACCCTGGAGAGCTCCTGGGCGGGCACGCCAAAGGCAGCCGCCAGGTTGGCGTCAGGATCCGCGTCTATCGCCAGGACCTTTTTGCCTTCTTCGGCAAAAAGCCATGCCAGCGAAGCCGACAGGGTGGTCTTTCCCACCCCCCCTTTTCCCGTTATCGCGATTTTCATGGGATTTAAATTATAACATTATATAAGGCATTGTTGTCAAAGAAAAATTTGCTTTTTACGGCCTTTTCGGCTACTATTAATGTTTATGGAAATCGACAAAATTTTTGAGGAATCTTCCCGTTACCTGATGGACACCTATGGCCGGCTGCCGGTGGCTCCAAGGAAGGGCAGGGGAGTGAGGATATGGGGCTCGGACGACCGTGAATATCTGGATTTCGTGGGCGGGATCGCCGTAAATGTCCTGGGGCATTGCCATCCCAATGTTGTCGTGGCCATCCAGAAGCAGGCCCAGAGGCTGATCCATGTTTCAAACCTCTACTATATAGAAAACCAGGTCAAGCTTGCGCGCCTGCTGGTGGAGCATTCCTTCGCCGGCAAGGCCTTTTTCTGCAATTCCGGGGCGGAGGCCAACGAGGGCGCGATAAAGCTTGCCAGGAAATACGCCCGCTCCGCCTACGGCGAGGGCAAATACGAGATTGTGACCGCCATTAATTCCTTCCA
>JAKAJM010000103.1:4424-5777 GCA_021813765.1 Nitrospirota bacterium
GGGAGGACTTACGGCGCTCTTTCAGCCACCGGGCAGGCCAGGTTCCACGCTGGGTTTGAGCCTATGCTGCCTGGCTTTCAGTATGTGCCGTTCGGGGATGCGGAAGCGCTTAAGAAAGCGGTGGCCTCAAACAGGACATGCGCCGTGCTTCTGGAGCCCGTACAGGCGGAGGGCGGCGTAAGGGTGCCGCCGCCGGATTACTTCAGGCAGGTGAGGGAGATATGCGACACCTCGGGTGCCCTGCTTGTCCTTGATGAGGTCCAGACCGGGATGGGCAGGACCGGCGAGCTTTTCGCCTACAAGCATTTTGGAATAAAACCGGACATCATGACGCTTGCCAAGGGGTTGGGAGGCGGCGTGCCAATAGGGGCGGTGCTTGCGACCGACCAGGTTGCCAGGGCGTTCACCCCCGGCTCCCACGCTGCCACGTTTGGCGGGAACCCGCTTGTGTGCGCCTCGGCGATAGCCACCGTCCAGACTCTTTTGGAGGACGACCAGTATCTGCTTGAGCATTGCAAGAGGATGGGTGCCCATCTGTCTCGGAGGCTCTCCAGGCTTACAGAGATTTATCCGCAGCGGGCCCTTCGCACCAGGGGGATGGGACTGCTGCAGGCTCTGGAGCTTGCGGGCCCATGCGCTCCCGTTGTAAAGGCTTGCATCGAGCGGGGCCTGCTCATAAACTGCACCGCCGATAATGTTCTGAGGTTCATGCCGCCGCTCATAGTTCAGGAATCGGACATTGATCAGGCTGTAGATATCCTATCTGAAGTCTTGAAAAAGCTTTAATGGAAGCCAGGTGACAGGATGAAAAGAGATTTTCTCACTATTTTGGATTTTAATGAAGCGGAGATACGAGGGCTCTTGGACAGGGCCATGGAGATGAAGAGGGCGAATGTACCGGGCCCGGTCTCCGGTTCATCCCTTTCGGACAAAAGCGTCGGACTGATATTCGAGAAGGCTTCGACCCGCACCCGGGTGTCGTTCGAGGCTGCGGTTTACCAGCTTGGCGCCCACCCGATATACATGAACCCCAACGACATACAGCTTGGCAGGGGCGAGACCGTCGCGGACACCGCCAGGGTCCTTTCCTCTTACTTGAACGCGATCATCATCCGGACCTTCGCCCATGAGCGGATAGAGGAGTTCGCCAGAAACTCTAAGGTGCCGGTCATAAACGGACTCACGGACAGGCACCATCCGTGCCAGGCCCTTGCGGACCTCATGACCATGCTGGAGAAAAAAGGCAGGCTGGAAGGTTTGAAAGTGGCCTACATAGGGGACGGCAACAACGTGGCCAACTCTCTCATACAGGGCGCCTCCGTGATGAAGATGCACCTTTCTGTCGCCTGCCCG
>JAKAJM010000001.1 GCA_021813765.1 Nitrospirota bacterium
CCCCGGTTATCACCACGAATTTCCTTTTCCTGTATTCATACCCGCGCACTATCTCGTCCCAGGAGAGGTCCTTGTTGTCCTGCGGGCAGTGCCGCTTGTACTCTATGGGGGCGTTGTCCGCCTTGTGCAGTAGCTTGAAGGATATCTCTTTCCGGTGCGCGGCGGCGTAGAGCTTTACACGGATGCTGACAAGGGCAAAATTGATGCTGCCCTTCCATATGGCCTTCATAACCAAACCTTATCATCAATGCACAGGGCGGTCAACGAAGGTTTTTTGTTTTTTTGGCCGTGTTTTGCTTTCCTTTTGCGATATCCTGAAAAAACATAAGCATAAGTGATTTCAGGATTAAATTTTTTTATTTGATAATGAAGAAGCTGTTATATTACCCTTTATAACACTTCTCTTACGCGAAAAAAACCTAAGAAGGAGGACTCTATGAAGAAGTACGAGACGCCCCTTCTTGACGAACTTGAAAAGGGCCCATGGCCCAGCTTTGTCAAGGAGATGAAGAGGGCGGCAGCTACAAACGAGATGGCCAACGACGAGCTTGGTCAGGTTGAAAAGTCTTACAGGGACAAACGCGGCTACTGGAAACACGGTGGCATAGTGGGCGTGTTGGGTTATGGTGGCGGCGTTATAGGCAGGTACTCCTCCATACCCGATGAGTTCCCTGGCGTTGCGCACTTCCACACATTCAGGATCAACCAGCCCAGCGGAATGTATTACAAGACCGACAGGCTGAGGGAGATAATGGACCTGTGGGATAAGTACGGCAGCGGTCTGACCAATATGCACGGCTCGACCGGCGACATGATCATGCTTGGCTGCAGGACGGAGGCGCTTGAGCCCCTGTTTGCAGAGACTTCGTCCCGCGGCTGGGACCTTGGCGGTTCCGGCTCCGCTCTGAGGACGCCCGCATGCTGCCTTGGCAAGTCCAGGTGCGAGTGGGCCAACATAGACACGATGGACCTCTGCAACGAGCTTACGCAGGCCTATCAGGACTATCTGCACAGGCCGGCGTGGCCTTACAAGTTCAAATTCAAGATAGCAGGCTGCGCCGTTGACTGCGTGGCCTCGATAGCACGCGCCGACTGCTCCATAATCGGCACCTGGAAGGGCAAGATCGCGGTAGACCAGGCGGCCGTGAAGGACTACGCCAAGGGCGGCATGAACATCCAGGCCGAGATCGTGGACATGTGCCCCACGGGCTGCATGAGCTACAACGGCTCCGAGCTCAAGATAGACGACGAGAACTGCAGCCGCTGCATGCACTGCATCTCCAAGATGACGAAGGCCCTCAAGCCCACGGGCGAGAGGGGCGCGACCATCCTCATCGGCGCGAAGGCCCCCATCGTCGTAGGCTCGCTCCTTTCCTGGGTCGTGGTTCCGTTCATAAAGATGGAGCCCCCGTACACGGAGTTCAAGGAGCTGGTCGAGAAGATATGGGAGTGGTGGGACGACAACGCCAAGCCCAGGGAGAGGATAGGCGAGCTCATCGAGATAAAGGGCATGAGGGCTTTCCTGGAGGCTATCGGCGTGGAGCCCCAGGCGCAGCAGGTGTTTGAGCCCAGAAAAGACCCGTTCTTCTTCTGGAAGGAAGAGGACCTCAAATAAATAAAATAAAAAATTGATAAAGATAAACCGTAAAGGAGGAATACAATAATGTCTTGGCTTTCCGAGCAAGAAGCGAAGCAAAAAAGACAGACTGATATAGGGCCGCCGAACTATAAGGAGATGCTTCCGCCCGTGATCGCTAAAAATTACGGCAAGTGGAAGTATCATGAGGTCCTCACCCCGGGGCACATGGTCCACGTGGCCGAGTCTGGCGACAAGGTCTACACCGTCAGGGTGGCAGGCCCCAGGCTCCTTTCCACCGCTTCCATCCGTGAGTTGATGGACATAGCCGACAAGTACTGCGATGGTTATATCCGCTGGACCACCCGCAACAACATAGAGTTCATGACCACCAAGGAAGAGAACGTTGCCCTGATAAAGAAGGCTGCCCAGGATATAGGCTTCCCTTCGGGCGGCATAGGCAACGGCATCTCCAACATGGTTCACACACAGGGCTGGATACACTGCCACAGCGCCTGCACGGACGCCTCCGGTCTGGTGAAGGCCATAATGGACGAGCTCTTCCCGTACTTCAACGAGAAGCAGCTCCCGGCAAAGACCAGGCTTGCGCTTGCGTGCTGCGTTAACATGTGCGGCGCGGTCCACTGTTCGGACATAGCGGTCGTGGCCATCCACAGGAAGGTCCCCGTAATAGACCATGACCTGGTCAAGAACATGTGCGAGATACCGACCACGGTCAGCTCCTGCCCGACCAGGGCCATCAGCCCGGATCCGGCAAAAAAGAGCATAAAGATCAACCCGGACAAGTGCATGTACTGCGGCAACTGCTTCACCGTCTGCCCGCCCATCAACATCCACAACCCGGAGCAGGACGGCGTGGCGATAGTCGTCGGCGGCAAGGTGGGCAGCCTGAGGAAAGGCCCCATGTTCTCCAAGCTTGCCATCCCGTACATAAAGAACAACCCGCCCAGGTGGCCTGAAGTCGTAGAGGCCGTCAAGAACATCGTTGACACCTACGCGAAGGACGCGAAGAAGAACGAGAGGGTCGGCGAGTGGATCGACAGGATAGGCTGGGAGGCCTTCTTCAAGAAGACGGGCATTCCCTTTACTTTCCAGCATATCGACGACTTCACGTTCGCAAGGGATACGTTCAGGACTTCGGCCGCATTTAAGTGGTAGAATAAAAAAAGGCAGCGGGCGCGGTGACGGAAAAGGGCGCGCCCGCCCCTTTTTTTGTTTTTTTTGATTTTCGGTCATTTTTTATTTGCTTTTTTGCTTTCAGGGCTCAATGGGTTCAGTATCAGGGGCCGGTGAGGCAGGCAAAAGGAAAAAGGCAAAAACTAAAAACAAAACAAACAAAAACATTAACAGCCGGAGGGCAGCATGGAAAAGGAAGAGCTGAAAGACAAGATTTTCGCTTTTGTGCAGGCCGCGAAAGGCAAGAAGAAGCTGAAGGAAAAAGATATCATAAAAGGCGTTTCCGCGGAGACCGGCGAGTCGGCGGATAACGTCAAGAAGGCCATGAGGGAGATGATAGACGTAGGCAAGCTCATGTATTCCTATGGCGGCGGCTCCAGCTCCGTTGAGATACCCTCTGAAGAGTACCTCAGGGAAAAGGGCATGATACAGTAAAAAAAGCCAAAAAGCCCGCGGGCTACGCCCGGGGGCTTTTTCTTTTTTTCTCCCCCGGCCCGTTCAAAAAAATTCAAAGGGCCGGGGCGTTAAAAGCTGTACGGCTTTTAAAAATTCAGAAAAGATAAAAAAGACAGATTTCTGATTTGAGCTTTTCTTCTATTCCAAGGCTAGTCATAGCCGGGTTGAGCGGCGGCTCCGGCAAGACTACCCTCAGTCTTGGCCTGGTGCGCGCCTTCAAAAGGCGCGGACTGCCGGTGCTTGCCTTCAAGAAGGGCCCCGATTATATAGACGCCGCCTGGCTGGGCGCCGCGTCCGGCGCGCCATGCTACAACCTGGACCCATTTCTTATAGGCCGCCGGAACATCCTGCCGTCTTTCATCAGCCGCTCGGAAAAAGCGGGTTGCGACATAGCCCTGATAGAGGGCAACCGCGGCGTATTCGACGGCATGGACCTGAAAGGCTCACAGAGCACGGCGACGCTGGCGGAGATGCTTAAGTCACCCGTTATCCTCATAATGGATGCCTCCAAGATGACCCGTACTGCGGCGGCGATCGTCCTTGGGGTAAAGAATTTCGATCCCGGGCTTGAGCTCGCGGGTGTTGTCCTGAACAGGGTGGCAGGCGCAAGGCACGAGGCCATGCTCAGGCGCTCCATAGAAAGCTATACCGGCGTGCCCGTCCTGGGAGCGCTGCCCAAGCTGAAGGAGGCGGGGCGTGTAATCTCCGAAAGGCACATGGGCCTTCTGGCCCATCAGGAGCACCCTGAGGCGGAAGCCGCCCTTGAAAGGGCGTGCGAGCTGATAGAAAGGTCCGTTGACGTCGAAGGCGTGCTAGCGGCCGCCCGCAAGGCCCGCAGGTTGCGGATGCCGGGCGCCAGGGCCGCCGGAGAGGAAAATAAAGGGAAAAAACGGGGCTCCGGGGCCGTCATAGGCGTGATACTGGACCGGGCCTTCCAATTCTATTACCCCGAAAACCTTGAGGCGCTCGAACGGGCCGGCGCAAAGCTGGAGATGATCAGCCCCCTTTCGGAAAATGGGGGGAAGGCATGGAAAAAAATCTTCTCCGGGATACACGCCCTCTACATAGGCGGCGGGTTCCCCGAGACAAACTCCCTGCCGCTGTCTGAAAACCGGGGTTTCATCCGCGCTCTTAAGGAAAGGGTGGAAGCAGGGCTTCCGGTGTATGCGGAATGCGGCGGGCTCATGTACCTGTCTGAAAATATCCAGACGGAAGGCTCCAGGCACCGGATGGCTGGAATTTTCCCCTTCGGCATGGCGCTTGAAAAGAGGCCGGTGGCGCACGGCTACAGCATCGCCAGCGTCCAGGCTAAAAATCCTTTTTATCCGGTAGGGACGGTGCTTAAAGGGCATGAGTTCCATTATTCAAGGCCCTCAAGGACCGGGCAAAACACAAAAAAGGGCGGCAGAAGCGGGCTGCCTGCAGCAAGGCTTGTCCTCAGGATGGAGCGTGGGACAGGCATCGAGGGCGGGATGGACGGGCTGGTCTACAAGAACGTCTTTGCCACCTACACCCATACCCATGCCCTGGGCACCCCCGAATGGGTCCAGGGGATGATACGGGCGGCGCAAAAGTTCCGCCTCTCTCTTTAGCGGCCTCCCTTTCATTGTGCGGGCCCGGCCCGTTGCATCCATTCGCTTTCAGGCCGCAGATCCCGCCATGCTAGCGCGAAGAGAAATTATTGCTCAAAAAGAAACGGGCGGAACGGCCTGATATAATCTATCTCAGGTAAGGTCTGCCCGCTCAATTCTTTTTTTGTTTTGTTTTTTGACCTGTACTTGCGTGCTTCCTCTTGAAGAAGAAACCCCTGGCCGCAGCCGGATACGCAGCCGTATCAGCGGAAAAAGAAAACCGGCATGGAAGCATCGACCGCAAAAAAATAAAAAATCCAAAGCAAGGAGGAAGGAGCATGAGGAAAAGGCTTGGAATTTACATCTATAGCGGGGCTGAAGTTATTGACTGGGCCGGGCCTGCGGGCGTATTTGCGGTTGCGCGCAGGATGGACCCGGAGCTGGATGTCTTTCTGGTAGCGGACTCGCTTGCGCCAGTTATGACAACCGGCAACCTGACCGTGTCGCCCAGGTACAGTCTGGACCAGAAGCCGGATATGGATGCGTTCCTCATTCCGGGCGGAATAGGCTCGCGTGCGGAAATGCACAACGGCCGTCTCATTGATTTCATCAAAAACCTTCCTGAAAAGACGCTCCTGGTTAGCGTTTGCACAGGCTCCTGGGTTTACGGCAAGGCGGGCCTTCTGGACGGGCTTCAGTGCACGAACCGCAAAAATGCAGACCCGGGCGAGAAGATCGTTCCCATTGACCGGCTGGCGGAAATAGCCCCGAAATGCATAATAGACCGGCACCGCATAGTGGACACCGGGCGGATACTGACCGCCGGAGGCATAACCTCCAGCCTGGAAATGGGCTTCCATCTCCTGGAACGGTTCGGCTTCGACGAGTCTTTCGTCAATATGGTTGCCCACATCATGGAATATGAAAAACAGTGGGGCCTCATGAAAGAAGACCGCCTGGTCGTATCCTGAAAAGGCAGACGCGGCTTGCGCCTGCGGGCGGTTTGGAGTAGGATTTCGGCATGGTAATTTTTAGGCTCTTCCCGATCTTGTGCAGGTGCGCTTTTAGTCATGCATGACCGCATCTGCGTGGCCCGTTTGTTCGGTCGCCCGGCCCCAAAAAAGACACTGCTTTTCGGGGACCCCATTAACGGTTCCTGGCGTATATAGAACGTCCGGGTATTAAGCCCGCAATTGGGAAAGCCTCATTCAGCCGTTATCCGTCATTCCGGCTTGTCCGGGATCCCTATGGAGGATTCCAGGCGCGCTGACGCTTGCGGGAATGACAAACCGTGAGGCTTTGTTAACTCAAAGTTTAGTAAGGGTGTCTTCAGGGCGAAGCGGCGGGCAGCCATCGGGATGCAGGCATTTGCCATCAGTCCGCTTTACTCCCTCACTTAAGGGTACGCGGAGGCCAATTTGCACGGGCTGGAAATCACTGCCATCAACACACAAGAAACCCAGAAGAGCCAATTTTTAAAAGGGGGGGAGGCCTGAATCGCCATGGAAAACCGGCCGCTAACGCGTAAGGTGCAGCTTTTGGAGCTGCTGGTCTTTCTGTTTCTCATCCTGCCGTCGCTTGTGCTTTCTTTTTTCATTGCCAGCCGCATTGCCGGTGTCAGTTTTCTTTTTCTGTCAGGCTCCATAATCCTGCGGGACCTTGCCCTTTTGTTCCTGGTGCTGTATTTTGTCTGGCGCAACAACGAGCATTCGGCCGCGCTGGGGCTCACAGCCAGAGACCTGGGGAAGGAAGTCAGCATAGGGGCCCTTTTGTTCATACCTCTTTTCCTCTTCACCTCCGCCATGGTGGGCTATCTGCACAGGGCTGGCCTGTCCGCCCCTCCAAACCCGCTTCCCTTGAAAATAGAGGGGACGGCCCAATTCGGGATAGCTGTTCTCATGGTCGCCGTGGCGGCTTTTGCAGAGGAGGCCATCTTCAGGGGTTACCTGATGCTGCGCCTGGGGGCGGTCACGTCCAGCCCGGCCGCTGCCGTGATCCTATCCGCCCTGATCTTTACCTCGGGGCATGGCTATGAGGGCCTGGCGCAGGTCCTGGCCGTTTTCGTTGTGGGCCTGGTCTATGCCCTCGTCTATCTGTGGCGCAAAAGCCTGGCCGCGACGATCACGATGCATTTTCTGCAGGATTTCATAGGCATAACCCTTATACATCTGATGAAGCACCATGCATGATATGCCTTGCCATAAGGCAAACATTTGTATGCGTGATGAGTTTGACTTGCCCGGCAGATATTGCTAGCATTTTTTTGTTGATGATAAATTGCCTGAGGTATTAAATTGGCGGATGTGAAAATCGATAAGACAATCGATGCCCGTTGCTCCCTGGGATGCCCCGGACCCCTTATGGAACTTATCTCGGCTATCAAAAACGAAGAAATCGGGACCGTTATCGAGCTTCTCTCCTCGGAAAAAGATACGAGCGTGAGCGCTCCGCAATGGCTGTCTAAGGCTGGACAGGAACTGATAAGGGTAGAAGAAAAAGGCGGTTATTGGAGCATAGTCGCAAAAAAGGTAAAGTGAAATCTTCCGCCTGAAAAACTTCCTGCCGGAAAAACACATATAAAAAGCGGTTGCCCGGGCACTGATACAATCCTTTTCAGGGCCGAAAGGGAAAATGGATTTTTTTTGCCGGGATCAAAAAGAGCGCTCTGACGGTACTGTTGAAAACTCCGCCTTCTGCCGATTAAAATTTGAATATGCGGGTAGTGGTTGTCTGCGGATTGCTTGGAGCGGGCAAAACGACATTCATACTTAACAGACTCAAGGCGCCTTCCGCCAAAACAGTCGTCATTGTGAACGATTTCGGGCAAGCCGGCATCGACGGGGAGGTGCTTTCAGCCGGAGGGTTTCAGGCCGTGGAGCTCCCAAGCGGATGTATCTGCTGCACACTTGCATCCGACCTTATTACCACCATAAAAAAAGTGATCGGAAGGTTTTCCCCCGAGGAATTGATAATCGAGCCAAGCGGGATCGCCTCACCATCGGGCGTGCTTAATTCCCTGGATGCGCTTTCGATAAAGGACGTGACGGTCATAGGAATTATAGACGCCACTGAGTTTCCGGAAATATACGAGGCAGATTTTTACGGACCTTTTTTTAGGGAACAGGTCAGCCTGGCGGATATTCTTGTTATGAATAAAACCGATCTGGCGTCCGCTCAGGAAATTGCGAAAACCGAGCAGGTCCTTGGTCTGATGAATCCGGGCGCGCCGGTCCTTCGGGCCGTTAAAGGAGCGGTCCCGGCTGGCCATTTTGCGGATATGCGGTCCGGACTGAACAGGAAAAACAATATGCTTTCATTTCTCGGGCACTCCCGGCACCTTGATTTTGAATCTGTTTCGCTTGAACTGGGCGGCCATATAAGCCATGGCCGCATCTCGGCTTTTATGGATGAAATCAAGAGAGGGTTTTATGGGGATGTGGTCAGGGCCAAGGGGCTCCTGAACACGGAGGAAGGCGCTTTTAAATTTGATCTTTCTTACGGGAAGGTCAATGAAACAAAGCTGGAGAGGACGGTCGAAAGGAGCCGTCTGGTTATCATCGGGACAGGACTTAAAAGACCACAGATCAAGGCGGCCCTCAGTTGATCGCCAAGTATATATTTTGTGTGGCTGCACTTCTTTGTCATGGCTGCATCTGCCCGGCCCTTTCGTCCGTCCAGGCGGTTTTTCCCCGGGTATGCAGACGTTTCCGGTAAGGCGTTTTCAGGGGGCGAATAGGCAAGCGACGGTCAAGATGCGGCAATTTGGCATCCGTCCGCTTTCTCCCTTCTCAAGGACCGGGCAGATAGCAAAAACCCTATGCTCCCGGAAAAAACCTGGTGTTCTGTTCCACAGAAATTCCCGAAGAGCCTGTTTATTTTTTGGCGATTCAGATTCCTGCGGGTAGACTGCCGGGATTTCCAGCGAGTACAGCCCACGGTATCTTATTTTCTTCCGTACATTTTTCAGACACGTGAATAAGTGATAATGTCCTTCTGAAACTCTTCGATGATCTCGTCAGTCAGAGACGGGCGGATTTTTGGCAGGATCTCGATAAATGTACTTGTAGTAACTTCATAGTTCTGCCTGTTTCGGAGTTCCTGCTCAAAAGCGAACTGCGCCACCTGCTGCATGAGATATTCAATATCGGCGGGAGTGAACCGGGCGGTCATTTTTACAATTAGGCCCAGATCCATGTTTGCAGCATTTATATTGAGCTTTGACATCAGCTGCTCCAGAATGATCCTTCTGCCGTCCTCATCCAGGCCGCCGACGGGGATGATGCAGTCGAACCTTCCGGGACGAAGCAGCGCGTCGTCCAGTAGGCGTATATGGTTGGTGGCACATATCAGCAATACCTTGTTGCAATGATTTTTCAATAAGGGGACCTGTTTTAAAAATTCATTGGTAATGGACTTGTCGATCCTGTTTGCCTGGTGCCTGCTGGTGGCCAGCTCCTCGAATTCGTCTATGAAAACCACGGCCTCGTCCAGCGTGCGCGCCTTTTCCATCACGGCGTGCAGATTGGTGCCTATCCTGTCCACTCCCTCCGCCATGAGCATGCTGGGCAGAATCTCTATATACCACCAGGACAGCGTGCCGGCGAGGGCTTTTGCGAAATGGGTTTTTCCGGTGCCGGGAGGCCCGAAAAAAATGATGGTCTTTGGCGGGGTCACGCCATGTTTCCTGGAAAGGCCCTCCTCTTTCAGGGGAAGGATTATTCTTCTTTGGACGAGCTGTTTCGGGGGCTCGGATTCGGAAATGGTGCTCCATATCGCCCCGCTGATCCTTTGCGCTCCCATGTCAGACAATATGTCTTTTCGTCTGTAATCCATATATTCCCGGAGAGCCTGATCCTGGTTTTCAAGAAAGTCGATGCACGCGGTCCTCAAGCCGGTGTCCCGGCCGAGTTTTTCAGACATCAGCCACTTGTGCTTCAGTATTTTTTGCCACAAGTCAGCCGCGATTTCGGGTTCGAATCTGGCTCCGCTGATCTCGAAGATTTTATTGGCGCATTCCGCTGGTGACAGTATCGCAGGCAGTGAATTTTTCATCAGTTATACCTCTCAAAAAACGGTTCCAAAACAAAAAATCAGGACAGAGCGGGTTCCGGGTTCGCCGATTGAGATAAATTGAAAAAAGTGCAGGAACCAGATGCTCTATCCCGATTCTTGTATGTACATCCCTGAACTAAAGGCTAGTAAAAAAGCCAGCCCCTGTCAACGTCGAATGCCTCACGGATTTTTATTTTCATATCATGTGAAGGCATAAAAAGAAACTATTGCAGAATTAGGCAAATGCGAAAATACGCGGAGCGAGTTTGATGGAAGATTTTTTCCGTTCGAAAGCCCCGTAAATACAGATTTTGTTTCCCTTCGACTCCACACCCAGCGCAGGAATACAGCAATGCCAAAATAGTATAATATCAGAAAGACAGGCGGGAACTGATACGGGGTCGAATGTGATTGTTGATACGATAGACAATTGGAATTTATATTTCACAAAGGAATCGCCACTCTATGCCGGGATGGGTTTTATAAGGAATTTCAGCGAAGCCGGGGCAGACGGTTGCTATGAAATCAGGGGACAGGAAATATATGCGATAGTTCAAAGCTACGACACCCAGCAGGCTGCCGGCAAGAAAATTGAAAGCCACAAGAAATTTATCGACATCCAGTATGTCCTGTCAGGTGGAGAGGCAATAGGCTGGCTTCCTGTTGCCGGACTTAAGGAATTGTCCGCATATTCTGAGGAAAAAGACGTTTTGTTTTATCATCCGGCAGATATAACGCCTGTCATCATGCTTCCCGGAACTTTTGCCATTTTTTTCCCGCAGGACGCCCATCAGCCCGGGTGCATATACAGGCAGGTTGAGCCTGTCAGAAAAATCGTGGTAAAGGTGGCATACCATCTGGTAGAAAAGAACACTGGCGAAATAGGCCATATATTTTAATGAATTACAGAAATTCCACTGCCATATAAGCAAGCGATTTGGCGAAGATGAAATAGAGATACGGTTTGTACATTCAAGCGATTTTGAGATAGGTCCCAGTGAACGATTTAGCGTACCGGGAGTGAAGATGCTGAACAGGTGCAAAAACAGGGACGGCGGAATCTTTGAGCCGGGATGCGGCGACGGCAAGTGGGAGCGCACACTTATAATCCTTTATGGGAAACCGCTTGGCAGCGAGGGCAAAGATGTCTATCATTTGTGCATCGAATGCGCCCAAAAAATATCGGAGCGAGCGAAGGCCCAGGGACACTGGACAAATTTCTGCGGCTGAAAATTTCTTGCAAAAATCCGCCTGCAAAACCTGGCGCAGCTTTCCTCCGCACCTTTACTCGTCCAATTTAGCCTGAGATGGCCTCGTGAGGCTTACGGTTTTCTTTTGCAGTTTGAGGAAAGCAGCGGTTTGCACGTTAAAAAAACAATCGATCTTTCCATAAGAAAATTCAAGTGTGTCGTTGTGTTATGGTAAAGACATGCCCGGTTCAGACGCGCTAAAACTCTTTAGCTTGCCTTTTTATGCGATGGGGTCCGCTTGCATATTACACCTTTATGCCCGCCCTGAAGAAGGCAACAGGATCGCCAGAAACGCTGTTTCGGAGGTTCTGAGAATAGAGGCGCGATACTCTAGGTACCGCGCTGACAGTGTTTTGTCTGAAATCAACAGGGCAGCGGGAAATGGCGGCAGCATTGCTGTGGATGAAGAAACAGCCCGGCTGCTGGATTACGCGTACTCCTGTTATCAAAAAAGCGGCAAATTGTTCGACATCACTTCCGGGATTTTGCGGAAGGCCTGGGATTTTTCATCAGGGCGTCTGCCGGAACAACAGGCAATTGATGAGCTGTTGCGATTTGTAGGCATGGATAAGATTGTCTGGGAGCCTCCGCGGCTGACCTTTACGGCTCCGGGGCTGGAGCTGGATCTCGGCGGCATCGGCAAAGAGTATGCTGCCGACAGGGCGGCTGAAATCTGCAGGGGCCACGGCATAGAGCATGGGCTGGTAAACCTTGGAGGCGATATCCACGTAATTGGTCCCGGCCCTTCCGGCCAACCATGGCTTATTGATATAAACCACCCGAGAATGCCGGAGACATCAATTGCCTCAATTGCCATAGAACGGGGCTCCCTGGCAACCAGCGGCGATTATGAGAGATATATGGAAGTGAATGGAAAGCGCTATTGCCATATCTTAAGCCCTTTAACCGGATGGCCGGTTTCCGGACTGTCTTCAGTCAGCGTGGCAGCCGGTCAGTGCCTGGTGGCAGGCAGTATTTCCACCATGGCCATGCTTAAAGGGAAAGAGGGCATCCATTGGCTCACGAATATAAATGCGCCGCACATATGGATGGACGAAGATGGAAATAAAGGAGGCACGATGCCCTCCCCCATCTCATTTTGATCGTGCCTTTTTCGCCTTTCGCTTCCGCTAAAAAACAAAAAAATCAGACGTACTTGTTCACCAGCTGCCCTGTTTTTTCATCCGGCCCGGATTTGACCAGTGCATTCAGGGCATCAAGGCTGCTGCTGAGGGTCTGTGAAGGTGTGCTTCCCAGGGATCTCGTGTTTTGATGGTGCCTTTGATGGACATTCGATGTCCCTTGCATTTTCGCGCTGGCCCCTGACCGTACTTTGGGCATACCCGCACCGCCAACCGCCATACTCATGCCAAGCCTCCCTTTGAAACATACGGCATATGTTTATAAAAAGTTACGTCCATCAATCTTATGGCCTTTAAGCCTCTTATCGTATTTTTATGCTATAAACTTTAATTATGCTAAAAACATCGAAAAATCAGCAGTTTACCCCGCCACCGATGGTTTTTTGTTGGAGTGCTTCGCGTATTTGAAATTGTAAGGTGCGGAGTCCCGGAGAAAACCGATTCCCGCGCAGCAGTAAGGAAGGCGCATGCCCCCTTTTTTTGTTTTACAATTTAAAATCGGGTGCGGAAACAAACAAAGTCCGATATTTTAAAATACGTTCATGAACCTTTGGAATAAAGCTTTCCTTTATACGCTGCCGGGCAACGTCATCAGATCTTTCCGGGGCCGTAAGCTGCTTTTGCACTTGCTAGCCATAGGCCTCACATATGTGATTGTCGCTTCAGGCTTTGACTGGAGATATTTTGAAATCGTAAGGCCGATTTCCAGGTATTTCTTCCCGGCGGTCATTTTAGGCTGGTATGTGCCCATGATATTTCCCATAGTCCTGTTCCTGGCCGGGCTTGTCTATAAAAATCAGAGGACTGTCTACACTGCCTATGCAACCGCGCAGGCAGCCATAATCGGTCTTTTCATTGCTTCATTTTACAAGGCTTTCACAGGAAGGCCCGGCCCCGGGCACCTTATGGGCCCGCTGGCCAATGCCAGCAGGGAGTTTCGTTTCGGTTTCCTGAGAGGAGGAGTTTTCTGGGGATGGCCGTCTTCACACACTACCGTTGCATTCGCCATGGCAATGTCTATTTGGATGCTGTATTCCGGTAACAGGAAAATTCGATGTGCCGCTTTACTATACGCCTTTTATATAGGCATAGGCGTTTCCATGACAATTCACTGGTTTTCGGATTTTATTGCGGGAATATTCATTGGATCGGCCATAGGGACCACAGTCGCCAGCACGTTCAAAAGGCTGGCCCGCTCAATTTCCCCTTAGCGCCGGGATTCTCTCTGGAAAGACCATTTATTCAGGTTGGCTTCAGCCCCGCCATATTTTCGCAGAGTCAATATCTTCAGAACAATCGGTTGAAGCGGACGGATACGTATACTACAATGTAACTGTTTATACGTCGCTATGGTGGGAGCTGCAATGACAGCATTCGATCCCGGGGGCGTCTGCAAAGGAACCAGAAAATCCCGCTATATATTTCTTGCCACGCTTATCTTTGTTGTTTTTTATTCAGTCAACGCCTCTTTCGCCGCCTGCGCTTCCAAGGCTTGTTATCGCCACCGGCCTAAAATCGGTCTTGTGCTGGGCGGCGGGGGAGCAAAGGGCGCAGCCGGTATCGGCGTGCTGAAGGTGCTTGAAAAACTGAAGGTCCCGGTAGACTACATTGTAGGCACCAGCATGGGAGCTATCGTGGGGGCGCTCTACGCCTCGGGCCTGTCTGCCGAAGAGATCGAAAAGGAAGTGAAATCGATAAACTGGAAAGACGTCTTTTCCGGGGAGCCCAAACGCGAGGATATCGACTACCGGAGGAAAAGAGAGGATTATGAGATCCTGTCCGGTCTGCAACTGGGCATCAAGAACGGCAAGATCGTAATGCCAAAGGGTCTCATCAAGGACCAGAATGTGAACGTGCTTTTCGAGACACTTATGCTTCATACGGCAGGCATATCTGATTTTGACAAGCTTCCGATCCCCTTCCGAGCGGTTGCCGCAGACGCGGTGACCGGCAAGATGATAGTGCTCAGGAGCGGGAATCTTGCGGAAGCGGCCAGGGCGAGCATGTCCGTGCCTGGCGCTTTTCCGCCGGTAGAACTGAACGGCAGGCTGCTTATGGACGGAGGCATTGTCCGGAATCTCCCGGTGGATATTGCCCGGAAGATGGGCGCAGACATAATCATCTGCGTCGACGTGGGAAAACCGCTGAAGACCGGAAAAGAGCTTATCAGCCCCATTTCGGTCATGAGCCAGATGATCGATATCATGATAAAAAAGAATGTTGATGCCCAGATCAAAACCCTTGGCCCAAACGATGTCTACATTCATCCGGACCTTGGGCAACTGGACTCCACGGATTTCGACAAGTCGGCCGAGATCATCCGTATCGGCGAGAAAGCCGCCATGGAAAAGATTGCGGAGCTTAAGAGATACTCCGTGTCCGATGCGGAATATGCCGCCTTTGTTGCACATCATCAGCGCAGCATGGTGAAAGAGGTGAAGATCGCCTCGGTGAAGGTCGAGGTGGTGGGCGAGACTAAAATCCCGCCGGAGGTCGTGGCAAGCAGGCTTTCCATTAAGCCCGGCGGCATCGTGGATACGGAGAAGCTTAAGAAAGAGGCGGGCATAGTGTACGGCACGGGCGATTTCGAACGCGTGGACCTGAATGTCAAGAAGCGGGAAGACGGCTACGAGCTCCTTGTGAGAGCGAAGGAGAAGTCCTGGGGGCCAAATTACCTCCGTTTCGGGGTTGCCCTCGAAAGCGATTTTGAAGGGGGCAGCAAATACAATATACTCCTTGATTATACCAGGCGCTGGGTCGACAGCCTTGGCGCGGAGTGGAAGACGCAGCTTAATCTGGGTTCGGTGACCGGCATCTACTCGGAGTTTTACCAGCCCCTTACCATATCACATCTTTTTTTCATATCCCCCAGCGCCCTTTGGAAACGTGAGCTGTACGATGTCTATGCCGGCAGCCACAGGGAAGCCTCTTACAGCGTCGCAAGTTATGGCGGAGGCATCGATTTCGGTTATCAGCCCTGGATGTATGGTGAAGCGAGACTGGGCCTTGTGTTTGGCCATTTCAGGGCAAAGGCGCAGACTGGAAGTGTTGTTTTGCCCGAGGACCATGCAACACGCGGCGCCATTGTCGCCAGGGGGAGGCTCGATCAGCTCGATAACGTGAACTTTCCGAATAAGGGGTATGTTGCGGAGTTCAAATTCCTTTCGTCCCTACGTGCTCTTGGGTCAGATTATGCATACAATAAATTGGAGGGCGCCGTGCTGGGGGCCGAAACCTTCGGAAAGCAGACGGTCCTGGTGTCCTTGTCAGCCGGGTCCCGCATTGGCAACCCCCTGCCGTTCTATGATCCGTTCACGCTCGGGGGGTTCCTCAAGCTCTCCGGCCTGCGAACGAACCAGTTGCTTGGGCAATCAATGATGCTCTGGCGGCTGATCACTTACCGCAAGATGGGACACTCTTTCATCGGCGATTTTTATTTGGGGGGCTCGCTTGAATCCGGAAATACCTGGGAAGAAGGCCGGAAGCAGTTCGATCTCGGCAATCTCAGGCTGGCCGGAAGCCTGTTTGCTGGATACGATACAGTTTTGGGGCCCTTTTACCTTGCCTTCGGACATGCCGACGGCGGCTTCAATGCCGGGTATTTCTATCTGGGCAGGACATTCTGAACAGGTCTTGCTCCGGCTAGTGTGGCGTTTCAAAAATAACTGTCATAATTCTGTCATTCCGGCCGGATTTATTCTGATTGCGGATAAAAACGGGCGGAATCGGCCTTAAAGGACAGATTCACGACGCGCTACGCTTGCGGGAATGACAATAAATTAATGCTAAAAACTTTTGAAACACCTCACTAGCGCTTTTATTTGAACGGGAATTGTGAATCCCGCTCCACCTGGTCAGAGGTGCAGAAGCCTGTCTACCTTTATGAGCCCCCTGAAGGCCTCCCCGATGCCCAGAAGCTTTCCGCCGGGGGCCTTTATCCTTACACTCCCTGAAATGGACAGGCGTGTCCTGAAAGAGGCTCCGTTTTGTATCCTTTTCAAATCCCGGCCGTCTGTCTGAACCTCTTCAAGAAAGCCCAGGGCCCGGTCTATCTCAAGGAGCGCGGCGGGTGCTGTGAGCGCGCCCTCAGGGCCCAGCTCCTCCGGAAGGGCGGAGTCTTTTACGTCAAAAGGCCCTATCGCCGTCCTCCTCAGGCTTGCGACGTGGGCGAAGGTACCCATTTTAATGCCGATGTCATCAGCAAGGGTCCTTATGTAGGTCCCTTTCGAGCAGGACACCAGAAGCCTGGCAAAAGGCGGCTCGTAGTGAAGCAGCCTTAGCTCGCTTATCTCCACCTCCCGCTCCTCGCGGGCAACCTCTATCCCCTGCCTGGCCAGCTCGTAAAGCGGCTTGCCGTCCTTCTTAAGCGCGGAATACATTGGCGGCATCTGCCTGGTCCTGCCAAGGAAAAGCGAAAGAGTTTCCTCAAGGGCGGCGCGGTCCACGTCCGCGCTGCCAGTGCCGGTAATGGCGCCGCAGGCGTCGAAGGTGTCCGTCCGCTGGCCAAATTTTATGGTGGTCTCGTATTTTTTGGGAAGGTCGAGAAGGAAACGGCTGACCTTTGTTGCCTCGCCGGTGCAGACGATCAGAAGCCCGGTTGCCAGGGGATCGAGCGTGCCCGTATGGCCTGCCTTTTTGATGCCCATGCGCCTTTTTACAAGGCTTACCGCCTGCTGCGAGGTAAGCCCTTCTGTTTTGTCCAGCAAGATGACCTTATTCATGGTGGAGCCCATTATTTTACACAAAGCGGACAGGGTGAATCAAAAGAGGCAGGAAGCGGCCGGGTTTTCAGGCCTTTTTCTTTTTGGGCACTTTCTGCCAGTCCTTCAGGAACTTGTCCATCCCCGCGTCGGTCAGAGGGTGCCTGGTGAGCTGCTTGATGACCGAAAACGGGATGGTGGCCACATGCGCGCCCAGCCTTGCGGACTCTACCACGTGCATGGGGTTTCTGATGCTAGCAACGATCACCTGGGTATCGAACATGTAATTTTCGAGGATCGTCATTATGTCTGCGATAAGCTCCATGCCGGTCTGGCTGATGTCGTCAAGTCTGCCTACAAACGGGCTTATGTAGGTTGCTCCGGCCTTTGCGGCAAGAAGCGCCTGGGTGGGGGAGAATACTAGCGTCACGTTTGTCTTTATGCCAAGGGAAGAGAGTTTTTTTACTGCCTTAAGCCCTTCCTCCGTCATGGGTATCTTGACCACGATGTTCTTTGCGATGGCCGCAAGCGACCTGGCCTCCTTCACCATGCCCTCCGCGTCGAGCGCCACGACCTCCGCGCTCACCGGCCCCTTCGCCACCCGGCAGATCTCCTTCAGGAGCCCGAAAGGTTCGCGGTTTTCCTTGCTGATCAAGCTCGGGTTGGTGGTGACCCCGTCAACCACGCCCATGCTCCATGCCTCTTTTATCTCATTCAGATTTGCCGTATCGATGAATATCTTCATAAAGCCGACTTCCCCCTGTTAAAAAACTTTTTTACGAGTTTTTATTTTGTTTTTTGTGCGTTATTATAGCAAAAAACCGGTGACCGGTTTTGTTTTTTGCCGCGGCAAAAAAACTTATCCGGCCATTTTTTCATTGCTGCCTGCGGCAGGTATTGCCTTCTCTACGATCTCAAGTATGTGCGCCGTCTTTATCCCGGCGCTTTCAAGCTGTATCCTGCAGCCGGGGCAGGATGTGACAACAACGCCTGCGCCCTCGTAAGCCTTCACCCTCTTTGAAAGGAGCTCCCGCGAGATTTCCTTGTCCGTAAGGAAGGACCCGAAACCGCAGCAGCCTTCCTCTTCTGGCCTTTCGATATTCAGGAGCCTTAAAAAGGGTTCCGCGCTGGAGCCAAGACCGTATTTAAGGTGGCATGGCTCGTGCCAGACAAGGCGGACGCCCGCTTCCGGTTCCAGCTTGAGCCTGCCCGGGAAAAGCAGAAATTCGGCCGCGTCAACGGCGTTTTCCACGCAGCCTCCCGCAAGCTCCGGATAGCGCTTTTTAATCATGTACACGCAGGTGGAGCAGGGGCTCACCACCGCCTCGACGTTCAGCTTTCCGAAGATCTCCAGGTTTTTAACCGCGGACTTCCTGGCCTCGCCCTCAAGGCCAAGGCCACGGAGCGGCATCCCGCAGCATACCTCGCCGCCTGGCAGGACAACCTCGTATCCCGCGGCAACCAGCATGCCTATAAGGTCCTCTCCGGTCTCCGGCATCAGGTAATTGGCCGAACATCCGGCAAAGACCGCCACCCTGCCAACCGCCTTCCTTGGGGTTATCACCTGGTGTCCGCTTTTGAGCTGGCGTGCCGGAAGCCTCAGCCCTTCCGGAAAGCGTGGCGCCAGCTTTTTAAGGATGTTGTGCTTAAGTCCGGTTATGAACCGTGCGGCGCTCATGCCCATGGCAGGCCTGCTCAGGCCCGCACGCAGGGCCGTGCGGGTGAGAAGCCTCCTGGAATCCAGCTTCCTCAGGACATCGCGCGCCCTGTAGATGGACGTTGTGGGTCTGATGCCAACCGGGCAGGACACATCGCACCGCCCGCAGAGCGTGCAGGAAAATATCCGCCCCAAAAGCCCTTCCGTGGGCTGCGCGTCGCCCCGGGCAAGCCCCCGCAGGAGCATGAGCCTTCCCCTCGGGGAGAAGGCCTCATTGCCTGTAAGCTCGTATACGGGACAGCGCGCCTTGCAACTGCCGCAGCGGGCGCAGTCTTCAAGTCCAGGGCCCTCCGGGTTTGCCGCAAGCAGACGCTCGATCGCTCCCGGCTCCAGGTCCCTGCCCAGGGAATTTCCCTCAAGGAGCTTGCCCAAAAGCCCTTCTCCAAGCTCTTTCACGGACGCGGCAAGCGCCCTGGCCCTTTTGCCCGCGTCCTCACTTATTTTTTTCATATTAAGCGGACCAAAAAAATTAAAATTCTTATCCCCGTTCTTTCTTGAAACTATCTGTCTCGTGGTTCAGGCTTCCGCTCCTGAACCCCTCCAGGTCCAGGCAAACGAACCTGAAATGCTCTTTGAGAGCAGCCACTATCTCCTGCCTGGCCGAAAGCGCCAGGGCGAAGTCTGCCTGGCCTGCCTCGATCCTTGCCACATCCCCGTGGTCCCTGACACGGAACTCCCTTAGCCCAAGCCTCCTCAGTGCCTCCTCGGAAAGGGCGATCCTTTTCAGCCCTGCCTCTGTCACGGGCGTGCCGTAGGGCACCCTGGAGGCAAGGCACGGGGAAGACGGCCTGTCCCAGGTGCAAAGGCCAAGCTCCCTGGAAAGACGCCTTATCTGCTCTTTGCCAAGCCCGGCTTCAAGAAGAGGGCTCCTCACACCGTGCTCCCGCGCGGCCTTCATGCCGGGCCTGAAATCCTTAAGGTCGTCCGCGGTGCTCCCGTCTATCACGCACCCGAATCCCTCCCTGCGCGCAATATCAGCCAGGGCGCTGAATAGCTCGGACTTGCAGTAATAGCACCTGTCCGGCGGGTTTTCGGAGTAGCCGGGGTTTTCAAGCTCGCGCGTCTTTATGAGCCTGTGCGGGATGCCTATCACGGAGGCCATCTCGAGGGCGGTCTGCACGTCCCATTTGGGGTGTGACGGGGAGGCCGAGGTCACGGCAAGGGCTTTTATGCCGGAGAGCTTCACCGCTTTCAGTAAAAAGGTGCTGTCCACGCCGCCTGAGAAGGCGACCACGGCGCTTTCAAGGCCCTTGAGCAACCCGGTCAGACGGTCCAGATGCGGATCTGAAAAAAGCTTGTCCAAAAACAAAACAAAAAGTCCTTTTCTGTTTCTTTCTATCAGAGCGCCGTTATCTCATAGTTTTCCTGGTGCAGCGCCGGGTCTTCGTTAATGGTCACTTCAAGCCCGTAGGCCTTCTCTATCTCCTCCAGTTTCTGCTGCTCCTCATCCAGAAGCAGCTCCGCCACCTGCGGGTGCGCGGTTATCACTATGTGCTTGAGCCCGTGCTTCGCCATGCGCTCCGCCTTTCTGAATATCTCGTAGCAAAGGGTGGTGACGGACCTTATTGTGCCCTTGCCCTCGCAGTAGGGGCAGGACTCAAGGAGGGTCCGGACAAGGCTCTCCCTTACCCGCTTTCTCGTCATCTGGATGAGGCCGAGCTCCGTTATCTGGGAGATGGTGCTCTTTGTGCGGTCTTTTTTCATCGCTTCCTGGAGCGCGCAAAAAACCTTCTGCCTGTTTTCGGCCAGCTCCATGTCTATGAAATCGACGATTATTATCCCTCCAAGGTTCCTGAGCCTTATCTGGTATGCTATCTCCTTTACCGCCTCCAGGTTGGTGCGCAGGATGGTGTCCTCAAGGTCCTGCTTGCCTACATATTTGCCGGTGTTTACGTCTATTACGGACATGGCTTCCGTCTGGTCTATCACGATGTAGCCGCCGGATTTAAGCCATATCCTTCTGCCAAGGGCCCTCGATATGTCCGCCTCTATGCCGTAGCCTTCAAAGAGCGGCTCGTCCCCCTCGTACAGGTCTATCTTGCCCAGGAGCTTGGGGAAGTAGCTCTGGACGAAGTTTTTGACCTCCAGGTATTTTTTCTCTGAATCTATGACCATCTCGTCAACGCCGCTTCCCATGAGGTCCCGCACGCTCCTCAGGACCAGGTCCAGGTCGCCATGCACCAGCGACGGCGCGCTGCACTTCTCGTTCTTCCTGACCACGCTTTCCCAAAGGCTTATGAGGAAATCGAGGTCCTTCTGGAGGTCTTCCCTGGCCGCCCCCTCGCTTGCGGTCCGCACGATGAGGCCAAAATTCTTAGGCCTTATCGCCTCCACTATCTCCCGCAGCCGCGAGCGCTCCTGCTCGTCCTCTATCCTGCGCGAAAGGCCTATGTGCTCCAGGTTGGGCATCAGCACCAGGTACCTGCCCGGAAGCGTCACATAGGACGTAACACGCGCCCCCTTGCTGCCTATGGGATTTTTGGAGACCTGCACCAGGATGTCCTGCCCCTCATGCAGGAGCTCCTCTATATGGAGCTCATGCCGCTTGCCTTGGAGGAAATCGAGCCCGGAGAAGTTCTCGTCCTCGAACATGAGCGCGTAGTCCTCCACTATGTCGGTGCGTATGTCTGTAACGTAAAGAAAGGCGGCCTTCTCCAGGCCGATGTCCACAAAGGCGCTCCTCATGCCAGGCAGGATGCGCAGGACCTTTCCCTTGTAAATGTTCCCGGCCAGGCTCGCGTTCTTTCTGCGCTCCACGTATACCTCCACGACCTGCCCTCCCTCAAGAAGCGCAAGACGCGTCTCATGCCCGGTAACGTTCACAAGTATGCTGTTTAATCCGCTCATCTGCCTCTTTTAATGTCCCTTTTCTCCAGGTGTTTTTTCCGGGCGGCCTGGTCTGGCTGAGAAGAAAAAATCCATTGGCGATATGAGGGCCCCGCCGCTTTCACCAAACATCCCCGTCCTGGTGGCCACGGCCTGGCCAGAGCCCGCATCGAACATGGCGGACAGGACCTCCTCCAGCCGCGCCTTTGGGCCCTCATGGCAGTCCCTTAGCCAAAGCTCAACGCCTTTGTCCAGCGCATCCGCCCGTTCGACCATGCGCCTTATATCCACCTTCCTGGTTTGCCCGTCTTCCCTGTCTCCGCCCTTCTTTTTTTTTCTCTTTATGTCTTTCCTGTCTTTTTTCCCGTCTTCCCTTTTATCTTCCCGTTCCACAAAATGCTCGCTTTTGGCCATGAACCGGGCGGCCATGGAGCGGTCAACGCCTATTATCTCATAAACATAAACGGTTATGAAGCTTTGAAGCGACTGCGCCCCTTCGGGAAGCGGCGCCGCGGCCGTAACCGCCATCCCCCGGGGGAGCTCCGCATTAAGAAGCCCCATCACCGCGGCGGGAGGGGTGTACTGCGACAGCGTCATGTCCAGGTATTCCCGCGTTCCCTGCACGCCCACTCCAAGCGGAGGCCCGAAAGACACCTTTGGGGCCGGATGGAACCCCTCCGAGTATTCAAGCGGAAGCCCCGCGCGCCTCATGGCGCGCGCCATGGCGGTCATCAGCTCCCGGTGGGAAAGGCACCCGAGGGGGTCCGTTTTCGAAAACTCAAGCCTCAGTCTGAAAGGATTTTTTACATTTATTTTTTGCGGGGGCAAACAAAGACCTTCCGCCGCCACGTCCGGCAGCGGCGCGCCCGCGTTGTCCGTTCCATCAGCCTGGCCGCAGGAAAGCCCGCAGGCGGCGCATTTTCCCCTGCAGTCGGGTGTTTTTGTTTTTGTATTTCCCTCGTTCTCTTCCCCTCCCGTTGCCTTCCGGTACTCGCTTATAAAGAACGGCTCCTTGATGCCTGTATCTATGTGCCCCCATGGCAGTGCGCAGCCAGGCTCGAATGTCCTTTGGGCGAAGGTGGCGATATCTATGCCGGTCTCCTCCTGGGCGCCGGTCCATGCGTCATGATTGAAGACATCGCTCCAGGCGTCCAGTCTTGCCCCGCGCCGGCAGGCCGCAAGAAGCAGGGCCGAAAGCCTTTCGTCTCCCCTGGCGAAGGCGGCCTCAAGAAGGCTCAGTCTCTCATCATGTCCTTTAATGTTCACCCTTCCGCCGCGGAAGGAGTTCCTTAAAAAGTCTTTTTTCCTTGTGAGCCCCTCCACGCTCTCCTGTCCGAACCACTGAAAAGGCGTATGCGGCTTTGGCACGAAGCTTGATACGCTCACTGTTATGTTTGCTCCACGGCTGGCGTGCTTTTTTGCGGCCCGGAGCGCCTTCATGGCCATCGCCGGGATGGCCGCAACGTCCTCGTCGGTCTCGGTCGGCAGGCCTATCATGTAATAGAGCTTCAGGTTGAGCCACCCTTCCCTGAAGAGGGTGTCCACGGCCCGCTCGTAATCTTCCTCCTCGAAGTCCTTGTTTATGACAAGGCGCAGCCTGGCGGTGGCGGCCTCGGGGGCGATGGTAAAACCTGTCTTCCTTACCGTCTTTATCTCCCGGAGCACATCCGCGTTTACCGCCTTTACGCGAAGCGAGGGCAGGGAGACGGCATAATTTCTGCCTGAAAAACGCTTGTTGAACTCCCGGATAAGGGGCAGAAGCCCGCTATAGTCCCCGGCGCTAAGGGAGGTGAAGGAGACCTCCTCGTGCCCCGTTGCCGCAAGCGCCTGGCCCGCGAGCCTTATCACGGTCTGGGGGGTCCGCTCCCTGAGCGGCCGGTAGATCATGCCGGCCTGGCAAAAGCGGCACCCCATCGTGCAGCCGCGTGAAACCTCCACGTTTACCCGGTCATGCACAGGCTGCGCATAAGGCACAACAGGGCGGACCGGGTAAGGGGCGTCTTCCAGTGAAGATATTATCCTCCGCTTTGTCCTGCCTTTGGATACGGAAGGCACGTAAACCCCTTCGATGTCCGCAAGCATTTCGAGGACAGACGCCTTTTTGCGGTCCCCCTCCGTTTTCCACCTGTAGACCGCCTCCAGCATCTGCGGCACGGCCTCCTCGCCGTCTCCCACCAGGAAGGCGTCCATGAACGGGGCCACCGGGGCGGGGTTTACAGCGGAGGGCCCTCCGGCGATCACCAGCGGGTGGTTTTTTTTGTCCGTCCTTTCCCTGCTTTCAAGCGGCAGCCCTGCCAGCCGCAGCATGCTTAGCACCGAGGTGTAGGAAAGCTCGTATTGAAGGCTGAAGCCTATGACGTCAAAACCGGCAAGCGGCCTGCCGCTTTCAATTGAGCCAAGCGGCACGGAGTTTTCCCGGAGATAGGCCTCAAGGTCCAGCCACGGGTGAAAAACCCTCTCTGCGGAGGCATACGGCAGGCGGTTGATTATATCGTAAAGGACTTTCAGCCCCAGGTGGGACATGCCCACTTCGTAGAGGTCCGGGAAGGCCAGCGCCACCCTGACGGGGGCGTCCTTCTGCACCGCATTGACCTCTTTTCCCATATACCTGGAGGGTTTCAGGAACCTTTGGAGACGCATCTATTTAGGATATCAAACCAGCCCGGGATTTTAACAGGCCCGCCAGAAAAAACGGGCAGAAACCGGCATGCGCTTTAGCGGGCAAAATATGAAGCCCATGATAATGGGACTGTGATTTTAAAGGACAGCGGTACCGGATTTAGCGGCATTGTTTTTTTTGTTTTTTCGCCTGCGGTGCATACAGGCGCAGCGGTTTTTTCTTTGACATGTCTTTGAATTTAGTTATATTTTAGTAAATACTTTCCAGGAGAAGGAGTTTTTTCCTCATGCACATAGGGATAATCGGCACAGGTTATGTGGGGCTGGTCACGGGCGCGTGTTTTGCCGAGTTCGGCGTGAACGTCGTGTGCGCGGACAAGGACAGAGAAAAGATAGCCTCCCTTGTTGCCGGGAAAATACCTTTTTACGAGCCGGGGCTTGAGGAGATAGTACAGAAGAACGTAAAGAAGGGTTTTTTGCGGTTCACGGACAGGCTTTCGGAGGCGGTGGACCAGAGCCTGGTGGTCTTTATCGCGGTAGGCACGCCACCCAGGGGCGACGGCTCGGCGGACCTGCGCTTCGTTGAGGAGGTGGCAAAAGAGATAGCCCTCAACCTGGACGGCTATAAGGTGGTCGTCACCAAGAGCACCGTCCCGGTGGGCACGGGAAGCAAACTTAAAAAGCTCATAAGGGAAAACCTTAAAAACGGCGGAGACTTCGATGTGGCCTCCAACCCCGAGTTTCTGAGGGAAGGCTCGGCCATCGAGGATTTCATGCGGCCAAACCGGGTGGTGATAGGCACGGAAAGCCCGCAGGCGGCGGCCATACTCAAGGACCTGTACAATCCCCTCTACCTCCTGGACACGCCGTTCGTGCTTACGGACATAGAGACCGCCGAGCTTATAAAATACGCTTCAAACGCCTTTCTTGCCACCAAGATATCTTTCATAAACGAGCTCTCCAGGCTTTGCGAGAAGGTGGGGGCGGACGTGGGCACGGTGGCAAAGGGAATGGGGCTGGACAAAAGGATAGGGTCAAAATTCCTGCACGCAGGTCCGGGTTTCGGGGGCTCATGCTTCCCAAAAGACACCAGGGCCATCATAAACCTTGCCCGGGAAAACGGCCTTGAGCTGAAGCTCATCGAATCCTCCGTGCGGGTTAACGAAGAGCAGAAAATGCTGATGGTGGACAAGATAAAAGACGCAATGGGCCAGGTCGGCGGAAAGACGCTCTCGGTCCTCGGGCTTTCCTTCAAGCCAAACACGGACGACATGCGGGAGGCCCCGGCCATAAGCATAATTGGCGAGCTTATGAAGCAGGGGGCCAGGATAAGGGCGTTTGATCCGGTGGCCGCGGGCACCGCCAAAAAGATGCTCCCTGACGGGGTTGCCTATTTCAAGGACCCGTACGAGGCGGCCATGGGGGCCGACGGCCTTGTGATCCTGACCGAGTGGAACGAGCTAAGGAACCTGGACATGGAGAGGATGCGCAGTGTCCTGGCGGGCAATTTTTTCTTCGATCTCAGGAATATATACGACCCGGCCAGGATGCGCCAGACGGGGTTCAAATACTACTCCGTGGGCAGAAGCTAGTGTACTGAGTCCAATAGTTCTTTACATTTGGTTTGGGATATTTTTGCTGTCATTCCCGCAAGCGGAGCGCGACGGGAATCAATCTTTTAAGGATGATTCCGCCCGTTTTTATCCGCAATCGTAATAGAAATGACAGACTTATGACGGTTATTTCTGAAACACCATGCTAGGGGTCAGTCGAAGTACTTCTTTTTCGTCTTCAGGTATTCCTGCTCCACCTTGCTTCCCGAATAGTCGTGGGGGTATTTGTACCCCTCGCCGTGGCCCAGCTCCTTTGCCCCCTTGTAGTGGGCGTCCTTCAGGTGGTCCGGCACCTCGAGCGTCCTTTCCTGGGCGACGTCCTTTAGCGCGCGCTCAAGCGCCATGTAGCTGGCGTTCCCCTTTGGCGCTTTTGCGGCATAGGCCACTGCGAGGGCCAGGGGGATCCTGCCCTCTGGCATCCCGACGAACTCGACGGCCCTGAGCGCGGACACGGCAACGGTCAGGGCCTGGGGGTCCTCAAGCCCGATGTCCTCGGCGGCAAAGATCACGATCCTTCTTGCTATGAAGCGCGGGTCCTCCCCTGCGTATATCATCTTTGCCAGGTAATACATGGCCGCGTCCGGGTCCGAGCCCCTCATGCTTTTTATGAAGGCGGATATTGTATCGTAGTGCTGGTCCCCGGCCTTGTCGTAGACCACCGCCTTTTTCTGTATGGACTCCTCGGCGACCTGCCGGGTCAGGCGTATCCTGCCGTCAGCCCCGGGCCGGGTGGTCAGGGCCGCAAGCTCGAGCGCGGAAAGCGCCTTTCTTGCGTCTCCCTCCGAAAGCCTTGCAAGGTGCTCAAGCGCCTCATCGTCGGCCTGGACCTGCATGAGGCCAAGCCCCCTTTGTTCATCCGCAAGGGCAGTCTTCATCATTTTAAGGAGGTCCTCCTCCAAGAGGGGTTTCAGCTCGAAGACCTGGCTTCTGGAAAGCAGCGCCGCGTTGACATAGAAAAAAGGGTTTTCCACCGTTGCCGCGATAAGGGTGACATTTCCCTCCTCCACATCAGGCAGAAGCGCGTCCTGCTGCAGCTTGTTCATGCGGTGTATCTCGTCCAGGAAAAGGATGGTCTTGCGGCCGGCGCCCGCCTGCCTGCGGGCCTCCGCGATCACCTTCCTCACTTCGGGAAGCCCGGCGGTGGCCGCGTTCAGCCACTCGAACCTGGCCCTGGTATGATTGGCGATGACCCTGGCCAGCGCCGTTTTACCCGTTCCGGGCGGGCCGTAGAGGATTATGGAGGTTATCTTGTCAGCTTCGATGGCTCGCCTTAAAAGCTTGCCTTCTCCAAGGATGTGGGCCTGCCCAAGGTATTCATCAAGGCCGCGGGGGCTCATGCGGAAGGCAAGAGGGGGCTGCTTTCTTTGACTTTTCGGGTTTTTGTTTTTTTCGTCTTCCTGGCCGCCGGCTGCGCCTGCGGACAGGCTGCCGGGCTCGAAAAGCTCCATAAGAAATTTTACCTTTTAAGGCGCAAAATTGACAATCGCGTCATAATCGCGTTATTTTTGGGCTTGACAACCACCCCGCGTAACTGTTAATAATTTGCGTCCTCTTTTTGGAGGACCCCAGTGGGGAGGGGCGTTTTGCCTCAAGCGACATGGCCGACAGAACAGTTCTTCTAATCAGCAACGACGCTGCATACGCGGGATTTTTAAAAAAAAACCTCGAACCGTCAGGTTATACGTTTGAGTTAAGGGAATCCCTTCCTGCCAACCTGAGGCGGCCCGGGTATGAGGCCCGCCCTCTGATGATAGACCTGGGGATGCCGCGCTCCGTCGAGATACTTTCTTCTTTCAAGGCCTACCATCCGGAGGCCAGCATCATAGCCGTGTCCAATGGCAATTTCAGGAAAATGGAGGAGGCCCTGAAGGCCGGGGCCACCTACGCGGTCTTCGAGAGAAACAGCGGAGACCTCCATACCCTGAAGGAGACCCTCCGCCACATATACGAAGGTTTTTCGGCCAGGCAGGAGCTGGAAATGCTCAGGGCCATCACCGAGCCAAGGCTCGTGGCCAAAAGCGCCGGGATGAAGACGGCCATGAGGCTGGCAGATGACGCCGCGACGCTGCCTTTCCCCAATGCCGACAAGCCGGTGGTGCTTTTTGGGCCGCCAGGCTCCGGGCGCGGACTTATCGCAAAGTACATACATTCAAGTAGCCACAGGGCCGGCATGCCGTTTGTGATGATGAAGGGTGGCGACATGCTGGCAGATTCGGTCATGGAGGCGAGGGGCGGCACGCTTTTCATAAAAGACCTGAAGGCGCTTGGACAAGAGAACATGGCCCTCATCAAGGACCTGATAACCCGGAAGGAGTTCCGCTTCACCGGCGACGGACACTGCAGCGACGGCGATGCCCCCGGCGCCACCGGGGCGGATGTGCGCGTCATGCTTGGATGTTTTTGCCCCGAGGACTCGGACTTGCTCCAGGGCATTGATTACATGGGCATCGAGGTCCCCCCGATCGAGCAGCGCCGCGAGGACATAGTGCCCCTTGCAAACAGCTTTCTGGAGGAGCTTTCGGCGTTCCTCAAGGCCGGGAAGAAATATTTCACCAAAAGCGCGAGGGAGGCGCTTATGGCAAGGGAATACCCGGACGGGGTGGAAGGACTTAAAAAGCTTGTGCACAGGGCCTACTTCCTGGGCACGGCAAGCGCGATAGGTGACAAGGACCTCCTGGGCTCGGAGTTCCTTGGGAAATGCTCTTTCAAGGAGTTCCTTGATGAAAGGCTCAGGCTGTATCTAAGGAAGATGTCCCAGCTTGAACGCTCGAACCTTTATGATACCGTCGTTGGCGAGGTGGAAAAGGCTCTCATAGAGCTGGCCTTAAGCGAAATGGGGGGAAACAAGCTGAGGGCGGCAAAGGCCCTCGGAATGAACCGAAACACCTTCAGGGCAAAGCTTAAAAGCCTCAAGATCAGTGGAGATGGAAAGCGCCCCGCTGCCGCAGTCAAAGAGCCGGCGGAAAAACAAAAATAGTAAAAACCAGTGTGGCGGTCGTAAAGAAATTCCTTTACATAACACTTTTCAATCGAGTTAAGAAAAAGTAAGCATATCCAGGGGCGTCATGCCCAAGTATCCCTGTCTTTTTAAATTCTTAAAACGGATAAAATCGGGCGGGTATCGAATGGCGCTAGTGTGGTGTTTCATAAATAACCGTCATAAGCCTGTCATTCCGTCTTGTCCGGAATCATCCTTTAAAGATTGATTCCCGACGCGCTCCGCTTGCGGGAATGACAACAAATTAATGCTAAAAACTTTTGAAACACCACACTAGTTTAAGCAATCCCGGCATTATGAAAGGCTTTGTAATTATTCAAAGATTTCAGATGCTTTTTCCGTCATTCCGGGCTTGACCCGGAATCCGGCGACTTGGCTTTGTTTGCAGGTAAAAGTCACCGGCCAGGGAGCGGCCTTCGCCGGTATGACGGCTATGCGGCATAATGACCAGTACCTTTTTAAATGAGTTTTTCATGGAAGAAACCCTTAAACCAGCGCCATTCGGGCGGGTATCCATTTTGACGTTTTCATAAATTGGATTCCCGCCTGCGCGGGAATGACAGCCAAAACACTTCCGAATCAAATATAAAAAAACGTTGACGCACCACTCCGGGCAACTATGCGCGGGACGAGGGCTACAGGCGCGTGCCGCTTAGGGCGTCTTTGCAGGGGCAGTTCCTTTGTCCAGGCATGAGAGAGAGGGCCCTTTTGATCAGCGCCATCACTGAGGCGGTGCTTTTGGCCATTGTCTCCACCACCTCCGTGGTGGTCAGCTTTTCCGCGGAAGACACTCCCGCCGCAAAGTTTGTGACCACGCAGATTGCGGCGTAGCATATCTGGAGTTCCCTGGCCAGCGCTGCCTCAGGCATCCCGGTCATGCCCACGATGTGCCCCCCGGAGCGTCTGAAAAATTCGATCTCCGCCCGGCTCTCAAGCCTTGGCCCGTTCGTGCAGACGTAGGTTGCGCTCCTGGAGACGGCGATCCCTTCGGCCTGCGCGGCAGCCTGGAGGACAGGTCTCATCTGAGGGCAGTAAGGGTCTGTGAAATCTATATGCACTACGTCCTTCCCGTCATAGAAAGTTGATTCCCGCGCTCCCTGGGTGAAGTCCATCGCCTGGTCCGGCAGCACGATGCTTCCGGGGGGAAGCCCGGGGTCTACCGCCCCCACCGCGTTTATCCCCAATATACGCTCCACTCCCATCGCCCTCATGCCCCAGATGTTTGCCCTGTAGTTTACCTTGTGCGGGGGGATGGAATGCTTTGCCCCATGGCGCGGGAGAAAGACCACCTGCAGGCCGGCTGGGCCTTCCCCTCCGGGGGCCTCTTCAAATCCGGCCACGATATAACGCCCTGAAGGCTCCCCGTAAGGGGTGCTTATGCTTTCCTCTTTAAGGCGCCGGAACCCGGTGACCTCGTAGAGTCCGCTTCCGCCTATAATGCCAAGTTTGACCATGCTATAATACTAACAAAAGTAAGGCCGCGAATAAAAATGGAAAAATCCGCAGAAATAAAATTTTTCAAGGAAGCAAAAAACAGCTTTTTAAAAGATCCGGCTCCCAGGGCATATCTTAAAAAATAAAATAAAATAAATTAAAACTCTCTTCCCGGCGGTCAGGGCGGATAAAAATAAAAAATTTAAAAATCAAAAATCGGGGTAGGCAAAAACTGAAATGACAGATACCGGTCTTATGAAAGAGACGCTTGCCGCGGTGCTTTCCGCAAAGGGGATCGATTACGCGGACCTGTATGTGGAGGCCAGCCGGAGCACAGGCATCCAGATAGAGGACAGCAAGGTTGAAAAGCTGCTTGAAGGCTCCGATTCGGGGGCGGGGCTCAGGCTCATCCGTGAAGGCAAGACCTCGTATGCGTATACGAACAGGCTGGCGAAAGAGGATTTTTTGCAGATGGCCGCGGAGCTCAGTACTGCGGCAGTCCGGGGCGGCCCCGTCAGGGATCTGGACCTGACCAGCAGGGCCCCGCAAGTGGAGTATGCGATCAAAATAGACCCCGGCCTGGTCGCGCTTGAAAAAAAAGTGGGGATGCTCAAGGAGGCCGAAAGGGCCGCGCGGGCCTATCATGGCAGCATAAAACAGGTAAGCGTGACCTACAGGGAGACCGCCCAGAAGGTCCAGATAGCGTCCTCCGAGGGTTTCCTGGCCGTGGACGACCGCATTCAGACGGTTCTTCTGGTGAATGTGATCGCCCGTGACGGCGAGGTAGTGCAGACTGGCTATGAGGCCGTTGGCGGGGCCATGGGCTTTGAGCTCTTCGACGAGGTCCCCGCGGTTGAGGTGGCGCTAAAGGCGGCAAAAAAGGCTGTGATGATGCTTAAGGCAAGGAGAGCGCCCGGCGGCAGGATGCCTGTCGTCATATCTTCCCAGGCCGGAGGCACGATGATACACGAGGCCGTTGGTCATGGACTTGAGGCCGACCTTTCGCAGCAGGGGCTTTCCATCTATTCCGGCAAGATGGGGCAGAAGATAGCAGCCGGCATCATAAACGTGGTGGATGACGCCACATTGCCGGGCAAGCGCGGCTCCTTCCGGTTCGACGACGAGGGCACGCCTTCACAAAAGACCGTCCTTATAAAAGACGGCGTGCTCACCGGCTTCATGTACGACAGGCTTTCGGCCATGAAGGCGGGGGCAAACCCCACCGGAAACGGCAGGAGGCAGTCCTACCGGCACAGGCCCATCCCCCGGATGACAAACACGATGATCTGCCCCGGCAAGACCCCGGCGGACGAGATACTTAAAAGCACCCCGAGAGGGCTTCTGGTTAAAAAGATGGGCGGCGGCCAGGTAAACACCCTCACCGGAGATTTTGTTTTCGATGTCCAGGAGGGATATCTGATAGAAAACGGCCAGGCAGGCCCCCCTGTCCGCGGTGCGACACTGGCCGGAAACGGCCCGCGTGTCCTCATGGATATAGACATGGTAGGGTCGGACCTCGGTTTTTCGATCGGGACCTGCGGCAAGGACTCCCAGGGGGTCCCGGTCTCTGACGCCCAGCCCACCATCAGGGTGCCTGAACTGGTGGTCGGAGGCGAGTCCTGACGGCAGCTGGAGTGCCCGGATGTGGCCTTTTTGCAACAGGTGAAGTTTATTAACAACATATGCGCATGAAAAACTCTTTTATTTATAAGTACTTCTGTCTGGCACGTTCATTGCAAAAGAAAGAAGTGATGAGAAACCAGCAGACATTGGCAAAAGAAGTGACGGTAGAGGGGGTAGGGCTGCACACCGGCGTCCAGGCCGCCATAAGGCTTAAGCCGGCGCCCAAGGACACCGGCATAATCTTCACTATAAAAGGCGGGGGGGCGTCCATAAGCGCCAACGTGAACGCGGTCTGCGACACCGCGTTTTCCACCACCCTTGGGGCGGACGGCACGAGGGTGAAGACGGTGGAGCATCTGCTTGCAGCCCTTTCCGGGCTTGGCATAGACAACCTTCTGATAGAGATCGACGGCCCTGAAGTGCCTATACTGGATGGCAGCTCCAAGCGGTTCGTTGATTCCATAATCGTGGCTGGCATTGCCCGCCAGCCATCCAAAAGGCCGTACCTGAAGATAACAAAGCCGTTCATATTCAAGGACGGCGACGCGGAGGTTTCGGCGATCCCGTATGAGGGGAGGCGGATATCCTACCGCATATTTTATCCGCACAGGCTTCTTGGACGGCAGGAGATGACCTTCGAGTTCGAAGAGGGCCTTTTCATAACCGATATAGCGCCCGCCAGGACGTTCGGGTTCCTGAAAGACGTCCAGTACCTAAGGACGATCGGCCTTGCAAAGGGCGGCTCGCTTGAAAACGCGGTCATACTGAATGACACGGAGGTCCTGAACTCTTCCGGGCTCAGGTTCAAGGACGAGTTTTTGCGTCACAAGCTCCTTGATTTCATCGGCGACATGTCCCTGATGGGGTTCCCGGTGCAGGGGCACATGAAGGCAAGCAGGACCGGGCACACCAGCAACCTCAAATTTGCGAAGGCCCTGCTTGCCGCAACCGATTGCTGGCAGATCGCCTACGACGTGGAGCAGGGTTCCGCCAGCCTTAGATACGCCTAAACTGCCTGCCTGCACTCCTTTTTCTGAATAAAAGAAGCTGGGAAGAGTTTTTTTCTTAAAGCCCTAAAAAATCTTCCCAGCTCAGCTTTTTTCCTCAAAAAACGTTCTTTATTTCTTTTTCGCTGCCGTCTTCTTTGCCGCAGGCTTGGCAGCCGCCTTTTTTGCTGCGGGCTTGGCTGCTGCCTTTTTTGCTGCGGGCTTGGCTGCTGCCTTCTTCGGAGCGGCCGCCTTCTTCGTAACCGTGGCCTTAGCCGCAGTTTTCTTCGCTGCGGGTTTGGCAGCCGCCTTCTTCGGAGCTGCCGCCTTTGCTGCCGGTTTCTTCGCTGTCGCCATCTTTTTCACCTCCTTTCTCGTGGGCCCTGGCCCCTTTCGGGGCCGGGGCGGCGGTTTTTTAACCTCTCCCCAAAAGAGGAATCCTCCTGTCAGAAAGTATCTTCTGAAGGGCGCTTTCCCGCGCTTTTTTCCTCTGGCGGTACTCCTGCTCGCCCATGCGAGTGAGCACCACCCTGCATCCGAAATGCCTGGCAGTTTCCCTGATGGCCTTTTCGTCGATCTCGCCGTCCGCAACGACCATGAGGTTAACGGTCTTGACGTCCCGCCCCTCCGCGTAAGGGCCATAGATGAAGGCGTACGCGGCGCTGCCCCTGAGCAGGGCCTTGAGGCTGCCGGCAAGACCAAGGGATTTCGTTATCAGATTTTTAAGTTCAGAATAAAAGGGAGAGGTTGTGTCCGCCTGGAAGTATTTCAGATTGGCGACCTTTTCACTCCGGACGACCCCGATCTTCTCGAGGTTGTCCAACTCTCTTTTGACCGCCGAGGGGTTTTTATCGAGGAGCCTCGATATCTCCCTCATGTAAAACTTGTCCTCCGGGCTGTTTAACAGCAGCGAGAGGACCTCCGCCCTTATAGCCGATGAAAAAAGCTTTTTTAACATCTGGTTTTATATAAAGATATTTTTGCTCAAATGTCAACAAAAAAATCAATTTTTTGAACACAAGATGCCTAAAAGGAAACGATTCCTTTTAGGCAACGATCGTTTGACGTTGCAGTTCCATGTAGCCTGCTGCGGGGTTTCCTTAGAACCTATCTCAGAATCGCTTCCGGCTGCAAGAGGCTGAAATCAAGACATACGGCGTCATCAAGGGAAATCATCCTCGACGCTGCTGCACCTCCGGGCGCTTACCCCTCGCTTCCTTGTCTGCCACGATTTCCTCTCTCTTTCGCTTCAAAATCAATTTTGAGATAGGTTCTAGTGTAGTGCGTCCAACGCTTCTTTACATTTGTTAGAGTATTTTGGCCGTCATTCCCGCATGCAGTAAGCGGGAATCCAGCGACGTTGTCTTATGGCCGGCAAAAAAAATCAAAGTCACTGGATTCCCGATTAAGACCTAGGGAATGACGAAAAAACGGATTTATTCCTTGGAGCTTTCTAATGTAAAGAGATTTACGGCGCACTACACTAGTTGTGTCATTCCCGCAAGCGAAGCGCGCCGGGAATCCTTTCGGAACAGGAAAGATTCCGCCCTTTTTGTATGGGGCATTGAAACGGGGTTTTCACCCCTTTGGGCGCCCCGTGCCTCTCTGAACATAAAAAGATAACGGCAAGGCAAAAAACATGGAAAAAATGCCGCAGGGACGGATGGTATGAGCGCAGTGGGCAACCGCAGGCGCGCCGCATGAAGCAGCGGCAAGCGGGCAGACCCGGGCGGCATATACGGCAGCCTGGCAATAGAAGGGGAGACGGGCCCCAGCGGAGCGACTGCCGTCCGCCCACACAAAACCCTTCGTTTTTTACTGCTCGGGTTTTTCCACGCGGGAAGGCCTTTGTTCCAGGGCCAGCAGCTCCATGGCGGTCTTCATGTTCATGGGGTCGTCCCCCTCTTTTTTCTTGGGCGTCTCCATGATGGCCGGGACGTCCCTGAAGGGGGGCCCAAAGCCAAGGAAATTCTCGAATCCCTCCAGGCCTATGGCGCCTTTCCCCAGGTGCTCGTGCCTGTCAAGGCCGGAGCCCAGCCGGCCTTTGGAGTCGTTCATATGGATAAGGCAGACCCTCACGCCCTGCGTCTGCCGGGCAAGAAGCTCCATCCCGGCACTTGCCGCTATGTCGTAGCCGGAGGCAAATCCGTGGCATGTATCGAAGCAGATGCCGGCCGCGCCGGCCTCGTTTGCCGCGTGCGCAAGGGCCTTTATGGATGAGGGGGGCGCGCCCGGTGCCGGCGCCTCCGCGGTGTTTTCAAGCAGGAGGCCGGCCCGGAATTTTTTGTTCTTACCCCTGCCAAGAACGCTTTTGACAGACTCGGTAAAAAGTATCCGTCCCCCGCCTTCATCCTCACCGGCCATCTCCTGCCTGCCCGAATGAAGGACCACGTATTCGGCCCCTATGATATCGGCCCGCCTGAGCTCCTGCTCTAGCATCCATACGGATTTCTCCCTTAGCGCGGTCTGCGGGCTCGACAGGTTCAGCAGATAGCAGGCGTGAATGAAGACCGGGCCCAGACCGGACTTCTCTCTCTGCTTTATGAACTGACGGGCTTCCTCATCGGGGATACCGGTCAAGTGCCAGCTCCTTGGGCTGTGGGAAAATATCTGGAAGGTGGTGCAGCCCAGCGCCATTGCGCGCTCAAGCGCCTTCGGAAACCCTCCCGCTATGGATACGTGCACACCCAACTTGCGCATATATCAATTATAAGAAATGCCTGCCCTGACCGGGAACTATTTTCGAACACAACCCTGAGTCCGCCAATTCCTCTATTTGCTTTGAAAATGGCCTTATTGCTAAAATTCCGTATCGTGATCACCGCGCTGCTTATATTGATAACCGCCCTTTTGCTCCTGAATATCTGGATCTCGCTCAGGGGCGGAAGGGATGACGGCGGCCTGGCCGGGGAGCTTAAAAACCAGGTCTCCTACATGGAAAAGGGCATAAGGGACGACCTTGGCCGCGTGAGGGAGGAGCTCCAGCGGAGCGCGAAGGAGGCCAGGGAGGAGCATGGCAGCGGGCTTAGGGGTTTTGCCGATTCCGTCTCCGCGCGCATGGCCGAGATAGCCCAGCTTCAGAAAAACCAGCTAGACGCCTTCTCCGGGCAGCTTGTCAACCTTACCAGGTCAAACGTGGAGCAGCTTGAGAAGATGACCGGCAGGCACACGGAGCTTATCCAGACGGTGGAGAAGAAGCTCGAAGGGGTGCGGGAGGCGGTCGAGGCCAGGCTCAGGTCCATCCAGGAAGACACAAGCGCGAAGCTGGAGAAGATGCGCGAGACGGTGGACGAGAAGCTCCATAAGACGCTTGAGCAGAGGCTCGGGGAGTCCTTCAGGCTGGTAAGCGAGCGCCTGGAGCAGGTGCATAAGGGGCTTGGGGACATGCAGAACCTTGCGGTGGGCGTGGGCGACCTCAAAAAGATGCTCTCAAACGTAAAGACCCGGGGCATTCACGGCGAGATACAGCTTGGCAATATCCTGGAGCAGATACTCTCTCCGGAGCAGTATGAAAGGAACGTGGCGGTCAGGAAGGGCGCGCGGGAGAACGTGGAGTTTGCCATAAAACTTCCCGGCAGGGACCGGGAAGGCAGCACGGTGTACCTGCCCATTGACTCCAAATTCCCACTGGAGGTCTACTATTCCCTTGCCGAGGCCTATGAGAAGGGCAATCCCGCCCTGGTCGAGGAGGCATCAAAGCTGCTGGAGCAGGCGATAAAGAAATCCGCAAAGGACATAAGGGACAAGTACCTGGACCCTCCGGGCACAACGGATTTTGGCATCATGTTCCTTCCCATAGAGGGGCTTTACGCGGAAGTGGTAAGGAGGCCCGGTCTCTTCGAGGTCCTGCAGCGCGACTACCGCATCACCGTAACAGGGCCCACCACGCTTGCCGCCTTCTTGAACAGCCTGCAAATGGGCTTCAGCACCCTTGCCATAGAGAAGCGCTCAAGCGAGGTCTGGAAGATACTGGGCGCGGTGAAGACCGAATTCGACCGGTTCGGCGAGGTCCTTAAGCGCGCACAGGACAAGCTAAGCCAGACAAGCAAGGAGCTTGACACCCTTGTGGGGGTAAGGTCCAGGCAGATACAGGTGAAGCTCAGGAAGATACAGCAGCTGCCGGATGAAAAAGAAGAAGAAAACGGGAAAACGAAAAACCTTCTTATCCAGTCCGACGGACTGGATGAGAACTGAAACGCAAGAAGAAAAATAAAAAGGGAATAAAATAAAGATACCTGCCCAAAAGACCTCCGCCGGGATCGTATTCAAGGTCAAGGTGGAGCCACGCAGCTCAAAAAGACAGATGGCCGGCATGCATGGCGACGCCCTGAAGGTAAAGCTTACCGCACCGCCGGTGGAGGGCAAGGCCAACGAGGAGCTGATAGAGCTTCTCTCGGAGGCGGCAGGCGTAAGGAAATCCGCTGTGAAGATACTTAAAGGGAGCTCCTCCAAACAGAAGCTCGTGCTCATCGAGGGGCTCGAGGAGCTTTTTGAAATACCCGTATGAGGTTTACTGTAAAGGCCGCAGACGATAACAAAACGCTGCTTGCGCTCCTGGAAGAGAAAACCGGGGCCTCGGCAACCAAAGTCCGGTCGCTCATAAAAAAGGGCGCCGTTTTGGTGGATGGCAGGGCCGCACCGAGGCCGGATTCAACGGTGAGCGCCGGACAGTCTGTCGAGATAAAAGGGAAAAAAGACAGGGAACCCCGGAGCAAAAGAGGCAGGGAAGACAGGAAAGCGGAAAGGCGGCATCTTTTAGAAATCCTTTATGAGGACGATCATATCATAGCCGCTCAAAAGCCTGCCGGCATGCTCTCCATAAGCACAAAGACTGAAAACATGAATACCTTTTACAGGGCCGTTTCAGACCATGTGAAGGAGAATTCCGGGGGGCGCGGAAAGATATTCGTCGTACACAGGCTGGACCGGGAGGTCTCCGGCGTTATGCTTTTTGCAAAAAGCCAGGAGGTAAAAAAAGCCCTCCAAGACTCCTGGGAAAAGGCGGAGAAGGTCTATACCGCAGTCGTCCATGGCCGTCCGCCCAGGGACAAGGGGACGATAACCGGATGGCTCTGCGAGGTCGGCGAAAACCTCGTGCGCTCCTGCCCAGCGCCCCCTGCGGCTCAAAAAAAACAAGAAACCGCGTCCATGGACAAGAAACGGCCCGTGGCCAAAATGGCAGTTACCCACTACAGGGTGGTTTCCGAAAGCAGGGATCAAAACCTTTGTCTTCTTGAGGTGAGGCTTGAGACGGGAAGGAAACACCAGATACGCGTTCATCTGCGGGACATGGGGTGCCCCGTAGCGGGGGACAAAAAATACGGAGTTTTGCCCCAAAAGGCGGCCCTGGGCCTCAGGCAACTGGGACAGATGGGGCTTCACGCGTCGCGCCTTTCCTTCACCCACCCGGTCACAGGCCGCAGGGTGATCATCGAGTCCCCGGCGCCTGCAAGCTTTTTGCTTCCATTCAAGGGCTCAAAAAAGGGCATTTAATGTCCTGTCTCGTAAATAGCTTTACTTCATTTGTCATTCCCGCAACGTCGGGAATCCTTCTTTAAAAAGGGAAAGATTCCGGACAAGCCGGAATGACAGCCCAAACAAATGTAAAGAACTGTCAGGGACACCACGATAGTGTATTGCGTCGTAAATCTCTTTACATTAAATCCGTTTTTTCGTCATTCCCGGGGTCTTAATCGGGAATCCAGTGACTTTGATTTTTTTTGCCGGCCATAAGACAACGTCGCTGGATTCCCGCTTGCTGCATGCGGGAATGACGGCCAAAATACTCGAACAAATGTAAAGAAGCGTTGGACTCACCACACTAGGAAAGTCTGCCCAGGGCCTCCGCGACCAGTTCAGAAAGCTCCGGGAATATGTGCATGCCGCCTGTGATGTAGTCCGCGGTCCCGCCATTTGCGATGGTGTTTGCAGCTTCCTGTATAAGTATGGGGGCCAGGGGGCCAAGGATATGGAAGCCAAGCAGCCGCCTGGTCTTCTTCTGCGCTATGGCCTTTGCAAAGCCCGCGGACTCCCGCATGGCGATCCCCTTTGCCACATCCGAATAGGAAGCCCGGCCCACCAGAACGCCATCTCCGTAACGCACCCTGGCCTCCTTTTCGGTAAGCCCCACCGAGGCCACCTGCGGGTGGGAGAAAATGGCGTGGGGGACCGAATCGAAATCCATCATCAGCTTCTTATCATGCGTTGCGTTATGCCAGGCAATTTCGGACTCCCTGTCGCCCGCATGGGTGAACATCTGCCTGCCTATGGCGTCCCCAAAGGCCCAGGTGTTTTCGATGTTCGTAAGGAGGCCGTCATCAACCTTTATGAAATTCCTTTCATCAGTAAGGATGCCCGCCTCCCGGGCCCCTATGAGGTCCGCATTGGACACCCTGCCCACCGCCACCATCAGGCTCTCCGCCGCGAATTTCAGTTTTTTCCCGTTTTTATCCAGGCAGGAGGCAAACACCATGGCCCCTTCGCGCCAGGCCCCGGTCACCGTTACTTCCTTGTTGATAGCGGCATATTTTGACATCTCCGCCTCAAAGGCGCCGATGATCTCCGGCTCCTCCCGGGCTATGAGGCTGTCCCCGGCCTCCAAAATGGTGACCTTTGTGCCCATGGCAGAGAAAAAATGCGCATATTCCACTGCTATATATCCGCCCCCGATCATGATTATGCTTTCGGGTGGCTTTTGAAGCTCCAGGACAGACTCGTTCGTTAGGTATCCGGTATCTTCCAGACCCTCTATCCGGGGTATCAGAGGTCTGGAGCCCGAAGCGATAAAGGTCTTTTTCCCCCTTATCAGCTGTCCTTCGAACCTCCCTGTCAGCTCAAGCGTGCGCGGCCCTGTAAAATGCGCGGGCACATCATAGTAGTCCAGGTTTTTTTTGCTGGCTTTCTCTATCTCCCGCCTTAAAAAATCCCTTCCATGATTTCTGGCCTTGTTCATCCTGGCCATAATGGAGGCAAAGTCCACATCCAGGACCTGAGCCTTCACCCCTATGCGGCCGGCCTCCTCGATCTCCCTTATCCTGTCAGCCGGGTAGATGAGCGTTTTTGAAGGCACGCAACCGTAATTAAGGCAGGTGCCGCCCAGATGGTCCTTGCTTACCAGCGCCACCTTGAGGCCGGACCCAACCGCCTTGAACACGACGTTCATCCCCACGCCTGCGCCAATTACAAGGACATCATATTCCTTAACATTCCTTGCCATGTCTCACCCCCTCCGGAGACGCCCTGTTTTTAAAAATCTTATCACCAAAAAACGGGCAGGAGAATTTAAAACCTTTCTCAAAATCGCTTCCGGCTACAAGAGGTTGGAATCAAGGCATACGGCGTCATCAAGGGAAAACCGTCCTCAACGCAGCTCTGCTGCGCCTCCGGGCGCTTACCCCTTTCTTCCTTGTCTGCCACGATTTCCGCTCTTTCGCTTCAAAATCAATTTTGAGACAGGTTCTAGTGTATTGCTTGTAAATCTCTTTACATTAGAAAGCTCCAAGGAATAAATCCGTTTTTTCGTCATTCCCTAGGTCTTAATCGGGAATCCAGTGACTTTGATTTTTTTGTCGGCCATAAGACAACGTCGCTGGATTCCCGCTTACTGCATGCGGGAATGACGGCCAAAATACTCTAACAAATGTAAAGAAGCGTTGGACGCACTACAGTGTCTCATAAACGACCGGTGTTATTAATTTGGCCGAAAGCATAGCTCCCGGTTGTCATTCCCGCAAGCGCAGCGCGCCGGGAATCCTTCTTAAAGACAAGAAAGATTCCGGACAAGCCGGAATGACAAAATTAAGATAAAATAAGCGATCTTAGCCATATTATTTATAACACCAGCTATTTGAGAGACATTACACTTGTGGTTTTTTGTGTGTCATAACTGCCGCATGTTATTATGAATGACGTTTCTTTTTTGTGCCGCTGACTGAGCCAGAAATAAAATCCCGTTTGTAAAATATGCCGGCACAGGAGGTTTTTTCATTTTCAAGATGAATTCAGAGGCGAAAGTTGCATTCGGACACGAATCCGGGCGGGGAAAAACGGCTTTCAGAGTGCTTGGGGCGATAAGCTTCTCTCATTTCCTGAACGACACCATGCAGTCCCTGATCCTTGCCATCTATCCCCTGCTTAAGGGCAAGTTCGAGCTCAACTTTGCGCAGGTCGGGCTGATAACCCTGAGTTACCAGCTCACCGCGTCGCTGCTTCAGCCTCTGGTGGGGCTCTATACGGACCATCATCCAAAACCCTATTCGCTTGCCTTCGGCATGGGGTGCACGCTGACCGGTCTTATTGCGCTTGGGATGGCGCCCAGCTACGGGTGGGTCCTTTTTGCGGCCGCCCTGGTGGGCACCGGCTCTTCGGTCTTTCATCCGGAGTCCTCGCGAGTGGCCAGGATGGCCTCCGGAGGGCGGCACGGGCTGGCACAGTCTTTTTTTCAGGTCGGCGGCAACCTGGGGACCGCGATGGGCCCGCTGGCGGCGGCATGGTTTGTCATCCCGCACGGTCAGGGCAGCGTGGCCTGGTTCTCGCTGGCCGCTTTTCTGGCGATACTGGTGCTTTTGCAGGTTGGCGGCTGGTACAGTCGCCACCAAAAAAGGGTTTTTGCTCCTTCTGCCGCCCACGGGTCTTCTTCCCGCGGGCTTCACCCGGAGCTTCCGGCGCGCAAGGTGGTCCTGTCCATAGTCATCCTCCTGGTGCTGGTCTTTTCAAAATACTTCTACCTGGCCAGCATCAGCAGTTATTTCATTTTTTACCTGATGCACAAGTTCCACCTTTCCGTGCAGTCCGCGCAGGTGCATCTCTTTTTGTTTCTGTTTGCGGTCGCATCCGGCACCTTTTTTGGCGGCCCGATAGGCGACCGCATAGGAAGGAAGCGGGTCATCTGGATATCCATCCTTGGCGCCGCCCCGTTTGCCCTGGCCCTGCCGTATGCAAACCTGACGTGGACCGGCATACTGGCCTTTATCACGGGTTTCATACTGGCCTCCGCCTTTTCGGCCATTATCGTTTACGCCCAGGAGCTCATCCCGGGCAAGGTTGGGACCATCTCCGGGTTCTTTTTTGGGTTCGCCTTCGGGATGGGCGGCATAGGGGCCGCTGTGCTTGGCAAGCTGGCCGACAGGCACGGCATAATATTCGTCTATCACCTGTGCTCGTACCTGCCGCTTCTTGGCATGCTCACGGCCTTCCTGCCGGACCTGAGGCACGGAGCGCTGCGCAGGGACTTTTTTCCAGGCCCGCGCCTGAAGGCAAGATAACTTTTTTGCTTTTTTGTTTTTTTGTTTTTTGCGGCGCCCTGATTTGACAACGGCTTCCGCCGGAACGGATAATTGAATATGACACCTGTCAGGCGTTTCAACTCTTTCGGGGAATATGCCAAAGAGCGGTTCGGTGGCAGAAAGCTTCAGAAAGTGAACATTGACGCGGGTTTTACCTGCCCCAACCGTGACGGCACCCTCGGGTACGGGGGGTGCGTCTATTGCAACAATAACAGCTTCAAGCCAGGCTCCTGCCGGTCCGTTTTGCCGGTCTCAAAACAGGTGGCAGACGGCATAGGCTACCTTGGGCGCAGGTACAAGGCCGGCCTCTTCCTTGCCTATTTCCAGCCGTTCACCAACACCTACGCCCCCGTTGAAGAGCTGGAGAGGCTCTACCTGGAGGCGCTGGCTCACCCGCAGGTCGCGGGCCTGGCGATAGGGACAAGGCCGGACTGCGTGGACGAGCAGAAGATCGCCCTCCTTGAAGGGCTTGCCAAAAAATACTTCATCCTGGTCGAATACGGGCTTCAGTCCATGCATGAAAAATCCCTCCGGTTCATCGAGCGGGGGCATGGCTTCGACACCTTCCTGAAGGCGGTGGAGCTCACCGCGGGCAGGGGCATCCACATTGGGGCGCACATCATTGCCGGCATTCCCACGGAGACCCGCGAGGAGACCCTCCTTATGGCCGACGGGCTTTCGGAGCTGGAGGTGGGCTTTCTGAAGCTGCACCAGCTCCAGGTGGTAAAGGGCACAAAGCTGGCCCGTACCTATGCCCAGGAAGAGTTCCACGTTTTCGGATATGACGAGTATATCGATTTTGCCGTTGATTTCCTTGAGCGTCTGCGCGCGGACATAGTCATCCAGAGGCTCTTTGCGACCGCCCCCGATGAGCTCCTTATCGCGCCCAAATGGGGCTGGGACAGGCACCGCATCCTCAGGGACATCGAGGCCAGGCTTGCCAGCCGCAACACCTTCCAGGGCAGTAAGGCAAAGACAAGGACTGGCAAAAGGACAAAAGCCCTCTAGAGCTGGCTTGCGGCCTTCCTGAAAAGCTCATCCAGCCTGCCCGATTCCCTGGCTATCTCGGAGAGCGTTTCGGCCAGCTCCGCCCGGCCCTCCGCCCCGGCCTTTCCGGCCCATTCCAGATATGTCCTTGCGTGCTCCGCGTTATGCTCCTGCCAGTGCTCTATCAGTACCTTCAACTTCGCTGTAAGCTCGCTCATCTGGTGTAAAAAAAACTCCTTTCCGGTTTTTAGTTCCGCTTCCGTTATTTTTCCGCCGCCTGCATCTTCCCAGGCGTGCTCATGGACGCCAAAATGGCTGTGCACATGCCTGAAGCCTTCGTGCCTGTGCGCGTGCTCGTGTATGAGGTTTGCTTCAAGAAGGACATCGTTCATTTTGATTATCCCGGCCGAGGGGCCGTCGGCCAGCACACGGTGGTCCTCGCCGATGACAATCGAGCGCTCCGAGATGTCCTCGATCATGTGGAGGTCGTGGGTGGCGGTGATTATCGTCTTACCCGCCTCCTTGAGCCTGACCACCAGCTCCACCAACTCCACCTGGCTTCTGGGGTCCAGCCCGGAGGTGGGCTCATCCAGAAGGTAGACATCGGGGTTCGTTGACAGGCATGTGCCAAGCGCCACCTTCTTCATCTCCCCCCCGCTTAACTGCCACGGGGAACGGCCGGCCAGGGCCGTAATGCCAAGAAGCTCCATAATGTCTTCGGCCCTGCCCCTGGCCTCCTTCTGCCCAAGGCCGTGCTGGAGCGGACCGAACATGAGCTCGTCAAGCACCGTAAGGGAGAAAAGCTGGGCCTGGGAGTTTTGAAACAGCATCCCTATTCTTGCCCTCTTCGAGGGGGTGAAGGTTTTATCACCGAACACTCTCAGGGAACCCGCGGAGGGGGCCAAAAGCCCCTGCAGGAGATAGAGCAGGGTGCTTTTGCCGGAGCCGTTCGTGCCCAGCACCGTAAGCGATTCCCCGAGCGGGACCTTGAGGTCCACGGCGTCCAGCGCCTTTTGCCCCCCCTGGTACTCATAGGATATGCCTTCAAGCTCAAACGCGTTCATATGAAGGCCGCCCCCGCGGCAAGCAAAACCAGGGCGGCATCGTACAGGCCGAACCGGAAGGCGGGCAGCCCCGGCTCCCTGACCTCCTCAGCAGCCCCCCTTGCCTCCATTGCGAATTCAAGCTCCCGCCTCAGCTTCAGGCTCATTATAAGAAGCGAGGCCGCACGGGAGCCTACCCATTTTCTGTCCGGCCCGCTCCGCCCGGCCCAGCCCCTGCCTTTCCCCGTCCCGCCCTTACCCGGATGGTACGCCCCCCTTGCCTTGCGGGCAAGTATGAACTCCTCAAGCCTCCTGACCAGGAAGAACATGTACCTGTAACTCATGGAAAAGACCGTCTTCAGAAAACCCGGGATAAAGAAGCTCACGGCCTTGACCAGCTCCGGTGGCCTGGTCGTAAAGCCTGCAAGAAGGACGATCATCATGGAGCCTGTCACCCTGGCAACGAGACCGAGCGCCGCCAAAAGCCCCTGCCTGCTTATATAAATGGAATGGTGGGTGAGAATGGTGAACACGGGCTGGCCCGGCGTGACCGCACCAAGGCTTGCAGGCAGCGCGATGACCGCCGTAAAGAGCACCCCAGGAAGAAGCCTTTTCAAATACATGCCGGCAGGTATCCTGGAGAGCGCGGCAAGAACAAGGCCAAGCGCGATAAAGCGGGACATGCCGGCCAGGCTCCGCTCAAAGCTCAAGCCTATAAGGAGCAAGGCTATGACAACTATCTTCGTCCTTGGCTCCACTTTTTGAAGGAGCCCGCTCCTTGAGGCGGTCTTTTCATTGAACAGCGCATCTTCCAGGAAGGAAAGCACCGCCTTCAGCGTGCGCTCAAGCGCCATGCCGGAATTTTTGCTTCCTTTGCGCAGGGGAAAACCGGTTTTTTGTCCATCCGCTTTTCCTTCTTCCGCCAAAAGCCATGCCGGAAGTTTTTGCTTTTTCCCCGTATTAGCCTTTTTATTTTTTTCTTGTCCGTTTCCCAGCATTCAGGTCCCTGCGTCCCGCTATCAGTTTTCCAACGGCAAAGGAAAGGGCGGCCACTATCAAAACCCCTGCCAGGGCCGAGGCTAGATAGCCCAGGTAGCCCTTCCCATAGCCTGCGGCCGGGGCCTTCCACAGGCCGTTTAACCTTTTCAGGCCCGCAGGCGCATAACCTGTCAGCCTTTCAAGCTCCCTCCAGCTCCATTCCCCCCAGGCGCCTTCGGCCCCGAAGAATCTTGGCACCCATATCCCAAGCGGCGTAAGGAGCGCCAGGATGAGAAGCGCGGTCCATAGGTTTTTCCGTTTTAACCTCACCGGTTCTCTCCTGTATATACGAGCTCCGGGTGGGACTTGAGTATGTAAGCAAGGCCAAGCACGGTGAAGGCCACCTCGACAAAACCGAAAAGGGTAAGGTGCCCTGCCATGAGCGCCGGGATGGTCACCTTCAGAGGGAATGGGTTGTAAAGCGGTCTGCCTCCGGCCCCTCTTTCCAGGATGGGCTGGATGCCAAGCTCCAGGGCAGTCAGGAAGGCCGCCACATTTATTCCAAAGTAAGCGCCGCAGCCTGCGGCAAAGAGGGTCCTTTTGTTTTTCCCTTTCCCGGCGCGCGCCGCCCGGCCGGCCAGGAGCCTGTAGAGTGCCCAGGCGGAAAAAACCCCGGCAAAGGCCATGTTAAAGCAGTTTGCCCCGTAGGATGTGATCCCCCCGTCGCCAAAAACAAGGGCCTGCACGGCCAGGGCTATGGACATGCAGACGAAGGCCGCCCACGGGCCAAGCACGGCCGCAAGGAGCATCGCGCCGGTGGCGTGCCCGGATGTGCCCCCGGCGATGGGGACATTGAACATCATTACCACAAAACTTGCGGCGGCCCCCAGGGCAAGCAGAGGCGCGTCCGAGGCCTTTAGCGTTTTTTTAAGCTTCCTGCCCGCCACATACAACAGCGCAAGCATTGCCGCCCAAAAACTTCCATATGTCTCCGGCCCAAGGTATCCGTCAGGTATGTGCATGGAAAAAGTCCTTTTTTAAAAAATGGGAAATATTTTTTTATCCGGGCCTTTTTATTTTATTCCAGGCCTTTCCCCGTGGTAGTTATCGTGAGCTTGCCGTGTTTCACTCCCCTGGTGCCTATGAGCCTGTCAGAGACCGCCCGCAGGTCCGCGGCGGGCCCCTTGAGGACTATCACCTCCAGGCAGTTGTGCGCGTCCAGGTGCACGTGCATGCTGGAGAGTATCTCCTTGTGGAATTTGTGCTGCAGGTCCTGGAGCGTGTTGGCAAGCTCCCTCGTATGATGGTCATAGACGAGGGTCACACTGGCAACGGCCTCCTGCGTGCCCTCCTCCCACTGCTTTTTTACGAGCTCCTCCCTTATAAGGTCGCGGATCGCCTCGCTCCTGCTCGGATATCCCTTGCCGCTTATGAGCTCGTCAAAATTCCTTAAAAGGCCGTCCTCAAGCGAGATGCCAAACCTGGTTATTCCCATTGGTGTTATTATTTTCAAAAAAGTGCGAAAAGTCAAGATGTAAAAGAGCATCTGGAGGTCATTTGATTTTTTGCGCCTGCTTCTGATTAAATGTAGAACGTTTACAGGTGCCCTGACGGGCATAAGAGGGAATCCCGTGGAAATCGGGAGCGGTCCCGCCGCTGTAACCGGGGACAAGCCTTCGGTAAAGCCACTGTGCCTTATAAGGGGCATGGGAAGGCGAAGGTGAGGATGAACCGGGAGCCAGAAGACCTGCCTGCAAACAGTTGGAAAAGGAACTTCTCGCGGAAGAAGGAAGGACGGGGATGGTTAAAAAACCCGTCCGCAAGGGATGAAGCAAACTGGGTGCAATCCCGATGGCTGTCACCGGCCATCGGGATTTTTGTTTTTTAAGCACAAAAAAGGAGGTATTTATGCATATCGAAGACGGGATTCTGCCGCCCAGGGCGTGGGGGTTCTGGTATGGCGTTACATTGCTTTTCATTGTTCCGGGCATAAGAGAGATCAAAAGGCGGGTGCGGGAGAACCTGTCATACAAGCCATTTCTTGCCATGGTCGGGGTTGCCGTTTTTGTGATCTCTGCCATGCATTTGCCGGTCCCTGTGACCGGCTCTTGCTCGCACCCCTGCGGCACGCCGCTTGCGGCCATTATTGTTGGCCCTTTCGCCACTGCCGTGATCTCATTGATCGTTCTTTTCTTTCAGGCCATCTTCCTGGGGCATGGAGGCATTACCACCATCGGGGCCAACGATTTTTCCATGGGCATAGCCGGAGGGATTTCCGGTTACCTCTGCTGGAGGCTGGCGAGGCGTTTCAATTCTCCTTTATGGCTGGCTGGCGGCATAGCCGGTTTTGTTGGCGATGTGTTGACGTACCTTACATCCTCGTTCGAGCTGGCCTTGAGCCTGCATGGGCATATTCCGCTTCTTAAGCAATGGATGATCTTCTTTGCGGGGTATGGCCCAACACAGTTGCCGCTGGCTGTTGCCGAGGCCGTTTTCACCGCCGCGGTGTTGCAGGTGATGTACAACCGCAGGCCGGACCTGCTGCCAGGCGTAACAGACAGGAAAAAGATTTTCCGCGAAACCGGAAAACCAGAGATGGAGGGCTAGTGCCATATGAGGACAGATAAAGATGGCGCGGTGGAAACTGCACCCTGGTTTGATCCCTTTACGCGCTGGATGCTGATAATCATGTTCACCATACTGGCAATAATTTTCGTTGCGGCCAAATACATGGACGTGCATAACATGCAAGGAGGCGGCACAGACGATACGGTCAACGCCATGGCTTCCAGGGTGGCTGGTGCGAAGGCCGCCCACCCGTTCGTCAACTTGCCAGGCGACGCCCAGGTTGGAGCTTTTTCAGTTGCCAACTTCTTCGCCGGCCTGATCGTAGGGCACAATTGGAAAAAGCTGTTTGAAATGGAAAAGAAGGATTGACGTGCAATATGCGGCTCGCACTTAAACGGCTGCCTGGCATAACTTGCATTTACAAAAAGGAAGACGGCCTCAAATGAACTACAAGTATTTCGTGCACCGGGACTGCGCTTTTTTTCCGTGCCATGATATCGTGGAATGGAAGTCGTGTCTTTTTTGCTGGTGCCCTCTATATCTTCTAGACTGTGGCGGGGATTTCACTTTTAAAAGCGGTATAAAAGACTGCTCCAACTGCATTATCCCCCATTCTGAAGGGGGATATGATTATGTCCTCCAAATTATAAACGGAATGAGGCGGGAGATCATGGAAATCATCACATCAAAAAGAGGATGCCAGTGTTGACGTCAGAAAGGAAAAAGACATGAGAGCGGCAAGGCGCCTTGAAGGCCTGTTGATATTCTTTTTTATCTCCATCTTGTTTTTGCTTCCCGTGCGGGCCTACGCAACACATCCGCTCATAACCGATGACGCCTATACCCAGGGAAAAGGCAATAAAGAGACGGAACTTGATATGGAATATTCCATGAACGAGGATGGGCAGACCAGGCAGGAGGTGTATCAACTCAAATCCATAATTTCTTATGGAACATCACAAAATGCTGACATTGTCCTTACTGTGCCATATTGGTTTCTTCATGCCGGCGGTCAGACAGCGGACGGGCTTTCTGATGTTACCTTTGAGTACAAATACCGGTTTTATGAAAAGGACAATTTTCTGATGGCTTTGAAGCCGGGCATCTCCTTTCCCACAGGGGATGCCGCCCAAGGTCTTGGCGCGGGCAGACCCAATTACTGGCTCACACTGATAAGTACGCTGGAGGCGAAGCAGAATTTGCTTTTCCATGCCAACGCTCAATTCATTTACCAGCCCAACACTTCCGGATATATAGAGAAGGCCTTTAGCCTTACCGTGGCCACAGAATACCGGTTCGCTAAAAAAATAAGACTGGTGGGCAACATAGGCACGAGCAATAATCCGGGAATGGTCAGCCTTACGCCCAAAAATTTCATTCTGGCGGGTCTTGTCTATTCCCCATCCGGGAGCTTAGACATTGATGGTGGCGTAAAGGCCGCGTTCAGCCGCCCCGGAGGCAATTACGGGCTGCTGTTCGGACTGACAAAAAGATTTTAACAGAGAAAAAGTGGAAGGATCTTTAAAATAAGGCTCTGTTTTTCAGGCCTTGCCCTTGCCCTCGAAGAGGTTTTTCACTTCCTGCATGAGCTCGCCTATGTCCTTGAAATGGCGGTAAACGGAGGCAAACCTTACATAGGCAACCATGTCCAGTCCCTTGAGGGCGGACATGACCTCCTCGCCTATCAGGGAGCTTGGGACCTCCTTGACGCCAAGCGCCAGCACCTTTCTTTCTATGGTGTTCACTGCGTCCTCAAGCTGCTGGGTGGAGACGGGCCTCTTGCCGCATGCCATCTTGAGCCCGTGAAGTATCTTCTGGCGCTCGAAGGGCTCTCTCCTGCCGTCCTTCTTTACAACAAGGGGCATCACCTCTTCTATGCGCTCGTAGGAGGTAAAGCGCCGTTCGCATCCCAGGCACTCCCTGCGGCGGCGTATCAGGTCCCCGTCCTTGCTTGTCCTGGAATCTATTACCTTGTCTTCAAGATGGCCGCAGAAGGGGCATTTCATATTGAGCCGAAGATGGGGAAACCCGTAAAAAGGACCGGCTGTTTCATTTAATCAAAGATCCCTCCGGGGGTTAATAGACGGGAAACCGCCTCGTAAGCTCCCCTACCTTGCCGCTTATCTCCTTAAGCCTGGAGTCGTCCTGCCTGTTCTGGAGCGCCTCGTCTATATACTGCGCTATCAGGCGCATCTCGGCATCCTCCATCCCCCTTGACGTAACGCAGGGCGTGCCTATGCGTATGCCGCTTGTGATGGTGGCCGGGCGAGGGTCGTAAGGAATGGCGTTTTTGTTGAGCGAGATGCCCGCCTTGTCCAGCGCGGCCTCCGCTTCCTGGCCGGTAATTCCCTTGTTGTTAAGGTCAATGAGCATCAGGTGGTTGTCCGTGCCGCCGGAGACCAGGTTGAATCCCTTCAGCATGAGCTCGCCTGCAAGGGTCTTTGCGTTTTTGATTATCTTTTGCTGGTAGACCCTGAAGTCCTCCTGCAAGGCCTCCTTAAGCGCGACGGCCTTTGCGGCTATCACGTGCACAAGGGGCCCCCCCTGAATGCCCGGGAAGATCATCTTGTCTATCGCTTTTGCGTGCTCCTGCTTGCACATGATGAGCCCGCCGCGCGGCCCGCGGAGCGTCTTGTGCGTGGTAGTGGTGACGAAGTCGGCATGGGGTATGGGAGAAGGGTGAAGCCCCGCCGCCACAAGCCCCGCGATGTGGGCGATGTCGGCCACCAGAAAGGCTCCGGCCTCGCGCGCTATGCGGCCGAAGGCCTCGAAATCTATTATCCTCGGGTAGGCGCTTGCCCCTACCAGGATTATCCTGGGCTTGTGCTCAAGCGCCAGCTTGCGCACCTCCTCGTAATCTATGCGCCCCGTATCGCGGTCCAGCCCGTAGGCAACGCGCTTGTAAAGCATCCCGGAGAAGTTGGCGGTGGCCCCGTGGCTCAAATGCCCGCCGTGGCTAAGGCTCATGCCCATTATGGTGTCGCCAGGCTTGGCGAAGGCAAAATACACGGCCATGTTGGCCTGGGTGCCGGAATGGGGCTGGACGTTCACATGCTCCGCCCCGAAAAGCTCTTTCGCCCTCTCAATGGCCAGCCTTTCGACTATGTCCGCATATTCGCACCCGCCGTAATACCTTTTGCCCGGGTATCCCTCCGCGTACTTGTTAGTGAAAACGGAGCCCTGGGCCTCCATCACCGCATAGCTTGCGTAGTTTTCAGAGGCTATGAGAAGGAGCTTTTCCCGCTCCCTGCCGTTTTCCTTCTCTATCGCGTCAAATATCTCGGGGTCGGTCTCTTTAAGCCTGTCTCGGTTCATTCTTTCGAGGTCTTCTCCTCTATGTTCGTTATCTTCATGAGCCTGCCTGCGTGCCTTCCTCCCTCGAATGCGGTGTCAAGCCAGACCCCGAGCACCTCGCGCGCCATTACAGGCCCGATGATCCTGCCGCCAAGGACAAGTATGTTCGAGTCGTTATGCTGGCGGCTGAGCCTTGCGCTAAGCGGCTCGGAGCACAGGGCCGCCCTGATGCCGGGGAACTTGTTGGCCACTATGCTCATGCCTATCCCGGTGCCGCAGATGAGCACCCCCCTGTCCGCCTGCCCGCCGGACACAAGCAGGGATACCTTCTCTCCGAAATCCGGATAATCGACCGGGCCGGCGGAGCCTTCCGGCCCCACGTCTATCAGGCTTATCCCCTGGTCCCTGATGAACCCGGCAAGCTCTTTTTTCAGATCGGCCCCGGCATGGTCGGAACCAATGGCAATGATCATGGTCTGTTATGATAAATAAGTTTAAAACCAGTAGTCAAGAAAACCGCCCCTGCCGGCCGCCCCACGGGGCCGCGCCCCGCGCGGCTTATCCGTTTGACAAAGGGAACGGGCAAATTTTATATTAAAAATCAGCACAATTTTCAGGAAAAAGAGAGGGCTTTACATATGTGCCGTCTTGCCGCAATAACGGCCTCGGAATACTTTTCGCCCATGGAAAACATCCATGCCCTGGAGACCATGAAGGAAGGCCACGATGGCTCCGGAATGGGCCTTATGCTCAAGCGCCTGGGCGGGTTTGCCGAACCGCTCAAGGGTTACCCGGCGCTCTCCGGCATCTGCTCCGCAGACGGCCTCAAGGAGCTGGACGGCTTCATGAAGGCGAGGGGCTTCAGGGAAGTCCACATGTGGAGCCCCAAAGTGAGGCCCGTGCCCGGCATAGAGAAAAAAGACAGCTATTTCGCCAAATTCTACGACTACCCGTCCCGCTACAAGGAAAGCCCCATTAAGGAGAAGGAGGCGCTCCTGCTTCAGACGAGGCTGGCGCTTAGGCAGATGGGGGAGAAGGACGAGTCCATAGTCGTATTTTCCTTTTACCCGGACGTGCTTACGCTCAAGGAGGTGGGCGACCCGCTTGCCCTTGGGGAGTTCTTCGGGCTTGAGGACGGCCAGCTCAAGGCCAAGATAGTGCTGGCCCAGGGAAGGCAGAACACAAACTACGACATAAACCTGTATGCTTGCCACCCGTTTTTCATCCAGGGTTTCGGCTCCATGACCAACGGCGAAAACACCGCCTTTGTGCCCATAAGGGAATACCTTATGAGCCGTGGCGTGCCGGGCTATACGGGCTACCAGAGCGACAGCGAGGTTTTCACGCACATCCTCCACTACACGGTGCGGGAGCTTGGATTTCCCCTTTCTTATTATAAGGACATAATCACCCCGCTTAAGCGCGGTGAGATGGAGGCCAGAACGGACAGGGAGGCGCTCATGCTGATGAGGCAGTCCCTGCGGATGCTTGTCATTGACGGGCCCAACTGCATCATCGGCTTTACGCCCGATGGGAGCTGTTTCATGGCTCAGGATTCAAAGAAGCTCCGTCCGGGGGCGGTAGGAGGAGTTCCGGGAAAGTACGCGTTCATGTCGGAGGAATGCGGGCTAGACAAGGCGGTCCCGCAAAGGGACAGGTCCCTTGACGTATTCCCCATGAAATACGACTTTGTTACCGTGCCCAGCGACGCGCCGGAGGTAAAGGTTTGGAACCAGTTGAAGGGTTTTTAAGTTTGAATCTGAAGGAAAAGAACCATCAGCTCACGCTGAAGGAATTCCCATACACGGTAAACTGGCGGGACGACCGCTGCACCAGGTGCGGCAAGTGCACCGCGGTCTGCCCGGTAAAGGCCATCGTGCCAAGCGTCCGGGTGGAGCGGGTGGTCAGCTCCGAAGGTATTTCCCCCACCCCCAAGGTCACCAGGAAGGTGACCCCCATCGTAAGCCAGGTAAACGACATAGAGCGCTACTGCACGGGCTGCGCCATGTGCCAGTTCGTGTGCCCCAATGCCGCAATAGAGCCGGAGTTCAACCCGGAGCACAAGTTCCTGCAGTTCAAAAACAAGGGCGGAGATGCCTACAAGCGGGGCGGAAGGAGAAACGACCCCGGCCCCTCCACCCTGGACAAGCTCAAATTCACCCGCATATCCATGCTCACCGACCCGGCCCTGGACGCCGGGCGGCATGAGTTCCATCTGAGGACGTTCCTTGGCAGGATACTGCCTCCGGAAGGCCTTCCCCTTAAAGCGGAAGGCGGCAGGCTGGTGGTGGACAAGGCCAGCGATGTCTTCGTCCCGCCCGTAAGGGAAGTCTACCCGATAATGATAGGAAGCATGTCCGTGGGCGCCCTCTCGCCGCCGATGTGGGAAGGGCTTGCGATGGGCGTGGCGTATCTTAACGAGGAACTCGGCATGCCGGTGGTCATGGCCTCCGGCGAGGGCGGCATGCCGCCAAGGCTCCTGAAGTCGCGGTTCCTCAAGTACTACATACTCCAGATAGCCTCCGGCTATTTCGGATGGGACGAGATAATCCGCTCGCTGCCTCACATGGTGGAGGACCCCGCGGCGATAGAGATAAAGTACGGGCAGGGGGCAAAACCCGGAGACGGCGGCCTCCTTATGTCCTACAAGGTGCTCAAGCTCATATCGAGCATCAGGGGCGTGCCCATGTTCGTGGACCTGGCCTCGCCCCCGACCCACCAGACGAAATACTCCATCGAGGAGGCCGTGGCCAAGATGATACAGTCCATGTCCATGGCCTGGGGGTTCAGGGTGCCCGTCTATCCGAAGATATCCGGAACGAGGACGGCAAAGGCGGTGCTCAATAACCTGGCCAGGAACCCGTACGCCGCGGCGCTTTCGATAGACGGCGAGGACGGCGGCACCGGCGCGGCCTATAACGTCTCTATGGACAAGATGGGCCATCCGATAGCCTCTAACATAAGGGAGTGCTACCTGGACCTGGTAAAGCAGGGCAAGCAGAACGAGCTGCCCCTGATCGCGGCCGGCGGCATAGGCAAGAAGGGCAACCTGGCGGCAAACGCGGCGGCCCTTATCATGCTTGGGGCGTCGATGGTGTCTGTCGGCAAGTACCTGATGCAGGCAACAGCGGGCTGCCTGGGGGACGAGAACAACCGCTGCAACCTCTGCAACACCGGCAGGTGCCCGAGAGGTATCACTACGCAGGACCCAAAACTCTACAGGAGGCTTGATTCCTCCAGGGTGGCCGAGCGGCTTGTGGACGTGTTCAAGGCGGCCGACACGGAGCTTAAGAAGATCTTTGCGCCCATGGGCAGGAGCACGGAGCTTCCCATAGGGATGTCCGACGGCCTGAGCGTGAGCGACAAGGCCATAGCGGAAAGGCTTGGCATCAGCTATGTCTGCTAAAAGAGAGATGAAGGACCAGGGGAACATGGTTGAGATAAATGGAAATATCGACGGGCGGAGGGTAAGCTCCCGCGTCCTTGAGGAGCGCGTACAGGAAGCGGTAAAGGAAGGCGCAAGGGAGCTCCATATAATAGCGGACGGCCAGCACGGCATAGGCGGACGCATCTGGCCCAGGGAGGCCGCGGTGCGCATCACCGTCGAGGGGCCGGTGGGGCAGAGGCTTGGCAGCATGGGCATGGAAGGCACGCACATCGTCGTAAACGGAGGCGTTTCTGACGATGTGGGCTGGGTAAACTGCGGCGCGAGGATAACCGTTCTTGGCGATGTCACCAACGGCGCGCACAACGCGGCGGCCCAGGGCGTGCTCTACGTGCAGGGCAGCGCCGGGGCCCGCTCCGACACGCTTACAAAGCATAACCCCAGGTTCGAGCCGCCGCAGTCCTGGTATTTCAGGAACGTGGGCGACTCCTTCGCGGAGTTCAAGGCGGGGGGCATCTCGGTGGTCTGCGGCGTGGAGCCCAGGGACCCGGACAACATCCTTGGCTACCGCCCGTGCGTGGGCATGGTCGGGGGCGTCATCTACTTCCGGGGGCCGATAAAGGGTTTCAGCGCGGCTGACGTAAGGCTTGCCGAACTCACGGATGATGAATGGATCTGGCTCAAGGACAATCTGAAGCCCTTCCTCAAGGCCATCGAGCGCGATGGCCATTACGGGGCGCTCACAAAAGACAAGGACGAGTGGAAAAAACTTGTGGCCCGCACCCCGGCGGAAAAGGCGCAGGACAAAAAGAAAAAGGCCGGGGTTGAGGAGTTCGTCAGGGACATATGGGAAAAGGAAGTGGGCGAGGGCGGCATATTCGCACCCTTCCTTACGCATGAAAAAGGCCTTCTCCCCTATATAACGACCGGCGCGGACAGGCGGAACAGGCCTGTATGGGAGAACGAGAAATACAGCCCCCCGTGCTCCTATAACTGCCCGACGCACATACCGACCCACAAGAGGACCGCGCTCATCAGGGCGGGTAAGCTCCAGGAGGCGCTTGAATACGTGCTTCAGTACAGCCCGCTTCCGGCAACGGTCTGCGGCCAGATATGCCCGAACCTCTGCATGCAAAGCTGCACAAGGGGGGTGGCGTTCGACTCTCCGCTGAGCATAGACAAGCTGGGCAGCCTCTCACTTGAGGTAAAGGCGCCCAAACCGGCCAAAAAGACAGGCCACAAGATTGCCGTCGTGGGCGGAGGCCCGGGCGGGCTTTCGGCAGCGTGGCAGCTTGCGCTCAAGGGCCACCAAGTGGACCTCTACGAGGCCGAAGGGAAGCTGGGCGGAAAGCTTGAGCTCTGCATCCCCAGGGAAAGGCTGCCGCAGAAGGTTCTCAAAAAGGAGCTCTCCAGGTTCGAGGAGATAGGGGTAAATATCCATCTGAAGGCCAGGGTAGACAGCAAAAAGTTCGAAAAGATCGCGAAGGCCCATGAGGTGGTTGTGGTGGCCTGCGGCGCCCATAAGCCAAGGGTCATAACCTTCGAGGGCTCTAACAGTGCGGTTTCGGCCTATGAGTTCCTGCGGGGCATAAACCTGGGGGACAAGCCAAGGCTGAAGGGGAAAAACGTTGCCATAATAGGAGCGGGCAACGTGGGCATGGACGTGGCCGTGCAGGCCATGCGCTGCGGGGCCGCATCCGTAACCGCCGTGGACATCCAGAAGCCCGCGGCTTTTGGCAAGGAGATGGAGGCCGCCTCCGCGCTTGGCACGCAGTTCCTTTGGCCCAAATTCTCCGAGAGATACGACAAGAAAACAAAGACGCTTCATTTCAAGGACGGCTCCTCGCTGCCTGCGGACCTGCTTGTCATCGCTGTGGGCGAGACCCCAATAGTGGACTTCCTGCCCGAAACGATAGACCGGGACAGAAACGGCTGGGTAAAGGCGGACGCAAACGGGCAGACCACCGAGCCCGGGGTCTATGCGATAGGCGACGCGACAAGGCCCGGCCTGGTTACAAACGCCATAGGGCAGGGCAGGGAGACGGCGGAGGCCATACATGCGGCTCTCATGCATTACGATTACATGCCGGAGGTAAAGTCCCCCATACCTTACGACAGGATAAAAACGGTTTACTACGAGGCCAGACAGACAGGCGCACCCGCATACGACGCAAAATGCGATGCCGACCGGTGCCTGTCCTGCGGGAGCTGCCGCGACTGCCACATGTGCGAGAACGCCTGCTACTGGGGGGCCATATCCAGGGTTGAGAAGCCTGGCGGAGGGTTCGAGTACGTGGTGGACGGCGATAAGTGCATCGGCTGCGGATTCTGCGCGGGCATCTGCCCGTGCGGCGTCTGGGAGATGAAGGAAAATATTTAGAAAAGGGGGCGGGTTTTTACCCGTCCCCACCTGCCCGCCGCAGTTTCATGGAAGCGCAGCCGGTATCGCGCCCCGAAAGTCCCCGGCAAAATTATTTGTCATTCCCGCAAGCAACAGCGCGCCGGGAATCCAGCCTTTTAAGGCCGGTTCCGCCCTTTTTTCCTTCGGAAATTCTTGATAGAAAGGGAGTATTTGATTCATGAGGCAGGCAAAAAAAGAGATCAAGGACATGGCAGTGCTTACCGGTCTGCTGAATACCTCTCATGTAGGCCGCCTTGGCACCATCGGCGCGGACGGATGCCCCATGATAAAGCCGCTTAATTTTGCATTCACAGGGCAAAGGCTTTATTTTCATACGGCCATGGCTGGGGAGAAAATGGAAGACATCAAAAGAGATCCCAGAGTCTGCTTTGAAACGGACCTTCCCATCGCACTTGTCAAAAGCCGGAGCGAGCCCTGCAAGGCCAAATATCTCTTTCGGAGCTTGATCATAAAGGGCAAGGCCCGCATTGTGGAGGACCGGAACGAAAAACTAACCGCTCTGCGGCTGCTTATGGAGAAATACCAGCCCGAAGGCGGCTACGGAAATTTCCTCGAAGAGAAGCTGCGGATAACGGGGGTCGTATGTATCGAAATCGAGGAAATGACCGGCAAGGAAGACCTTGGCAACGGGGCGGTGCGGGAGAGGATATTAAAGATTTTGGAGGAGAAGAAAAAATTGCCGGTAGTCATGGAGCCTGAATAAAAAATTTCAGACCTTTGATATGGTCGGCTTGAGCTTATGAAACGGATTACAAAAAGAGCATGGTTCAGCAAGAAAAGGATCGGATGGGGCCTGCGGGCTTCAAGCTGGCAGGGATGGCTGGCAACGCTCATTTTTGTGCTGGCCGTTTTTCTTGATCGCTTTTACTCAAAGAAAGGCACGCTCCGTATTGCCGTTTTTGTTTTCGCGGTGACTGTATATGTCACGGTGGTCATTCTTACGGGTGGCAGGCTGGGAATCGGAGGCGGCAATTCAGAAAACGATAAAGGAGAATGAAAATACGGCTCCTTTTTGGATTTTGACCTTTCGGCTGCACCTTTGATCTTGCCTCTCACGTTCTGCCGATAATCGATATTCCCGGCATGCTCTCGATCCGAAGACTTGCAGCCGTGACGTCTTAAAAATGCAGGAAGACGCTTGCGTTATAAGTAATGGGCGCTAGTGTGGTGTTTCATAAACATCATAAGTCTGTCATTCCGGCTTGTCCGGAATAGTCTCTAAAAGATTGATTCCCGACGCGCTCCGCTTGCGGGAATGACAACAAATTAATGCTAAAAATTTTTGAAACGCCCTACTAGCTTAATTTTCTAATATCCTCGAAACGCCCACAGTCGGAGCATTCGATCTCAACTAAACTTCATTTCCTAAACCGCAGTTTTAGAAAAATGAAACTGTCGATGATTTCCGCTTAAGACATGCCTTTTGCTTCACGTTAGCGGATTCATCCTTTGGGGACTTTGTTATCCTTCAAACCCCACATTTGAGCGTGGACGGCGGATACTAAACTTCGCCTATAACACTGTACTTTTTAAATCTGGTATAATTCCGAAGGTTACGAATGGAAGTCTCTATTTTTGAGGATGCATATTGAACGAAAAAAGCGATTGAAAAAGCCACTGCTGAAGCTTTCATCAAATTATACAATTCCACTAAGGGAACATCCTTTTCAATAATTGCGCATTCTGATGCCCCAGATATTCGCTGTCAAGATTCCGAGGGCAACATGTTTGATTTTGAGATTACTTTAACCGAAGATCGTCCGAATGACATTAAAGCTGCTCTTGGCAGGTCTGATCATAGAAGCCCTGAGATATTTCACAAAGAACATCCAAGGGCGAGCAGTTTACAAGGCAATGTAGTTTGTATGATTACAAGCAGAATCAGCGCAAAATTAAAAAAGGATTACGGACCCAATACCGCTCTTGTTATTAGGGATTCCTCACCGGGGGACCACCTATATTGACGAGGCGCTTTCGTATGCTGCTTGGCGTTCGGAAGAAGTTGAGGCTCCCTTTTAGGCAGTATGAAACTCTTGATTGACATGAACCTTTCGCCCGAATGGGTAGGTCCTCGGCGTCAAATGTTGTCGCGTTCTTTGCTTTGGTGGTATCCATGATAATGTTTAGGCGTCATCATTGGAAGCAGCGACAGCGCCAGCAGGAGTTCGAGCACGAAACCGAACGTATACAGGAGGCGACTATGACCGAACTCAACAAAATAAAAGATATTCTAAACAGGCATCAGCACGAATAATCCGTAAGCGTTTAGATAAGTACAGGGTGGGCGCTGCTTCGAACTCATCCCTGTCAAGGTATAGCAGGAGTAAGTTTCCAGAGGGAATTCCGGGGACGCGATACTGCATTCTTATGGGGGTCATACTTAGTATAAAATATAGGGGTCTTATTAGGAGGCAACCATGAACCAACTCAATAAAATAAAGGATATTCTAAACAAGCATAGGGATGAACTTCGGGAAAAGTACAAGATTTCTGAAATCGGAATATTCGGCTCCTATATAAGGGGCGAGCAGAAAAAAGAAAGCGATATAGACATTCTGGTGGAATTCAGCGAGCCTATCAGCCTGCTTGACCTTATCGCTGCAGAAAATTACATCGCCGATCTTGTAGGAAGAAAAGTCGATCTCGTGCCAAGGGAAGATATCAGGCCTGAGCTTAAACAGGTAATCCTTGAAGAGGTGGTCTACATTTGAAACGCGACATTTCGCTATATGTGAAGGATATTCTGGATGCCATGGAAAAGGCCGAAGGTTTTATCGGCACAATGAGCCAGGAGGATTTTCTTCTTGACGCGAAAACAACTTTTGCCGTGGTGAGGTGTCTTGAAATAATAGGCGAGGCCACAAAAAATATCCCCGATTCCGTCAGAGAAAAATACAAGGATATTCCTTGGCGCGACATGGCCGGCATGAGAGATAAAGTAAGCCATTTTTATTTTGGCACAGATTTCAATAAAGTCTGGCTTGCAGTAAAAAAGAATTTTCCTGTTTTGAAGCCTCGAATAAAGCAGATACTTGCAGATCTTAGCGGAACTGCTCCCCATGGTCGATAATCTTTCGGCTGCTATATTCTTTCGGAAACACGCGGCAGCTTCGGCTTCCGAAACTATCATATAACGCCCTGTAACCCACACCGAAAGCAAGCACTGTCAGGTGTTACTTCCTGGACGAAGCCTTTCCATGCAATTCATGGAAAATGGGCTCTCGAAGCGTATCAAATACTATTTATACCCCCTGGAAATGAATTTATTGCCAAAAGGAGCGGAGTATTGCGAGGATTAAATGGCCCTCAGAAATTTAAACCACCGGGGACCTCGGGAAAAAGGGGACCCGAACATCCGGCATCCAAGGGCAGGCTGTATTTCCGTCATAAACTGTTTATATGGACAGTATCATGGCCAGGCGGATTATGATGAGACCGGCGGGGCTTTTTGAAAACCGGGGACGGAAAGGAGTTTTCAGGGGAGATCGCGGGCAAACCGGGCAATTTGTCCGTCTTGGATTGGGGGGGGCATTGAACAGCTTGAACAGCCTGGCTTAAAAAATCATTATAAAACCGGAGGTTAATATTTTTGTTCTGAACAAAAAAAGCAAAAAAGCATATGGGGCTTTGTCCCCATGCCCCTGAAACCTCATGGACAGCCCGGAATCCTGCCGCGTCAGAAGCGGTGGCTGAGGGCCGCTTCAAAGGCCGCAAAACTTGAAAAGGCCCTTCATTTTGCCTTAAAATAAATGATTAGATGATAAAAGGAGGGATTTGAAACTGCCATGAAGGAAGGAATACATCCGAATTATAAAGAAGTCCAGGTCGTCTGCGCATGCGGAAACACTTTCACCACGCGCTCCACGGCCTCCGAGATTCGCGTGGACATCTGCTCCAGCTGCCACCCGTTTTTCACCGGCAAGCAGAAGATAGTGGACTCCGAGGGCCGTGTGGAGAAGTTCAAGAGGAAATACGCCGCAAAAAAAGAAAACTAGCTTAAAGAACGTTCATAAGGGGCGGCCCGGCGGTCTTCGAATACAAGAAAAGATGCCTCCGGCGCCCCTTTTTGTTTTTTTTCTTTTGACGGAAGGCGGAAAATGAAAATGAATGAGCAGCACTCGATAGGCGGACAGGCGGTAATAGAGGGGGTAATGTTCAAGTCCCGCAAGGGCTGGGCGGTGGCCGTAAGGCAGCCAGGCGGGGGCATTAAGCTGAAAAGCGAGCCCCTTAAGACCCACGCGGGAGAGAAGGTTCCCTTCATAAGGGGGGTCTTTATCCTTTTTTATACTTTGCTTCTTGGCATGAAGGCCCTGGAGTTTTCGGCACGCGTGGCCTCGGAGGAAGAGGAAAAGCCGCTTTCTCCGGTCCAGATGGGCCTTACGCTCATAATTTCCCTGCTTGCCGCGGCGGGCCTTTTCCTTTTTCTTCCGCTTTATGTGGCCAAGCTGGCCGGCTCGCTCATCCCGGCCGTTTCCGCAAGCGGGATACTTTTCAACCTGGTGGACGGGCTGGTCCGCGTTGCGCTTTTTCTGGTTTACATATGGGCCATAGGGCTCTGGAAGGAGATAGGCAGGATATTTGAGTACCACGGGGCGGAGCACAAGGTGATACACGCCTATGAGGCCGGGTACATGGAAATGGACAAGATAAAAAAGGAAAGCCCGCTTCATCCGCGCTGCGGCACTAGTTTTCTGCTAATCGTGCTGGTGCTTTCGATACTGGTTTTCTCTCTTGTGCCAAGGGACTGGCCTTTTTATGCCAAGTTCCTCTCCAGGTTCGCCCTTATGCCCCTTGTGGCCGGGCTCTCCTACGAGCTGCTCAAGGCGGGGGCCAGGTATGAATCAAACCCGGTTGTGCGCCTGCTTGTGCTGCCAGGGCTTGCGCTGCAGAGGCTGACTACGGGCGAACCGGATGAATTGCAGCTAGAGGTGTCGCTAAAGGCGTTTGAAGGGGTCATGGCTTTTGAGGAAGGTGTGAAATGAGACTAATTGAGAACCTGGAAAGTGTGGAAAAACATTATGGGGAGCTTGCTGAAGAGCTCTCCAGGCCTGAGGTCATACAGAACCGGGAGCTTTACCAGAAACTCTCCCGCGAGCAGGCGGAGCTGTATCCTCTTGTGGAGGAGATAAAGAGATATAAAAAACTCCTTGCGGACATGGAGGAAGCGGAAGAGCTGCTTGGCAGCGGGGACGAGGAGCTTAGGAAACTGGCCATCGAGGAGCTGGATGAGCTTAAGCGGGAACGGCCGGATTTCGAAAAGAACCTGACCCTGATGCTCATCCCAAAGGACCGCCGGGACGAAAAAAACGTTATCCTGGAGATAAGGGCTGGCACCGGCGGCGAGGAGGCGGCGCTCTTTGCCTCCGAGCTCTTCAGGATGTACTCAAAATATGCCGAGGTCAAGAGGTGGAAGGTGGAGGTCATAGACTCAAGCGTCACCGGCCTTGGAGGGATAAAAGAGGTGGTGGCCTCCATACAGGGCAGGGGGGCCTTCAGCAGGCTTAAATTCGAAAGCGGGGTGCACAGGGTGCAGAGGGTCCCGGCCACCGAGGCATCCGGCAGGATACACACCTCCGCGGCCACCGTGGCGGTGCTGCCCGAGGCCGAGGACGTGGACCTCAGGATAGAGGAAAAGGACCTGAGGATAGACACCTTCTGCGCGGGCGGGCACGGGGGGCAGAGCGTAAACACCACGTATTCGGCCGTAAGGATAGTGCATATACCCACCGGAGTGGTGGTGCAGTGCCAGGACGAGCGCTCCCAGCTTAAAAACAGGGAAAAGGCCATGAAGGTGCTGCGCGCCAGGATCTACGAGATCGAGCAGGAGAAGCTCGAAGAGGAACGCGCCAGGGAGAGAAAATCGCAGGTGGGCACCGGGGACCGCAGCCAGCGCATAAGGACGTACAACTATCCCCAGAACCGCGTGACGGACCACCGGATCGGGCTTACCCTCTACAAGCTGGACCGCTTTCTGGAGGGCGAGATGGACGAGATGATAGACAGCCTCATCGCCTATTTCCAGACCGAAAAACTCAAGGAGATCTCGGCCCTTGACGGAAGCCCGGATGGCAAGGGCGCTTGAGGCCCTTAAATACGCCATAGACTTCCTGGCGGGCCTCGGGATAAAAGAGGCAAAAGAGGAGGCCCGCGCGATCCTTAAAGACGGCCTGGGCATTGACATCCTTGTCCTCTACAGGGACAACCCGCCTTTGACAGCCTGGGACGTCCAAAAATTAAACGAAATACTGGAAAGAAGGAAAAAGCGCGAGCCCCTTCAATACATCCTGGGGTTTGTCTGGTTTTACGGTCTTAAGATAATGGTTGGGCGGGGCGCCCTCATACCGAGGCCGGAAACGGAGATACTGGTCCGTGAGGCGCTGGATCGGGCCGGCAGGCTCAAGGCGGGCAAAGACAGGGAGGCCCGGATGCGCGTGCTTGACCTCTGTACGGGAAGCGGCGCGATAGCCCTGGCCCTGGCCAAAAACCTTCCGGATGCGCAGGTCACCGCCGTGGACATCTCCGAAGACGCCCTGGAATGGGCGCGGAAGAACAGGGAATTTAACGGCGTGGAAGAAAACCTCCGTCTTTTGAAAGGGGACCTCTTTGAGCCGGCCGGGCAGGAGCGCTTCAGCATCATCACCGCCAACCCTCCCTATATAAAGGACAGGCTCATAGAGAGCCTGGAGCCCGAAGTAAGCTGCTGGGAACCCAGGGTCGCCTTAAGCGGCGGCGAAAGCGGTCTGGCCCTGACCGAAAACATCATCCGCCAGGCCCCGGACCACCTTGAGCCGGGCGGATACCTGCTTATGGAGATGGCAGGGGGGACGGACACCGGCCTTGTTGCCGCCCTGAGCGCCCAAGCCGGGCTCATGGTGGAAAGTATAGTCAGGGACCTGGCCGGCTGGGAAAGGGTGTTCATAGCCCGGAAGCCGGAAAAAGTACGGTAGAGACGCCAGCGCCCGATAAAGGGTGCTTTTCTTGACTTTGACCTTCTTCTAATGTAAATTTTTCTTAAATTGCGTTAGCCGCCCCTAAGATCTTAAAAAATTTGAGCAAAAAGGCCGGGAAAAGGACAAATGGCAAAGATCAAAGTCGCTGTCATCGGCGTCGGCAATTGCGCTAGCTCCCTTATCCAGGGGATCGAACATTACAAGGGGCTGCGCACGGGGCACCCGGAGGCGGCCCTGGGCCTCATGAATCATAAGATAGGCCCTTATGCTCCCGGGGACATCGAGGTGGCCGCTGCCTTCGATATAGACAAAAGGAAGGTGGGCAAGCCCCTTTATGAGGCCATTTTTGCGGCACCGAACTGCACCAAACGGATAGCAGGCAGGGCATTTGGCAAAAAAGGGCCCGTAGTCGAAATGGGCCATGTCCTGGACAGCATCTCCGGGCATATGGCGGACTACCCGGAGGAGAAGCGTTTTGTCCCCGCGCGGAAAAAACCGGTCAACATAGCGGATGTGCTTAAAAAGACCGGCGCCCGGATACTTATCAACTATCTGCCTGTGGGCTCCGAGCAGGCGGTGCGCTTTTATGCGGGGGAGGCGCTCAAGGCCGGCGCGGGTTTCATAAACTGCATGCCGGTTTTCATAGCGTCCAGCGAGGAATGGGCCGGGCGGTTCAAGGAAAAGGGACTGCCCATAATAGGCGATGACATTAAAAGCCAGATAGGGGCGACCATAATCCACCGCACGCTTGCCAGGCTTTTTGAGGACAGGGGCGTGAAGCTGGACAGGACCTATCAGCTCAATGTGGGCGGAAACACCGATTTCCTCAATATGCTTAACGCAAGCAGGCTTAAATCCAAGAAGATATCGAAGACACAGTCCGTCCAGAGCCAGATGAGCTCCCCCCTCAGGGCCGACGACATACACATAGGTCCGTCCGATTATGTGCCATGGCTTTGTGACAATAAGGTCTGCTTCATCCGCATGGAGGCCCGCATATTCGGCAACATCCCCATAGACCTTGAGCTCAGGCTCTCGGTCGAGGACTCGCCAAACAGCGCTGGTGTCGTAATAGACGCCATACGCTGCATGCAGCTCGCCCTGGACCGCAAAATGGGCGGGATACTGTCCGCGCCATCCGCCTATTTCATGAAGCACCCGCCCAGGCAGTTCCCGGACGCGGCCGCAAAAACGATGGTGCAGGACTTCATCGCGGGAAAATAAGGTTTTTGATGATCTCTTCCCGTCTTGCCCGCCGCATGGAAAAGCCTCTCCTGCCCGCCATGAAGAGGATAAAGGCAAGCCCGAACGCACTGACACTGGCCGGTTTCCTCATAACCACGGCGGGAGCATACGTCCTGGCGCACGACCTGAGGGCGGGCGGGCTGATTATCCTCCTTGGCAGCCTGTTTGACAGTTTTGACGGTATGGTGGCAAGGGCAAACGGCAAGGAAAGCGCGTTTGGCGCCTACCTGGATTCGGTTCTGGACCGCTACTCGGACGCCTTTATCTTTCTTGGTCTTGCATATAACCTGAGGACAGAGCCGGTGGCCGCCGCGCTTTGCCTTGGCACGCTCGCAGGCGCTTTTCTGGTCAGTTATACCAGGGCCAGGGCGGAAGGTCTGGGCGCGGAGTGCAAAGTGGGTATCATGGAGCGGCCCGAGAGGATAATGCTTGTCACAGCGGGCTCCATCTTCGGGTTCATCGTGCCTGCCCTGTGGGCGCTTTTTGTGTTAACGCATTTTACCGCGCTTCAGAGGATGGCCCATGCAAGAAAGGCCCTGGCCGGGGAAAAGGGAAAAGAGAAAATGAAAGCCGTGCGCCCCTCCATAATTACGGTAAAGAAAAAAAATCTGTCCAGGCAGATGGAGGGCAAAGGGAAGGCAGGCCGTTACGGCGAGTCGGAGAAAAAAACCTGATACGGGCAGATACCTCTGCCTTGCCCCACAGATCTGACGCAGACCCCCCATGCCTCCCGTAATTTGCTTTTAAATCCGCCGGTATGATATAACTTATGCACAGCTCCTTGCTCCCGGGGGTAGCCAGAAACGGGGGCTATGGCCGCATTAAGGCGGCCTAATATCCAGAAGGAGGTTTTTAAGGGTGAATTATTACGAAAACACCGTAATCCTCGACGACACGCTTTCCGAAGAAGACCTGCGCGCGGCAATCGAAAAGATAAAGGGCGTGATGCAGGACGCCGGAGGACAGATAGTAAAGACGGACGAATGGGGCATGAGGAAGCTTGCCTACGAGCTCAACAAGCGTAAAAGGGGATTTTATGTCCTTTACAGCCTTAAGGCGCCTTCAAGCGCCATCCAGAGGCTTGAAGAGTTCTATAAGATATATGACCCGGTTATGAAGCACATGGTCATAAGGCTTGAGAAAAAGCAGGCCCGGGCACTTGAGGCAAGCATTCAGGCGGCGGCAGCGCCTTCCGAGCCCGCTCCGGAGGAAAAGGCGCAGTAGGGCAGGGAAAAGAGAAAGAAAATGTTCAATAAGGTCATTTTCGCAGGGAACCTGACGCGCGACCCGGAGCTGAGATACAGCGCCCAAGGCACGCCGGTCTGCAGTTTCAGTCTGGCTGTGAACTCCAGGGTGAAGCAGGGGCAGGAATGGAAGGACGAGGTCCTGTTCATGGACATAGTTGTTTTCGGGAAGCAGGCGGAGAGCTGCGGCCAGTACCTCTCCAAAGGCAGGCCTGCGCTGGTGGAAGGCAGGCTTCGGGAGCGGCGCTGGGAGCATGACGGGCAGCAGAGGGTTAAGTTCGAGGTGCTGGCCCAGACGGTTCGCTTCCTTGGCGCGTCTGGAGGCAAGCGCCAGGCGGAAAGCACCGGTGCGCAGGGGCCGGACGCCTATATGCCGCCCCCGGACGACGCGATAGACGAGCCTTTCTGATTTTTTGAGCCGGAAAAGAAAAAATAAAAAATAAAATTTTCGGGATATAAGGAGAATAGATGAACAAGGTAAGCAAAGGTCCAAGGAAGTTTACCAACAGGAGGAAGTTCTGCAGGTTCTGCTCTGAGAAGATCGAGTTTATCGATTACAAGGACCTGAAGGGCTTGAGGACGTATGTGACGGACAGGGGGAAGATCCTGCCCAGGAGGATGACCGGCGTTTGCGCGCTTCACCAGAGGGAGCTGACGACCGCCGTCATGAGGGCAAGGAACATCGCCCTTCTGCCCTTCGTTGAAAAGTAGAAGAGGCCGGATGGCAAGCCGATGAGAATACCCAAAACCTGGGTAAAGCCGCTGACAGAAAAGATAATAGGCAAACTCGTGAGCGAGGGGCTTGTGGAGCCTTCGGTCCCGATGGACACCCTTGTTTCGGAGGCCGAGGCTATCATGCTCGATGAGCTCATGGTAGAAGACAGGCTTAATGACGAGGTAAGGGGACTTCTCAAGAAGTACGAAGGCGACATAGAAAAAGGAAGGCTGGACTACAGGAAGATGTTCGACCTTACCAAACAGAAGCTGGTCAGGGAAAGGAACCTGGTGCTCTGATGCTTTCCGATGAGAAGGTGACGCATCTGAGCCATGTGCTTCTCAAGGGGCTTCTGGAGAAGAAGCTGGTTGTCCTTAAGGCTGAGGAGGCTCAGGCCCGCAAGGTCATAAAAAGGGTCGTGGGGGCCGAGCTCAAGGCTGGCGAGCATATAGACGTTGCAGTAAGAAAGAAGCTCGAATCCTATTCCAGGAAGATAGTTGAAGGCAGCCCGGAATGGGAGATACTATACCGCAAGTTCTACCAGGAAGAGGAGAACAAAAGAGGACGTTCAAATGTATAGGGGGCGCGAAGCGGGCGAATAAAGAAAAAAAGAGATCTTTGTTTTGTTCCGAAGGCCTTTTTTAAAAAAAGCCGCAGAGCCTGAAAAGCTCCTTCTTGCCGCGCTCATTCCTCTTGGGGTGGGCGTTTACCTGCATTTTCCGCTTTCACATCCCCGCCTCTGGTTTGCAGCCGCCCTTGCAATCAGCGGATATTTCTGTTTCCGGTCCTTTTACCGGCGAAAAGGCGGTCCGCGTGAGCAGGCCGGCCTTCTGGTATCCCTGGTGGTGATATCGGCGGGGCTTTCCCTGTCGCTGCGGTGGACGGCATACCTGAGCATCCCCCTGGCGGTGGGGGCCGCTTCTTTTTTTGACTGGCAGGTCTTCGTGCCGGCGTGGGCCGCCATTTTTGTCTTCGGGGCCGGAAACGCGGTCCTGGGCAGGCAGGGAGCCTTCCCTGTCATTCTCTTTTCCATAGGGTCGGGGGCCGTTTCGCATTTTGCCCTGAAGAGGTTCAAGGCGCTGGCGGCCAGTCTAGCAGAGAAGGTGAGCAGGCTTGATGAGCAGAAGACGGAGCCGGGTCTGTCCACGGGAGACCTGGATGTGCTTGGGGCCGCGGAAAAGGAGTTCTCTCAGGCGCTTCTGCTTGCCAGGGAAGTATTGGGGGCGGATTCGGTCAGCGTTTTCCGGGTACATGAAGGCGACATTGCCATCAAGAGCTCCACGGCGGCGGACATAAAGCTTGGCAGCGGAGGCCTGATCAGGCTTTGTCTCAGGAACGGGCAACCCATGTGCCTTGGCCGGATGGACCAGGAGAAGCTTTCCGCCGGGTACGGGCATGGCAGCGGCAAAAAAACCGTCCTCTCCATGATGGCCGCCCCGCTGGTCCTGGGAAACACCGTCCTTGGAGTGGCCGCCTGCGACAGCAGCCGTGCCGGGGCGTTCGGGCGCAGGCATGCATCTGATTTCCGGAGGTTCTGCGCTTTTTTTGCCGGCATGATGGGCAGGGAACGGGTCTTTGCCGAGATGAAAAGGAACCTGGAGGGGCTTGAGGTCTTCGAGGAAGAAAGCTCGAAGATATTAAAGCACCTGGCAAAAGAGGACATCGCCCGGGAGGGGGCGCTTGCGGCAAGAAAGATAGCTCCGCTGGCAACCGTCATTTTCCTTAAGTCCAGGGACGGGTACGAGCTTTCGGCCGCCGCAGGGTTTTCGTTTTCTGCGGGTACGGGCCGTTTTCTGCCCGGAAATGACGATACAAAGAGGAAAAAGACTTTTTCTTTTTTCAAGACCCTGAAGGGCACTCTGGTGGCAAACGCGTTTGCCGGAGGACAGGAGCCCATATATATATCGGACTGCAGGGATTATCCGGTTGCCGCCCTGCCTTTCGATTGCGGTTTCCAGGTAAGGTCAGTCCTCCTTCAGCCCCTTGCGGACGAAGAGGGCACGCTGGGCGTTCTGGGGATGTTTTCGGACAGGACAAATTCCCTCTCAGCCCACCAGATAGAGCTCGTGAAAATGTTCTCAAGCAAGCTGTCTTTCACATTCTCCCGGGCCATGCTGCATGAGAAACTGGCCCTGCTTGCGGTAACGGACGCCCTCACGGGGCTTTTCAACCGCGGCTATTTCGAGGAGGCCATCTCCAGGGAATTCAAAAGGCTGGTCCGCCACCCAAGAGCCCTCTCACTGCTTCTTATAGATATAGACCATTTCAAAAACATAAACGACCAATTCGGCCACACGGCGGGAGATTCGGTGCTTAAAGTAGTGGCTTCCACTATCAAAAAGGTCATGCGGGACACCGACGTGGTGGCCCGGTACGGGGGAGAGGAGTTTGTGGCCATTCTTGCTGATACGGACAAGCCGGGGGCCCAGAACCTGGCGGAGAGGCTAAGGAAAACGGTCTTTCTGAACCCCGTGGATATCGGGGGAAACGCGATAAACGTAACGGTAAGCATCGGCGTTGCCTCCTACCCCCGGGATGCAGACAGCCGGGAAGAACTGGTGGAGCTTGCGGACAAGGCGCTATACAGCGCAAAGAGCGGGGGCAGAAACAAGGTCTGCCTGGCCAGCCGTCCGGCTTGACCTTGTTATGACGGGCATGTGACCGGAGTCACTTAAAAACGGTTGCAAGTCCTCGAAACTTTTCATTTTTTTCTTGAAAAAAAGGTTTTTCTTCTGATATGCTTAGGCCAAAGAAATAAAATAAAAAATCTGCACCGGAGGGTTTGCAAGGACGTGCCCCGGGTTGAAGGTCCAGTAAGGTTTTGCCAGCCGTGTCCAGCAAATGCAAGAAAGTCGAAATGTCCAAAGCCGGCTTTTCCTGTTCTTGCTCTCGTCCTTTTTAGCGTCCTTTCTTTTGTCCATCCGTCTTATGCCTTGACTTACAGGGTGCGCAGGGGTGACACCCTGGACAGGATAGCCAGACGGTACAAAGTAAGCGTAAAAACGCTGAAACGGGAGAATGGCCTTTCCACAAGCAGGCTCAGACCGGGCCGGAAGCTCAGGATACTGGAGGCAAGGAGAGGCCGCAGGTTTTTTAGAAAAATAAAAAATAAAAGGGACCGCCGGCTTATATATGCAAGGAAAATCCGTCATGCCCGGTATGAAAGACATGGCCTCCGTCACCACATAAAATATAAAAAGCATGTCCGAAGGTATGCAAGGCGCCGGGACGGTCACGGGACAAAGCCAGTTGCGGCCGGTTCCGTCTGCCCATCCGATGGCGGACCTGTTGCAAAAGACGGGGCCGGCGCATCCTCATCTGGTGCCGCCCAAAAGGGCACTTTGGAAAGTAAAAAGAAGCGGGACGAAGCTACAGACGCAGCTTCTTCAGTATCTGGCGCGGAGATAGCGGGTGTATCGAGCACCGCTGGCACCGCCTTTATGAACGCCACAACTTCAGCCATCTTCAACAGCATACTTGAGGAGGCTGCCCGTGACAAAAAAGAGGCCATGCAGGACCACAGCCGGAGCGTGACCGCATACAAGGACCGCTATCACAGGGTCAGGAGGGGCGAAACCCTCTTCTCCATAGCCAGACGGTACGGGACAACGGTCAAAAAGTTAAAACGGTTGAACGGGATGCGGTCGGTAAGATTGAGAGTGGGCCGGAAGCTCCTTGTGGACAGGAAAGTTTGCTCTTTAACGACCGCTGGCGAATACAGGGTGGAAAAAGGGGACACGTTTTACAAGATCGCAAGGAAATTCCACCTGGATGCCGAAAAGCTCATGGACATAAACGAGATGGACTCCGAGGACCTGAGGCCCGGACAGGTGATCACACTAACCAGCGGAGGCGGAAGCCGGGCCGCGGAGGCTGACACCAGGGTATCTGCGCCCCAGATAGAATCAAGGATAAAAGAGCTGCAGGACTCAAAGACCTTGCGGCAGCTCAGCATCAAGGACAGGCTGATGCTTTTTGCCAAGCTCATGCTCAACATCCCGTACCGCTTCGGCGGGACTACTTTTTATGGCATAGACTGCTCGGCGCTTGTGCAAAAGGTATTCAGATTCCTCAACATCAGCCTGCCCCGCACCGCAAGGCAGCAGTACAAAGAGGGGGTCCCGGTGAGCCTGGACGACCTTGCAATCGGGGACCTGGTTTTCTTCAGGACGTATGCCTCATTTCCCTCGCACGTGGGCATATACATAGGCAAAAACCTGTTCATCCATGCATCCTCAGGCGGGCACAGGGTGGAGATCGGGAGCCTGACTACCCCTTATTTCATGAAGCGTCTGATAGGTGCAAAAAGGCTTCTGACCGGTGGAGGGGAGCTGCCCAACCCTGGCAGCGGCAAGTAAAAAATCAAAAAAGGCCACTGCGTCAGAGAGATTTTCCTGTCTTGCCTGCATCAGATTTTTTTCGCTTGACTGACCGCCTTCAATGTGCAACCATTCAATTAGGAATGTGACTTCAGGGAACGGGCCTAAAAAAACAAAACACGCAAAACAGAGACTGCTATTGCGGAGCTTCCCCTCGTCGATGAGGTTTCCAGAGATGAAATTGACCGCACCCATATAAGGCCGCATGTGTCCGAACGAAAAAATAAAATATCCAGGTAGCCGGAAAGTCAGAAAAAACCGAAAGGAGCCAAGATGGCGAAGAAGATTTATGTAGGGAACCTCTCTTACGATGTGTCCGAGGAGCTGCTGCGTGAGACTTTTGAAAAGATAGGGGAAGTGCGGTCCGCGAAGGTCATAAAAGACGAGGTGACAGGACGCTCCAAGGGTTTTGGTTTTGTTGAGATGCCCTTGGATGAGGATGCGGAACGCGCCATATCCACCCTGGATGGCCAGACGCTTTTGAACCGGCCCATGAAGGTAAGCGAGGCCAGGCCTCTTGGGGAAAGGGGCAGAGGGGAAGGCAGACCCGGCGCCGGTAGGCCCTTCGGCAAAGAAAGAGGCGGCAGGTTCAGATAAGAAAAGGAAAAAGAAAAAGCAAGAAGGCCGGTATAAAATGAATTACCCTGCAATACGCTGCAGGGTATCGAAGTCAAAAAACAAGGCCAAGGATTCCCTCACCCTAAACCCTTTCCCTTGGTAGAGGGTTTAGGGTGAGGGAATGTAAGCGCAAGGTAAAAAACCTGTAGTAGTTAACAGGGAATTTTTTTTAAATCAGATCAGATCAACTCAAATCAAAAAAACCGTTTTCAGACTGCCCTGACAGGGACTTCTCTGACGGTTTCTTTTTTTTCTTTTTCTGCCGGTTCTTTCTCGCAGGATAAAATCCTGAAAGCCCGGACCTGTTGTTTTTCATCTCCTGGCAGTCCTATTATTATGTATATCACGTCCCAGACCGCAAGGAGGACATCTTTTGGCGAAGGATATGCCTGGCCGTGCGGGTGGCTGTGATAGATGGCGAGCATCTGCATTCCTTCTTTTTTCAGCTCTTTTTCTATCCGGAGCTGCTGGCGCGGGTCTAACTGATAGCTTACGGGGGACCGGTCCACGTTCTCACCCCGGAAAATGCGCTCGACAAGATTTTTTTTGCTGTTTTTTTTGTCCCGAGGATAGCCTCCAAGGATTCCGCAGACCTCGTTTTCGCGGTCTCCCGTGGCGTGACTGACCATCTCACGGTAGATGTCAGCGGGGATGTCCAGCCCGTCATAATGCAGATCCCGTTCCATAAAAATAAAAAAACGTCGTAAGGAGTTTTTCTTTTTTAGGTTCAGCCCATCTGGCAGTATCCGGCGTCGTAGTCCTTAAGTTCGGTGATAGTTGGATTGTCGCCGCATACCGGACAGTTCGGGTTTCTTGGCACTTTGACCTTCCTGAAAGAGGCGGAAAGGGCATTGTAGATCAAAAGGGCATTTTTAAGCGGCTCCCCTTGTCCCAAAATTATCTTGAGTGCCTCGGTTGCCTCAAGCGCGCCGATCACCCCCGGCAGCACCCCGAGTACGCCAGCCTCCTGGCAGGAAGGCACCAGCCCCGGAGGAGGGGGCGCTTCAAAAAGGCAGCGGTAACAGTGCCCCTCGTGAGGGATCAAAGTGGTCACCTGCCCCTCGAAGCGCAGGATAGCCCCGCTTACAAGGGGTTTCCTGGAAAGGACGCAGGCGTCATTGACGAGATACCGCGTTGGGAAGTTGTCGCTTCCATCTATGACCAAGTCGTATTCCTCGATGATGCCGGTTATATTATCCTTGTTCAGGCGGCCTTTCAAGGGCACCACTTTCACGTCCGGGTTGAGCGACTCGAAGGTGCGCTTAGCGGACTCCACTTTGGGCATCCCTATTGTGCCTGTGCTATGGGCTATCTGCCTCTGCAGGTTGGAGAGCTCCACGACATCGTCATCCACCAGGCCTATTGTGCCCACACCGGCAGCGGCAAGGTAGTAACCTGCCGGGCAGCCAAGCCCGCCTGCCCCGACAAGAAGCACCTTTGCCCCAAGGAGCTTTTTCTGCCCCTTTCCGCCAACCTCGGGCAATATTATATGGCGGCTGTAACGCTGTATCTGGGCATCGGAAAATTCCATCTAATCCTTCTCCTTACGGACGATGATGACCCATTCCTTTATCCCGGTCTGTTCCACCTTGAGGACCTTCTGTCCGTGGTCCTGCATCGATTTGGGTATGTTGTGCACCGCCTCTGGATAATCCAGAACTATCTCAAGCACTTCTCCCAGCTCCATATCCTCTATGGCCAGCTTGGCCTTTACAAAGGTGTAGGGGCAAACAAGCCCCCTGATATCCAGATTTTTTTTCTTTCCCGCCATTTCTTCTTTTTTGCCCCTGCTGTCTGACACTTTCTCCGGCATGCGTCCTTACCTCCCGGCTTTAAAAATAAAGCAAAAACTGGAATTCCTACTCTTCTCCCTCGACCCTTATCAGGCAGTTTTTGCCCGTAACGACCGCCCGCAGGCCTTCTATTTTTCTGATGGCTTTTCTGACGTTCTTTTCCTTTGCCTTGTGCGTAAGAATGACAAGGGGAACGGCCTCGCCTTCCTTCCTGCCCTTCTGGATGACAGAGGCTATGCTTATGTTGTTTTCCCCCAGAACGCCTGATATCCTTGAGAGAACTTTTGGCCGGTCCAGAGCGGCGAAACGGAAATAATACATGCTTTCCACCTCGTCCATCGGGCGGATGCCCAAAGGAGTCCCGGCTGTCTTTACGGCGGCCAGGCCGCTTTTTGGCGGGGCCCCGCCGGTTATCCTCTGCGCGATGTCGGCGATATCACTTACAACCGCGGAACCCGTTGGCATGTCTCCAGCCCCTCTGCCGTAGTAAAGGGTGTCGCCGGTCTCCCGCCCGTTCACATAGATGGCGTTCATTACGCCGTCCACTTTTGAGATCAAATAATCCTTTGGGAGCATCGTGGGGTGAACACGCAGCTCCACCTGCCCGTCCGCCGCCTTTGCTATGGCCAGGAGCTTTATCTTGAAGCCAAGCTCGGAGGCGAATGCTATGTCGGCCGGGGTGATGCCGGTTATCCCCTCCGTGTAGACCGATTTATAGGACAGAGGTATGCCGAAGGCAAGTGAGGCAAGGATGGTCAGCTTGTGTGCCGAGTCGGCCCCGCCGACATCCAGGGTTGGGTCCGCCTCGGCGTAACCAAGCTCCTGCGCCTCCTTAAGCACCTTTGAAAATTCCATCCCCTCATCCGTCATCTTCGTAAGTATATAGTTGGAGGTGCCGTTTACTATTCCATACACATAATTTATGCGGTTTGCGATGAGCCCCTCGCCAAGGGCCTTGATTATGGGGATGCCGCCTCCCACGCTGGCCTCGAAGCCGAGGCTTACGCCGTATTTTCTGGCTGCGGCGAATATCTCCCGCCCGCGCTCGGCCAGCAGCGCCTTGTTGGCGGTAACTACGTGCTTTCCGTTTCTGATGGCACGGAGCATAAGCTCTTTTGCCGCGCCGAGCCCGCCGATAAGCTCCACAACTATGTCTATGTCCGGGTCGTCCGTCACCTGGAGGGCATCCGTTGTAAGCACTCCTTTGCCCAGGGCTATGCCGCGGTCTTTCCTTATGTTAAGGTCAGCGATCTTTTTGAGGGCGATGGGAAATCCGAGCCTGCCCTCCAGAAGCTCACGGTTTTCAACGAGTATGCGGGCGGTCCCGCTGCCGACCGTTCCGAAACCCAGAATGCCAACCTTCACGGGCTTTTTATCTTCTTTTATGTTCCGGTTTTGTTTTTTTGCCATCTCGGTTTTTTATCTTCCCCCTCCGGCTTCCCCTTTAAAATCAAAATACTATCACAAACGCCAGGGTTATGGCAAAAATGCCCCGGCCCTCTTTCCCTTGAGTCCCTTTTGCCTGAAGCGGTACAAGCTGGTAGCATTTGGGAGATGAACATATTTTCCGCGATAGCAGGCTCCGTCCTTATCCTTTTTATCCTCTTCGAGGGTTTTGAGACCGTGATGCTGCCTCACATGGTCGCCCGCCGTTTCAGGCTGACCAGGTTTTTCTACGCGGCCACCTGGAGGGCCTGGTCATTTGCGGTTTGCGGGGCATTTGCCCCGGGCAGGCGCAGAGAGACGCTCCTGGGCCTGTACGGCCCGCTTTCGCTCATCTTCCTCCTTTGCCTGTGGGCCTCCGTTTTGATCTCAGGTTTTATGCTCCTGTACTATTCTTTCAAGGCCGGTGATTTCAAGGGGTTTTTCCCCACCGCAAATGCGGGTTTTCCCGGATTGCTGTATTACAGCGGCACGACTTTCTTCACTTTAGGGCTCAGTGATATCCTTCCTGTGAGCGCCGCGGCAAAGGCGGTAACGGTGCTTGAAGCAGGCACCGGGTTCGGGTTCCTGGCGGTCTTCATAAGCTACCTGCCGCCTCTGAACCAGTTTTTCTATTCCAGGGAAACCCCCGTTTCCGCGCTGAGCGCCCGGGCCGGCGTGCCCGTAGCGGCTTCGGGGATACTGGACAGGCATATCATCGGGCAAGTGCATATCGCCGGACAAAACCTGGAGGTGCTCCATCAGCTGCTCTACGATTGGGAAAAATGGGCCGCGCAACTCCATGAAAGCCATCTTTCATATCCGGTGCTGGCCTATTTCCGCTCACAGCACGGTACAGATCAGTCCTGGCTTACCGCCCTGGCCGCCATCATGGACACGTGCGCATTCGTCATAGCGGGTACAGAGGGTGCCTGCAGATGCCAGGCTGAGCTGACCTTTTCCATGTCCATGCACGCTATTACGGACCTGTCCGAGGTACTGAACTGTCCTCCGGAAGATGAGATTCCTTCCGGCCGGCTGACGATGAAAGACCTGGAGCGCCTTCGCTTGCTGCTGCTGGAGAAGGGATTTTCGGGGTTGCCAGGCCCGGATGAGCTGTACGGCAGGCTTGCGCCTCTTTGCGCAAAATATGAGCCTTATGTTCAGGCCCTTGCCGGCCGTTTCCATATGGCGGTGCCTCAATGGGTGCGGCCCGAAGGGCAGGTGTAATAAAAAAGGCTTTTCAAAGCTCCAGCAATTTTGGGATACTAGTTCCGTGGAGATTTCCGTCCGCGAGCTTTTTTTGCTTCCCGAAGATTACACTTTCACCGAAAACCTGGTGCGGCTTAACTCGCTTGATTTTGCCAGGTGGAAGTTCCTGCCAGGCATGCTTTTTAAAGCGGAGGAAAAATGGTGGACGGAGGGGCGCCGCGCAAGGGTCCATAACGGGCTCGACCTCAGGTTGTATGAGACAAAAAGCGCCGGGGTTGGAACCCTTTCCAAAGGGGTAAAAATACCTCTGCTTAAGGCCGGCCGGGCCGCAAAGATAACCCCCGATTTCATAGGGCACAGCATCTTTGTGGAGCATGACGGCCTTTTTTACGGCGGCAAGCGGCTTTTCACCGTATACGGTCACTTGGTGCCGGAGAAAAGCATCGAAGGCGGGCATATGGATTGCGGGGGCATGATCGGAAAGGTCGCGCCGTCCAAAAAAAGCGCGGTCCCGCCGCACCTTCATATCTCTATCGTCCTTGTGCCTGAAAATATCCCGCTTGAAGACCTCCGCTGGGAGACCCTCGACCAGGCGGAAGGCGTGGCGTTCCTGGACCCCGCGGAGGTCATATGAAAAAATTCTCCGTCCCAGTAATGGCACACCGTTTGAAAGGAGGCGGGGTGATGGCGTGGTCTTGCTTGCCGAATGAGACCTTACCCTATCCCTATTTTCTTGACAATTTTTCCTGCAGGCCGTATATATAGACGATGGTCACATCGTGGGATTTCAGGACCATGTGTTTTATCCTTTTCAACATAGCGCTTGCGTTATGGACAGGGGGGATAGGCATATTCACCTTCCTGGCCACTCCTTCGATCTTCCGCTCCTTTCCTCGGGACACTGCAAGCGGGATAGTAGACAAACTCTTTCCGCTTTATTTCCCGTACAATCTCGCCATGTCGGTCCTGTCGCTTGTTTTTTTTCTGGCTGCGGGCGGAAGCGGCATTTCCGTTATCCTGGTCTGCCTGGCAATCGCTATAAACCTTTTTATCGTCTTCATACTTTATCCTTCAATAAAGAAGACGAAGCGGCAGATCGCATCCTTTGAGAGGACTGACCCTGGCATGCCTGCCAGAAAGCGGTTCCGCCGGATACATGCTGTGAGCGCCTTTCTGAATCTGCTTCTTTTTGCCCTGGGGCTTGCGCTGATCGTCATCCAGTCGGCAGGATGAGTTTTTTATTTTTATTTTTTTTCCCCTGCGCCGAAAAAAATTGAAAAATGAGCCGGATATCTGATAAATTTGAAATATGCTTGAAAAATTCCCTATAACTCCAGAGGGTTACAAGAAGATGCAGGAGGAGCTCGAAAAGCTCCTCAAGGTCGAAAGGCCCAGGAACATAAAGGACATCGAGGAGGCCCGCGCCCACGGGGACCTCTCCGAGAATGCGGAATATGACGCGGCCAAGGCGCGGCAGTCCTGGATAGAGGGCAGGATTGCGGAGCTTAAACAAAAGGTGGCGCTGGCCCAGGTGATTGACCCCTCCAAGATAAACCAGAGCAAGGCCGCCTTCGGGGCCACCGTTAAGGTGCTGGACACAGCCGCGGACGAAGAGTACATTTTCTTCCTTGTAGGCACCGATGAGGCCGATGTCAAGCAAGGCAGGATATCCATCAGCTCTCCGGTAGGCAGGGCGCTACTGGGCAAAGAGGTGGGAGACACCGTCACCATAAAGGCTCCGGCCAGGACCATAGAGTACGAAATCCTTGAAGTCAGCTTCTCCTGATACTCAAAAAGGCCTTTTCAGGGCTACAGTCAGGACAAACACAAAACTAAACGATTCGAATTTCATTTTGGGATTTTCCGTTGCTTCCGGCCCCGGTTTTTCCCCAAAACCCTCTGCCGGCCAGTTTTTCATGTTCGGGGTCAGGAGCTGCGAGAGGGACCCGCTTTTAAAGCGTCCTTTCTGCTATTTCAGGAAAAGAGGCGACGAAATAGATATCCTCTACCGCGTGGTTGGCAAGATGACCTCCATTATGAAGGGGCTCAGGCCGGGCGACAAGGTGGAGATACTTGGCCCGCTCGGAAACATTTACCCCATGGAAGAGGCCGAATGCGGGGCGAAAATCCCCCTAGTCATCGCCGGGGGCGTTGGCATTGCGTCCGTCTATCCCCTTCTTGAGCGCCTGAAAGGAAAGGGCATCCTTTTTTATGGGGGTCGCAACAAAAAAGAGATACTTTTAAGAAAAGAGCTGCGGGAGATCTCAAAAAAAATGGTCGTGGCCACCGATGACGGATCCCTTGGCTTCAGGGGCACGGCGGTCGAGGCGGCCGGTGATTTTTTAAAGGGCAGAGACCGGGAGGGTTTTGTCCTTTATGCCTGCGGGCCAAACGGCATGCTCAAGGCGGCAAGCGGGCTTGGCGTAAATGGCTATATCGCATCGGAGGAAAAGATGGCCTGCGGCATAGGGGTCTGCCTGGGATGCGCCGTAAGGACGAAGGACGGCTACAAGAGGGCCTGCAAGGACGGACCCGTGTTCAGGACCGGGGAGATCCTTTTTGACTGAGAGGTCCGCCATGCAAGGGCAGAGAAATAAAAAAGATAGAAAACTTGAAGTCAGGCTTGGCAGGCTGAGGCTTAAAAATCCGGTGATGACCGCATCGGGCACAGCGGGTTACGGCGCGGAGCTGGCTGAATTTTTTGACCTCTCGGAGCTTGGAGCTATCGTGCTTAAGGGAATATCGCTTACGCCCTGGCAGGGCAATCCCACCCCGAGGATAACCGAGACCCGCTGCGGGATGATAAACTCGATAGGGCTCCAGAACGTTGGCCTCGAAGTGTTCCTCAGGGAGAAACTCCCTTTCGTGAGGCAATGGGACGTTCCCGTCATAGCGAACATTCTTGGCACCAGCGCCGCGGAATATACCAGGCTGGCAAGCGCGCTTGAGGACGCCGGGGTGGAGGGCATAGAGCTCAACGTCTCCTGCCCCAACGTGAAGGAGGGCGGCATCGCCTTCGGGCTGGACCTCAAAAGTTTTCGGGCCCTCGTGCGTGCGGTCAGAAAGCGGATCAGGCGCCCTGTCCTTATAGTGAAACTTTCCCCGGGGGCCCCTGGCATAGAGGAATTTTCGCGTGCCGCGGAGAACGAGGGGGCGGATGCCATATCCCTTATAAACACCATCCCGGCCATGGCGATAGATGTAAACACGCGGAGGCCGCTCATCAAAAACAGGATCGGAGGACTCTCCGGACCGGCTATAAAGCCCATAGCGGTAAGGATGGTCTACCAGGCGTCCAGGGCGGTCAAAATACCTGTCATAGGCATGGGGGGGATAACTACCGGAGAAGACGCGGTAGAGTTCATGCTGGCCGGGGCCACTGCCGTTGCCGTTGGTACTGCTACTTTCATGGACCCCATGGCCGCGCTCAAGGTGGCCGGCGGCATCAGGGCCTGGATGGAGCGGCACGGGATAAAAAGCGCCTCTGCAATAACGGGCGCAATGCTCGCCTGAAAAAACAAAAAAAGAAAACAGAAAGCAAAAATGCCCATAACCTTTACCACGGACTTTGGCCTTAAAGACGGTTTTGCCGGGGTTATGAAAGGCGTGGTCCTTGGCATAAACCCGAAGGCCGTGATCGTGGACATAAGCCATGGGATAGGGTCTGGAGACATACGCGAAGCCATGTTCGTGCTTGAGACCTCCGTGAAATACTTTCCTGAGGGCTCTATACATGTTGCCGTGGTGGATCCGGGAGTGGGTTCAGGACGCAGGGCGCTCATCATACGCGCCCGTGGTTTTCATCTTGTTGGGCCGGACAACGGCATTTTTACCCCGTTTTTAGAAGGGGCCGAAAAGATAATAAGCATGGAGCGGAGGAAATTTTCCCTTCCGGGAAGGAAAACGCTCAGGAAAGGAAGCCTTCAGGGGAGCACATTTGACGGCAGGGACGTCTTCGCCCCGGCAGCGGCCTGGCTCTCAAAGGGCGTCAAGGCGGAGGAATTCGGCCCCGGGATAAAAGACCCCGTTTTGCTCAAGGTCCCGGCTCCTCTCTTTAAAGAAGGGCACATCGAAGGCATTGTGGTCCACGTGGACAGGTTTGGCAACTGCATAACGGATATCGGCCTTGCGCTTCTTAAAAAACTCGGCAAAAGCAGGGAAGAGATAAAAGTGCGGGTAAAAGGGCGCTCCCTTGGACTTGCGGAGTTTTACCTTGCCGCTGGCGGGAAGGGTAAAAAGGCAAAAGGGGCGCATGCCATCGTGAACTCAAGCGGGCTGCTTGAGATATTCGTCCCCGGGGGAAGCGCAGACCAAAGGCTTGGGCTTTCTCCGGGGGACCGCGTAACGGTCCTCTAGCTAGTCTTTCAGGTTCTGTTTTATCGCTACCAGCAGCCGGTGGGAGATGTACTTGTCGCCCTCGTCCCCTATCTTTATCGAGACCTCGGTCTCGTCCTGGGATATGGAGCTCAGTTCGGTCCGGGCCGCCTGGCCGCTGGCCAGTTCTCCAAGTACCACGCCGGAGAGCCTGTCGCCCGCCGCCTTTGTGATCTTTATTCCAAAGCCCTTGTAGGCGGCAACCGCCGCTCTCTGGACATCCGGGATGGGCCTTTCCATCCTTGAGTTCAGCCTCCCCTCCCAGAAGACTTCGCTCCCGGTCGTGTAATTGGTTTCATAATGGAAAACACTGCATCCTGAGGTAAAAAGAGCTAAAAGCGTAATGCAGAGGGCCGCGGCAAGAACGAGGAGCCTTTTTGTTTTCATCTTCCCTTTGCATGCCCTCCTTCAGCCAAATTATACAGGGATTTTTATTTCAGGGACAGAGTCAAAAATTTTTATATTTATCCGGAGGGGAGAGCCCTTATTCTTTTTGCCAGGCTTGCGGCAAGAAGGGAAAGCGATTCATCCCTTGCGCCCATGACGGCGAAGCAGTCCCATGCGCCGGCCATGCCAAGGACCTCAGCCCTGTCTGCCACGGAGGCGGACTTTCCCGCTTTCCTGACGCCCTGGGCGATGTCCTCGCTGGAGACGTCCATGCTCACCGTGCCCCCCTGGTAGAAGATGGGCAGCAGGACAAGGTGGTCCTGCCCGCGCAGGTTTTGGGCAAAAGCCTCTATGTACTCGTTTTTCATCATGCGGACCGGGCCGAAGCCGTGCGGCTGGAACACATAGCACACATGGTCCCTCGCTGCCGCTACCGCCTGCATGAAGGAGGATATCTTATGGGGGTTATGGGCATAGTCGTCTATGACGAGCCTGCCTCCCTCATTCAGGTGAATGTCAAACCGCCTGTCTATCCCTGTGAACCTCGCCATGGGCTCCGCAATCGCACCAAGCGGAATGCCTTGCATATAGAGCACGGCTATCGCCGAAAGGGCGTTGTAAATATTGTAAAGTCCGGGCAGGTTAAGCGTGAAATTAACGCCATCAACCATGAACCGTGAGCCGAAAGGCCCAGGCCTGATCTGGCTGGCCATGAACCAGGCGGTAGAATTGATGCCGAACGTGACCGCACCTTCGATGGAAAGGCGGCGCAAATTGACGTCGTCGGCATTTATTATCACGTTGCCCCTGGTGTTTTGGGCCAGCGCCATGAACATTAAAGCGGTCTCCTCTATCCCCTTGTGGTCCACATCCAGGTTGAGGATGACCGAGTGGAGCGGCCTGTAGTTCACAATACTCCCGTCGGACTCGCATGCCTCAAGCACAAGCCATTCCGGCCCTCCATCCTGCGGCGTTTGAGCATTTGCAATCGAGTTGCCGGGATTGCTTTCGTTCTTAAAGGCCTTTACCCTCCCGCCCCCTATGAAATTCGGGCCTAATCCAAGCTCCCTCATAAGGAAAGCCAGAAGGCCCGATGCGGTGGATTTCCCGCTTGTCCCGGCAATGGCGACAGTCTTGAAGCTGCCGGCAAGCTCTGCCAGGTACTGGGGCCTTGTTTTAAGCGGAATGCAAAGCCCGCGTGCTTTTACCACCTCCGGGGTCCCTTCCTCAACCGCCGTGCTCATCACTGCAAAGTCAAGGGAGCTGTCTATGCCGGAGCCGTCCTGCGGCATTATTCTTATGTGCTTTTTCCTAAGGAGCTCCGCAACGGGGTGAGCGGGATCAAGGTCAAAGGCCCTGTCCGAGCCGCTTACCTCATGCCCCCTGTCAGACATGAAAGAGGCTATGGCGGATACGCCGCTGCCGCCTATGCCTGAAAAAAATATCTTAAGCCGGTCTTTTGACATTTTTTTTCTGTTTATTTACGGAGAAGGCTGCTGGTTCTGGGGGCAGATCTGGTTTATCTCCTGCTGCCTCTTAGGATCCTGCCTCGCAGGGCCCGCTCCAGAATTTGAGAGTGCCGTGTTTGAGGAATTTGACATGCCCGTCGCAGGCGAGGCGGAGGACGCCGAGTTCTGAAGGCCTTCCGGCCCTTCCTTTTCCATCATGGTTACGGCCTGGTCAAGCTGCTTCACCACGCCGCGTTTCACCATTATATCGTAGATGGCCCGTGAGCGGCGCTTTACGAAGCCGGAGGGTTTAACTGGGGAGAACCTTAACGGGTTTGGCAGAATGGAGACAAGACGCGCGGCCTCCATTGGCGTCAGCGCGCTTGCCGGCTTCCCGAAATAATGGTAGGATGCCGCTCCGATGCCAAATATTCCGTCGCCCCATTCGGCTACGTTCAGATACAGCTCGAGTATTCTTCTTTTGGGCAGGTCTCTGTTGAGACGCCATGTCAGTATTGCCTCCTTCATCTTCCTGAGGAGGTTTTTAGAGGGAGAGAGGTAGAGATTCCTTGCAAGCTGCTGGGTTATGGTGCTTGCCCCGAATTTGAACCTGCCTGCCTTGATGTCCGCCACCATGGCGGCCTCGATGGCGCCGAAATCGAACCCGTCGTTGTGCCAGAAGCGGTCATCCTCGCTGATGAGGACCGCCTTTTTAAGATAGGGCGATATCCTTGAGTACGGCACCCACCTCTGTATGATTCTCTTGCCTGTAAGGCCCTCTTTTTTCCACTGCTTTTCCCTGTAGAGCATGAAAGCCGTCTTCCCCGGGCGGTGGTGCCTCAGGTATGCCACATTCGGGTAAAAAAAATAGAGGCAGACATCGAGGAGCAAAAACCCAAGCACTACGGCGATAACGGCCTTTATTTTTTTCATCGGGTTTTTAATTTTTAATTGGTTTTGCTTCTCTCAGGACTTTTTTTATTTTACAAGACCGCCGAAGGCCCTCAGGACCTCAAGCCCCAATGTCTGGCTTTTCTCCGGATGAAACTGCACCGCAAAGATGTTGTCCTTCCAGACCATGGATGTGTATTCGATCCCATACTCGGTGGTCGCAGCGACTATGGAGGGGTCCTCCGGGGCGACGTAATAGGAATGGACAAAATAAAAGCTGGACCCGTCCGGGACATGCGAGAGGATCGGCGGGCGGTTTTTTATGTTTATGGTGTTCCAACCCATGTGCGGCACCTTGAGGCCGGCGTTATCGGGGAACCTGAGCACTTTTCCCTTGAAGACGCCCAGCCCCTTGTGCACCCCGAACTCATGTGATTCGCTGAAGAGAAGCTGCAGCCCCAGGCAGATGCCGAGGAAGGGTTTCCCGGACTCTATGGACCGCATTATAGGTTCTACAAGGCGTAGCTCTTCCAGGTTCCTCATGCAGTCTCTGAACGCCCCTACGCCCGGAAGCACAACCGCGCTGGCTTGCAGGATGTCATCCGGGACGTTTACCACGGCAGCCTCCACCCCCACCTTGGCAAACCCCTTCTGGACGCTCCTCAAATTACCCATGCCGTAGTCGACGATAGCGAGCATGACAGTTAATTATAACTCAAAAATGGGTGTTCCTGGCGGCAGGGACTGCCGGTCCTCCATATGCTCATGGAAAGAGGGTTATAATATAAATGGACCTTGGGGTATCCCGCTATGTCTTGCAACGGGCGGGGCAGAAGGGCATTTTTGAGAAATTGAAAAGCCGGGCATTTTTTAGCCTCTCCAGGTCTTGCCGAAAGGGAATAAAAATAAAGATATGGCGATATCGAAACAGAAAGATCTGAAAGTGCAGGAGTTCATGGCGATAAAGGAGGAGCCTTATTATCTTTCCATGGGGAAAGAGGTGGAGCTCTTCGAGGCCGCAAGCAGCAACATGATACCTGTTTTGCTCAAGGGCCCTACCGGATGCGGCAAGACCCGCTTCATGCTGCACATGGCATGGAAGTTGGGCAGGCCGCTGGTGACGGTGTCCTGTCACGACGACCTGACAGCCTCTGACCTTGTGGGCAGATACCTGGTAAAGGGCGGGGAGACGATCTGGGTAGACGGCCCGCTTTCACGTGCCGTGAAGGCCGGGGGGATCTGCTATCTCGACGAGATAGTGGAGGCCAGGAAGGACACTACGGTCGTAATACACCCCCTTGCCGACGACAGGCGCATATTGCCGGTTGAGAAAAGAGGGGAGACACTTGCCGCTCCGCCCGGGTTCATGCTGGCCATCTCCTATAACCCGGGATACCAGAGCGTCCTCAAGGAGCTCAAACAGAGCACGAGACAGAGGTTCATGTCCCTTGAGTTCAAATACCCGCCGGAGGAGCTGGAGATAGAGATAATAAGGCATGAGTCCGGCGCGGATGAGGGTCTTGCCAGAAAGCTGGTCATGTTTGCGGACAAGACCCGCAACCTGAAGGACCGTGGACTTACCGAAGGGGCAAGCACAAGGCTCCTGGTCCATGCTGCAAGGCTGATAAACTCTGGCATTGAGCCGGCCAAGGCATTCGAATCCGCCATAAGCCTCTCCCTCACCGACGACGCTGAGATGCTCGAGGCGCTCTCCGAGATACTGGATTCCATACTCTGATGGGGAAAAACGGAAAAAACTGTCTTCCCGCTCCGCAGGAAGGACCAAAGGACCGGCCACAAATGTGCATCCCCGCCGGCCCGGATGGCGCAGGGCAGGAAAAACCTGAGAAAAGGAGCCAGGGGGACAAGCAAAAGGATTATGCCTGCCTGCAGGACGAGCTTGCCAGGAACCTCAGGTTCAATTTTTTCGAGGACCCGGAGATTGAGGCGCTTCTAGGCCAGATCGACGCCTTCGGGGATATTTCGCAGAAGGTGGCGGCTCTTTGCTGCCAGCTTTCAAATACCGCCTCCAACCTTGTCGAAAGAACGCTCGGGCATATCAGAAGCGCAAAGGCGGTGCTGTCCCAGGCTCAGCTTGAGGTCTGGCTGGCCAGGGCGTTTGACCTCCTCGATTCCTCCGGCCTTCAGCAGGCGGTGGATTTTATCTCAAGGAGCGGGGCGGAGGACCTGGAGAAGGTATTTTTTCTAAAAAGCCAGGCGGTGAAGCTGGAAAGCATCTCACCGAGGCTGGAGCTGTTTCTGAAGGGCATCTCCGGGATGGACCTGCGCGTCCGGGCATCAGGCCCCAAAGAACCCTGCTACACGGACTCCTCAACTATATACCTGCCCGGGATGCTGGACGTGTTTCGCTCCGCCGCAGAGAACCTGCTCTTTTACAGGCTGATGGCGGCCCATAAATGGGCGCAGGCCGTGGGAGGCACGCTTGCTCCCCCGGAAGGCCAGCCTGTGCCGGAAAGCCCCTCCGAAGGCCGTCTTGAGCGTTTTTTTTCTGTTTTTGATTCGGCTGACAGGGGTTTTGCCCTGGACCTCTACAACACCCTGGAATCAATAAGGCTCGATTCCTTTCTGAAAAGGGAGGTGCCCGGGCTGTTTGAAAGATCAAAGGGAATGCGGATGCTGCTTCTGGAGGGCAGGTCCCTGCCGATGGGGAAAATGCCGCTTAAGGAGGCCTTTATCGAGGGCCTTTTCGAGCTTTATCTTGCGGAAGGGGCGGAAGGCGCCCTTTACAGGCTGCCCGTGGACGGGACGGCCCTTGATGCCTGGCGGAAGGCCAGGGACTTCAAAGATGCCGGGGAGTCTGCGCGGGCTGTTTTTGGTATTGTCCGGATGTTTTCTTCTTTTCCGGAGGGGAGGTATGAACCGGCTGACCTTCTTTTTATCGGCCGCATAAGGCCCGATGAGGTGGCCAGGGAGGCATATGCCAGGCAGCTTGCAATGCAGAGGAAGTTCGAGGGCGTCGTGACAAAGATAATGGAAATGCCGGATCTGATGCCTGAGCCTGGCAGGCATGGGAAAAAGAAACGGGCCCCCTTCCGGCCGGCAGAGCCGGGGAATACCTATCTGCTGATAAGGGGCAAGCTCATTGAGCTTGGAGATGAGCTTTTGAAGAAGGCCTTGTCCGGAGACAGCCCTGTGCCAGGAGGGGTGCTGGTTGACGGGGCAGCGGCAGGCGGCAGGCACGTATACAGGCTTTCGGATTTTCTGGACGGGAAAGGGGACGGCGCGGAGGAAGACGGCCCAGGGGGGACAGGGGCCATCAAATACGATGAATGGGACTACCGTCGCGGAGGGTACAGGAAGGGCTGGTGCACCCTTTATGAACAGGATGTGCACGCGGGGCATGGGCCGTTCGTCGAGCAGACGCTCAAGCGGTATGGGGGATACGTTACCGCGCTCAGGAACAAATTTGAGCTGCTCAGGCGGGAGCCGAAACTGCTCCGCCGCCAGATGGACGGTGACGACATAGACATGGATGCCATGGTGGAGGCGGTTGCGGACATGAAGGCCGGGCTCGTTCCCACCGGGGAAGACCTCTTCGTCAGGTACGAAAGGAAGGAGAGGGACATCGCCGCGCTTTTTCTCCTGGACATGAGCGGCTCGACAAAGGGATGGGTAAACCAGGCGGAAAAAGAGTCTCTGGTCCTAATGTGCGAAGCCCTTCAGGCGCTTGGGGACAGGTACGCCATATACGGGTTTTCCGGCATGACCAGGGGAAGGTGCGATTTCTACAGGATAAAGAGCTTCGATGAGGCGTTCGGCCCTGCGGTAAAAAAGAGGATAGCGGGCATAGACCCGAAGGACTATACAAGAATGGGTCCCGCCATAAGGCACGCGAACTCCATACTGGAGAAGACCGGCGCAAGGACCAGGCTCCTCATCGTCCTTAGCGACGGCAAGCCGGAGGACTATGACGCCTACAAGGGCGATTACGGCGTGGAGGACACCAGGAAGGCGCTCATGGAGGCCAGGGAGCGCGGGTTTCATCCGTTTTGCATCACCATAGACAAGGAGGCGCGCTCATACCTTCCCCATATGTATGGGGCCGCAAATTACATTTTGATAGACAACGTAAGCAAACTGCCAGGCCGGATACCAGAGATATACAGGAGGCTTACGGCTTGATGGACCGCATCAGGATCGCAAAAACAAAAAGGCTGCTTTCCGGCCACCAGTGGGTCTTTTCAAATGAGCTTGCCCAGAGCCCTTCAGGCTTTGCGCCCGGACAGCTTGCCGAGCTCTTCGACGCAAGGGACAATTTCCTCGGGGTGGGGTATGTGAACCCCCATAGCCTCATCTCAGTCCGCGTTCTGACCAGGCAGAGGGAGGAGATAAATGCGGAGTTCTTCAGAAAACGCATTCTTTCCGCATACCGTTTCCGGGAGAGGTTTTTTGTCAGGGGCGCGGGTGCCTTCAGGCTGGTATACAGCGAGTCCGATTACATGCCTGGGCTCATTGTGGACAAGTACGGCGATGTGCTGGCGGTGCAGATGCTTACCGCCGGGATGGAGGCCATGAAGCAGATGGTCCTCGACAGCCTTGACAGCATCTTTTCACCAAGGGCGATAGTCCTCAGAAATGACAGCCGGATGCGGACGCTTGAAGGCATCCCGCTCTACAAGGAGGTCGCAAAAGGGCAGCTTGCGCCCCTGCCCGTCATAGAGGAGGAGGGCGTCCGGTTTGAGGTGGACCCGCTTGAGGGGCAGAAAACGGGTTTTTTCCTGGACCAGCGGGAAAACAGGGTTGCTCTTGGAAAGCTTGTGCAGGGCGGAAGCGGGCTTGACCTCTTTTCATACGCGGGCGGGTGGGGCATGCACCTTGCCCATGCGGGAGCGGAAGAGGTCACCTGCGTTGACGAATCGGAAAAGGCCCTGGGCATGGCAAGAAGGAACGCGGAGCTTAACGGGCTGACGGGGAAAATGGCTTTTTTGAAAGCGGACGTCTTTGATTTTTTAAAAGAAAGGCTGAAAACTGACGGGGAAAACCAAAATAAGAATAAAAAATATGACTTCATGGTGCTGGACCCGCCCGCGTTCGTAAAGAGCGGGAAAAAACTGAAAGAGGCGGTGAAGGCCTACACGGCTTTAAACGGGATGTGCATGCGGCTTCTAAGGCCCGGAGGGCTGCTTGCCACCTCCTCCTGCTCCTGGCACCTGGGGCAGCAGGAATTCCTCGATATGCTCAGGGACGCCGCGCAAAAGCAGGCGGAAGGCAGGAAGATAAACCTGCTTGAGCTCCGCTTCCAGGGGAGGGACCATCCGGCGCTGCTTTCGATGCCGGAGACGGGATACCTCAAATGCGCTTTCCTTGTGGTCAGCTGAGTTTTTTATCTTCCCATCCCGGCCGGTTTTTCGTTCTCCTGCCCCCCTCCGGCCCTGTTTATGGATGGTTTCAGTTTTATCCACGCGCTCACGACCCCTTTTCCCTTTAGCCAGTAGCTCGTATCGAGTATATCGCTCATGCCGTAGACGAAAGGCTGATAAAGGGGCCTTATCTCATACCCTATGAGGCTGCCGTCCGGGCCAAGTATCCTTGACAACATGGTGCCCATGAAGTTGGGGTTTGTGTCTTCAAAAAAACGGACGGCCGTCTTCATTGCCCTTGCCGCGCCAACGTTCCTTACAACGCTGTACTCAAACTCCGGGGCGTAAGGGACGATCTTGTAGTGACTTCCCTCTATGCCCATTATGGCAACGGTGTGGAGGTCCTCCGAGTACCTGCCACCATAGAGGATAAGGTCGTAGCGAAGGGTATCCCGGACCTGTCCCCCCGGCTCCACCTTGAGCCTCGGCCCGAAGGCGCAGGCCTGGATGCCGAAGGCAAAAAACAGGAGCACGGCGGCGGCAGGCCGGGTCCTGAGGGGGACCAGCCCCTTCATTTGCTGAACAGCCCGATGACCTCGGAATGCGCCAGGATATGCCCCTGCATTGCGGCCTCGAGCTCCGGCTTTCCGCTTGATGAGTCCAGCGAAAGTTTTGTGTCCAGCGCGTAAAGCTTGAAATGATAATGGTGTGTGCCGGATGGCGGACACGGCCCGCCATATCCCGTTTTCCCCCAGCTGTTTATCCCCTGCACCGCGCCGCGGGGGGCCGAATCCGCCTCTATCCTGCCTGCGTCTGGCTGTATGTTCCACATCACCCAGTGGACCCAGGTGCCCCCGGGGGCATCTGGGTCATCCACTATCAGGACCAGCGACTTTGTGCCCGCAGGCACGTTTTCGAAGACAAGCGGAGGGTTTGTGTCGCTTCCTTTGCAGCTGAACTGTGCGGGGATGGGCCCGCCAGCCGCGAAGGAAGGGCTTTTTATCCCCATTTTTTGCGTTGCTGTCTGTGCCATATTGAATGCCTCCGTCAGCGTCTTTGATGCGCAGCTTTTTCTGGCGCCGGTAAATACGAGGACCGGAAAAAGGAGAAATATGGCCAGTGCCTGCCCCCACGGCCTATTCGTTTTTTTCATGCTCACCTGAGGAACTTCGGTATCTTTTGTTACCTCCACTTGACCCTGCACCGCAAGGTTTTTGGCTTTTTCTACGCTTCCCCTTTTTCGTTCCAAGTGTTTTTCTTTCTCCTTTTCCGCGCTTCAGTTTCCTGATAGGAATTCTATCAGGCTTTTTAAAAAATGCCAGCGGAGCCCTTTCCGGTGAAAGACATTTATTTTTTGGGCACCATCAGGGGGTCCGCCCGCGTTTCACGTATTTGTAGAAGAAAAAGAAAAAGATGGAAACGACCACCAGCACCACGGCCGCGTCCCCTATTCTGTGGATGTTCCTGGAAAGTGAATTTATGCTGTTGCCGCCCGCATAGCCGATGCCAACCATGATGGCCATGGTAATGAGCGCGGAGGCCATATCCGCCGCCAGAAACTTAAACGACGGCATGCGCAGCGTGCCGCAGGCAAGGAATATCTGCGCGCGAAGGCCCACAAGCTGCCTGCCTATGACGAGAAAAAAAATGCCCCATCTGGAGAACTTCTGCTCCAGCTTCAGCAGACGCTCCTGGGTGAGTATCTTGCTGAACCGCTTTGCGCTGGTGACCTTTGTCCCGTATTTTTTTCCTATGTGGAAGAGGAAAAGATCCATTGAGATAAGGCCCGCATAGCTTGCTATAAGCCCGGCCAGCGGCTTGACCACGCCTGTGGCGATGAGGACGCCGCAGAGGATGAGAGTGGCGTCCTCAGGAAACGGGAACCCCAGACCTCCAAGCACCAGGAGGACAAAAAGCCCGACCGCTGGAAAATGGGCCATTATGTACGGTAGCGGATTTTGAAAGCTTGCAAGCACAGGCATAAGCGTGTCAATTAAGATAGCACAGGCGGACGGCTATAGGAAACCGGAAAAAGCCCGGACGATGGATGCCTGCGGCCGTGGGGGCCAAAAATAAAAAGCTTCAGGCCCGGTCTGGTTGCGCTAAAAGCGGTGCATAAGCCCAAGTATGCCTATTATGATCAGGTAAACGGCAACCAGGTAGTTGAGGAGCCTTGGCATAAGGAGTATCAATATGCCTATCACGAGCGCAAAAACGGCATGGAACTGGACATTCATGAAGGACCTCCTTCGCGGGACATTTTTTTATGCGGGCCTTTTCATCCAAAGTCTATCAGCAGGCCGCCGCATGTCCACCTGTTTTGCTGTTTCCGGGTTCTTTCTTTTTGCTTTGTCCACGCCTTAATAGCCGCGATATGTGGGCGAGGGGAGTATCTGGACGTCGATGGCCTTTTCCTTTGTGAGGAAATAGCTTATCTCGTAATAGCTCGAGATGTCATAGCCCGGGGGCTCAGTCGGAGGGCTGACCTGGTAACCTATCGCCTTCCCCTCGTGCATGACGGCCTGTACCCTCAGGGTGCGTATGTCCTTTACTCCCAGGATGCGTCCGGCCTCGCTCATTGCCCTCTTCCCGGGCACGCCCTTTATGATCTGCCATCCATAGTGAGCTGGCAGGTAGGGCCTGAATGTATAGCCTTCCCGCTCCGGATACATGATGATGACGGTGCCCGTCTGCGCCTCGTAGACACCCGTATAAAGCAGGAAAGTGCAAGGGCCGCTGAGCGGCGCCTCATAAGAGGAATAGCTTGTGAAAAGCTGCCCCTTTACGCAGGAGGAAAACAGGAGCAAAAGCAGGCAGGGCATCGCAAAATAAAATCGCCTTCCCATAACCCAATGCTAGCATTTTTCTTTTTCGAGGCAAGGTCTTCAAGCTTTGACCCTGGTCTTTTTCAGTAACTGGCCGGACACTTAGTTTTTTTTGATTTTTTGGTTCTTCCGGGAAGCCCGTGGGTGAACACGGCCATTATATGCCCTGCGGGCATCGAATGCAGGGAATTTTTTTAATCATATTCGCTTGTTTGCTATTCGGGCGCGTCGCATGAAGCAGCTGCAATCGGACAGGGCGGCATACAAGTTCACCTGGCATATAAGGGGAGACGGGCCCCGGCGGAGCAAATACCGTCGCCCCCCACTACATAAATCTCTGAAGAGCCTGTTTTTTACAGGTTTCCGTTTTTTGCGCTTTTTAATTTCTCCCATCCGCAGTCGCGGCAGAAGGGCCCGCACGTAAGGATGGTTTTTCTGGCCGAGCAGAGCCTGTATTTGAAAAAGGATTTTTCCCTGTAGTCGTAGACGGCCACCAGGTTGCCGCCCGCTTTGCCCATGAACAGCGAACAGTCAGCCGACGCATAGGCTTTGAAGATGTTTTTGGTTTTTGAGGCGATGTCCAGGTATATCTCTCCTGAGCGGGAGTTATAAAGAGCGCATATGGCAGCCGGCCCGTTCGAAGCAGAATGCTTTTTAAGCGGCGGCCTTGCCTCCAGGAGCGAGATGTTATTTTCCTCAAGCAGTTCCGCCGCATCGATATGCCCGCCGCCGCTGCAATCGTATATGGCCGCTGCATCCCGGCCCAATATCAACCTGCCTGCAAGATAGCAGATGCACGCCCGGTACCTGGATCTCATTTGGTCCTCATTTCGGAAGTTTTTCTTGGAAAAGACCATCCCCGTTTTTTTTCCCCCGCCGGCCACAGGTCAGGAGCACCGGGTAAACCCGCAGTTATGGCAGACCGCGCAGCCCCCTTCATGCTCCACGGAGCCGCCGCATTCAGGACATGCCCCTATGAGCATCGTCTCTTCGTAGACCATGCCCTTGTCCTTCTTTTTGCCGTTCCCGTTGCCGTTTCCGTTGCCTTCGGCGTCTTTCATGTGGTACAGCTCCAGGGCCTTTGCTATGGCGTCCGAGCAGGAGAGGACTTTTCCGCCCGCTCCCCATACCTGCTGGTGGCACGATATGCCCTTCAGCTGTTTTATTATCTCCTCATGGCTGATATTGGAGCGGAGCGCAAGGGATATCAGCCTGCCAAGCGCCTCGGACTGGCTTGCGGCGCAGCCGCCTGCCTTGCCCATGGAGGTGAAGAGCTCGAAGAAATGGCCCTCGGAGTCCTCGTTTATGGTCACGTATATGCGCCCGCATCCCGTGTACATGCGCCTCGTGGTGCCGCGCAGGGAATCCGGGCGTTTCCTGGGTGCTATCTTCGAGGCGTCGGCCCTTGCCTGCGCGGGGGCGGCCGCTTCCTCCGCCTTCTCTTTTTTTCCGGTGGAGAGCACCTGGCCTTCCCTGGAGCCGTCCCTGTAAACGGTAACGCCCTTGCAGCCAAGGCCGTATGCAAGCAGGTAAACGTCCTCGACATCCTTCCTTGTGGCCTCTTTTGGGAAGTTCACCGTCTTTGAGACGGCGTTGTCCACGTGCTGCTGGAAGGCGGCCTGCATGCGTATGTGGCACTCCGGCGTGATGTCATGGGCGGTCACAAAGAGCTGCTTGACCTCTTTTGGTATCTCGTTGAAGCTGTGGATGCTGCCGGCATCCGCTATGCGCTCCATGAGGTCCCTGGACCAGAACCCGCCCTTTTTCGCTATCTCTTCGAAAAGCGGATTCACCTCGATGAGCTTTGTGCCCTCCATTACGTTTCTTACATAACAAACGGCAAAAAGCGGCTCTATGCCGGAGGAGCACCCAGCTATTATGGAAAGGGTGCCCGTGGGCGCTATCGTGGTGACCGTCGCGTTTCTGACGGGGAATCCTTCCCTGGCGCTGCCTGTGTAATTCGCGAAAACCCCCCTCTGCTCTGCAAGCAGACGGGACTCTTCCATGGCGTGCCGCCTGATAAAGCCCATGACTTCCTGGGCAAGTTCGAGCGCCTTTGGCGAGTCGTAAGGCAGCCCCAGCTTGATGAGCATGTCTGCCCAGCCCATTACGCCAAGGCCTATCTTCCTGTTTGCCTTGGTCATCTGCTCTATCTCGGGAAGGGGATATTTGTTCATGTCTATAACGTTGTCCAGGAAGTGGACGGCAAGGCGGGTGGTGCGGGCAAGCTCGTCCCAGTCCACCTCTGCGTCTTTCACCATGAGCGACAGGTTGATGGACCCCAGGTTGCAGGACTCATAGGGAAGAAGCGGCTGCTCTCCGCAGGGGTTTGTGCTTTCAATCCTTCCGATGTTTGGCGTGGGGTTGGAGTCGTTGATCCTGTCTATGAACACCACGCCCGGTTCCCCGTTGCCCCAGGCATGGTCCACGATGCGGTCAAACACTTCCCTGGCGCTTACCGTTTTAACGACCTTGTTCGTGCGGGGATTGGTCAGTTCGTATTCTCCGCCTTCCTGGAGGGCGGTCATGAAGCTGTCCGTTATCGCCACGGAGATATTGAAGTTGTTAAGTTTCGTGTTTACGTCCTTGCACCCTATGAAGGACAGGATGTCCGGGTGGTCAACGGAAAGCATCCCCATGTTCGCGCCCCTTCTGGTGCCGCCCTGTTTCACCGCCTCCGTAGCGGTATCAAAAACGGTCATGAAGGAGACAGGCCCCGAGGACACCCCTTTTGTGGAGCCCACCACGTCCCCGCCCGGGCGGAGCCTGGAGAAGGAAAACCCCGTCCCGCCGCCGGACTTGTGTATTATGGCCGCGTTCTTTACGGCATCGAAGATGGAGTCCATGGAGTCGGCCACCGGCAGCACAAAACAGGCCGAAAGCTGCCCCAGCCTTCTGCCTGCGTTCATCAGGGTGGGGCTGTTTGGCAGGAAGCGGAGCCCGGTCATCAGGCGGTAGAATTCATCCGCCAGCGCGCCCACTTCCTCTTCGCCTGCCCCGTATTGCCTGTCCGCCCCGGCAATAAAACCGGCGACCCTGCGGAATAGCTCCTCCGCCGTCTCCACCACCTCGCCTTCCTCGTTTTTCTTGAGGTAGCGCTTTTCAAGCACCTTTAAGGCGTTTGGCGCAAGACCAAGCTCCGCATGACCGGCCCCGTAACTTTTTTTAAAGGATGATTCCATCAGAAATATTCCCCCTCCACCTCTGGTTTTTTTCCAGCCCCGCTTTTCCCCGATCCGGCTTTAAAGCGCCTTTCCGTTTGAAATGCGCATTTCCCCACCCGAATGAGACATATAGTGGTTTTTTATTTTTGTTAGTCTATTAAACACTAGATGTAGTATGTAGTCAAGAGGGAAAATGCATTTTTTGGAAGCTCTTGTTTTAAAAGATTTTTTGCTGTGAAAAATATGTTTGCGGATTGTGGATGAAATAACAGGAAAATGCTTGCATCGCTTCAGGAAACTGATAGTATTAAAAAAAGGGAATTTAACAGAAGTCTTTTTTAATTATTATCAGGCTTTCTAAACTTAAAAAAATAAGGTTTCTTAAAATTTTGCTTGACAGCGGGTTTTTAATATGATAGGAAATAAGTAGTTTGATTAAGCGCCTCGTTACCTCCCCAAGCTTGCTGCTGTCCCCAAGACAGCAGCTTTTTTTTGCCAAAAAAGGCTGGTAAACCGCTCAGGCGGGTCCTGGGCCGGCCATTGCGGGAAATTGACCCCTTCTGGCCGGAATACAGTCCGGCAGTGTCAGCTAAGCGCCTGCAGCCGCCGTTTCAGATCTGTATAAGCTGATAATCCGCGGAGCCAAGGCCAAGCTTTTGAGCGTGAAGTATCTGTGCGCGGTAGTCCTTTTTGTGAAGCTCAAAGAGGATGTCGTCGCCCCTCTTAAGCCCGCCGTCCGATGCGGCGGACTCCGGAAGCGGGGAGCAGCCCTGCAGCATATCTATGCTGGCCTGTTCCACGGCCACAAGGTCGTCAGAGACCAGAATGCCCTTGTCCTGCACCACCGGCACATCCGCCCCCGGCATGCAGTCGCATTCGGGCTGTATGTCAGTAAGGAAATTTATGAATATCACTTTTCCCGGCGCAAACGTGCTCATAACCGCCTGTGCCGCCTCGGCAAGCCCCTGCATGAACTGCCCGGGGTCCGCCTCCTCGTGTACTATCGCCTGGCCGGGGCAGACCCTCGTACACCTTCCGCACCTCCAGCAGCGCTCATCCGCATACTCGAATTTTTTCCCTTCCTTGCCAAAGCTTATGCACTCAAGCGGGCAGATATCCTCGCACTGGTAGCAGAGCTGGCATTTGTCCTCGTCCCAGAAGAGCCTGCCCTCACCAATTGAGTGCATGGCCCCCCTTCCGCACTTCCAGCCGCAGCCCCGGTGCGAGGCGCTTACCCCTCCCATCGCAAGGTTTTTTATCGCCCCAGCGTACCCCGAGTTTATATGGCCCTTTATATGGCTGCAAACCACCATGGCCGGCGTATCATGTATGAGAGAGGCCACGGCGATCTCGCCAAGGATATTGCCCGCCTTCACAAGTATGTTGTCCCTGCCGTAAAGCCCGTCGGCAAGGACCACGGGAGCGCCCACGGACAGGTGGTTTATTCCGTTTTGGGTCGCGATCTCAAGGTAATCAATGCCGCTGATCCTGACCGTGTCCGTCACGAAGGGTTTTGCGCCTGCCTCCTTCAGGGCGGCCACCACCCTGGCCAGAAAAACGGGCCTTATGACCCTGTGGGCCCCCACAGAGCCAAAATGTGTTTTTACCGCAACCCATTCGTCCTTTTCAAGGCGGCCGGCCAGGTCCATCTTCTCAAGCAGGCGGTCCAGCTTGCCAGGCAGGCTCTCTTCCCTTTTCCACTTGAGCACCCTGGCGGAGGCGAAATAGACCTTCGCTTTCCGTTTCCCTTTTTGCACCTTGCTCATTGGAGGCTCCTGTCGTAGAGTTCCTTGCTTGAAAGCCCGTAGCTTTTTGCGATGTTTTTTACCGCCTCTTTCCTGCCGATGCCTTTTCTCATAAGCGCCTTGACCTCGGCAACGGCCTCCTCGATGGGCGGATGGGCGGCCCGCCTCTGCCTGCCTTCAACCACTATAACGTATTCCCCGGCCATTGTCTTTCCCTCCAGGGACGCAATGATTCCCCGCAGTCCGCCCCTTATCACCTCTTCGTGCATCTTCGTTATCTCTTTTGCCAGCGCGGCCTTCCTTTCTGAGAAGGCCTCCGCCATGTCGGAGAGCGTCTCGATGAGCCTGTGGGGGGCTTCGTAGAAGACAAGCGTCCGCTCCTCCATGGCAAGCTCCTTCAATTTTTTCAATCTTTCGGTCTTTTTTGGGGGCGGAAAACCTATGAAGGTGAACTCCGAGGTGTCCAGCCCGGACACCGAGAGCGCGGCCAGGCTGGCGCTCGGCCCGGGGATTGCGACCACCTCTATGCCTTCTTCTATTGCGCGGCGTATAAGCTCCCCTCCAGGGTCCTGGATGCCGGGGGTGCCGGCGTCCGAAACAAGGGCCACCGAAAGCCCCTCGTTAAGCCGGCCTGTTATCTCCTGGGCCTTCAGCTTCTCACGCTCGGACCAGTAGCTTATGAGCCTTTTTTTGATGCCGAAATGGTTCAGGAGCTTGAGCGTGTGCCGGGTGTCTTCCGCTGCTATAAGGTCGGCCTCCTTTAGCACCTTGAGGGCCCTTAAAGTGATGTCCTCCAGATTGCCGATGGGGGTGGCCACGACGTAAAGGACGCCTTTCATTTATTCGCCTTTTTCAGCCGCCCCATATAGCGCCTGAGCTCTTCGTCCGCACGCATGACCTGCCAGACGTTCGTTCCCTCCACCACCCAGGAGTACCGCCCTCCCACATCCCTTTTTAAAATGATCTTGGGGAATACCGGCGTTTTTTCCTTTTCCTGCTTTTGCAAAAGCTGCGCGCCTATGGCAGGGTCTCTTCTGAACCCCGCGGCCTGGGCGCTTGCGGGGCATGGCGCAAGCGGGACAAGCAGGGCAAGCAGGATGACCGCCCCGGGGATGATCTTTTTTATGTCCGGAAGAAGAAAGTTCAATGGGCCCTCAGTAGCTTTTATATTTGTTCGTTATCGGGAACCTTCTGTCCCTGCCGAAGGCGCGAGGGGTGATCTTTATCCCCGGGGGCGCCTGGCGCCGCTTGTACTCGCTTCTGTCTATCATGTTTATGACCCTCCTGGCGTTTTCAGGGTCGCAAAGGTTCAATATCTCCTCGAAGCTCATATCGTCTTCCACGTAGGCCTCAAGCACCGGGTCCAGCAGGTCGTAAGGGGGCAGGGAATCCGTGTCCTTCTGGCCCGCCTTGAGCTCGGCCGAGGGCTCCCTGGCAATGATGCGCTCGGGGATCACGGGGCCTTTTTTCTGCCTGGAATTTCTCCATCTTGCCAGGGAATATACCAGAGTTTTAGGTACGTCCTTTATCAGGGCGAAACCACCGGCCATGTCCCCGTAAAGGGTGGCGTAACCCACGCTCATCTCCGATTTGTTACCGGTGGTGATCACGAGCCACCCGAACTTGTTGGAGAAGGCCATCAGCAGGTTTCCCCTTATTCGGGCCTGGATGTTCTCCTCCGCGGCTCCGGCTTTCATGCCTTTGAAGCTGGGGGCAAGGGTTTTCAGGTAGTTTTTGAAAAGGGGCTCGATGGAAATCTCCTCAAGCCTGAGCCCGAGGTTTTCAGCCAGGGCATATGAGTCCTCTTTGCTGTGGGGGGAGGTGAAACGCGAGGGCATGAAGAGCGCATGCACCGCCTCCCCGCCCAGGGCGTCCACGGCGATGGCCAAAACAAGCGCGGAATCTACGCCTCCGCTTACGCCGATGACGACATCGCTGAAGCCGTTTTTGCGCACGTAGTCCGCAAGGCCAAACCTGAGGGCGGTGTATACCTCCTCCTCCATTTTCATGGCAGGGGCCAGCGGGGCGGAGGCTATCTTGTGGGGCACCACCTCCGGGGCCGGAACGCTTACCCTGACCACCTGCTCCCCGACGGCGATCTTCTCCTGCCTCCTCCTGGGGTCGTGAAGCCTCCACATGAAGACGGACTCCAGGTCCAGGTCCGCAAGAAGGAGCTCCTCCCTGAAGAGCCCCGCCTTTGCGATCAGATTCCCCCTTTCGTTAAAAACCATGCTCCCCCCGTCAAAAACAAGCTCGTCCTGCCCGCCTACCGTGTTCAGATACAGGATTATGGCCGCATAATCGGCGGCCCTCGTGGCAAGCATCTTTTCCCTGAAGGCGTTTTTCCCTATCGTGTAGGGCGAACCGTTTATGTTTATGACGAACTCAGCCCCGCCGGCCGCCTGGAGCCTGGCAGGCCCCACCGGGTACCAGATGTCCTCGCATATCGTCACCCCGAACCGGATGTCCCCCATGTCGTAAACGGGACACTTCGTGCCGGCCTGAAAATACCGCTGCTCGTCGAAAACACCATAGTTGGGCAGGAACATCTTGTGATAGACGTCTATTATCTGTCCGTCCCTTATGACCGCCGCCGAGTTGTAGATATCAAGCGGCCGGTCCACGAAGCCCACTATGGCTATTATGCCCTTGGCCTCGCGGCTGATCTCTTTCAAAACGGAGACGTTATCCTCTATGAACCGGGGTTTTAAAAGGAGGTCTTCAGGCGGATAGCCGGTCAGTGCCAGCTCAGGGAAGGCAACTATGGCCGCCCCGTGGCTGGCGGCCTGCTTCATGTAAGCTACGATCTTCTCTGCGTTGCCCGCCAGGTCACCGACGGTTGGGTTTATCTGGGCAAGGGCCACTCTGAGGGTTTTCATTATATTTAGTAATCATAGCGAAAGCCCTTGTTTTTGTAAATAATTTTGAGAATTTTGCCCTTTATTATCCGCAGCGGCAGCTTTTGCCGGTCATCCTGAGAAGCCAGTAGCCGTCTTTTTCTTCCATTTCAACCCTGCAGCCGGACATGGCCATGAAGGACATGATCTTTTTTGCCTGCGCCTGGGAGTCCGCAAGAACGTCTATCATCTGCTCGTCCGTGCAGTGGCCGAGGGCGTCACGCACCTTTATGAACGGTTCCTTGTCCTTTAATCCCCTGGTGTCGACAATAATATTTTCCAAAATAAAAGCTCCTCGGGTATGCCTCCCCCCTGGCCTGATATTAACACGGCCGCGAAAAAATGCGTATTGAAAAAAGGGGCCTTTTCGTCTGCGGCGCGGCCCCCTGTATTTGTTTTTAAGCTCTGGTTTTTAGTTATAGGCGCCGTTTTTAACCGGAATTTTCCGCATCTTTGCGGCTTCCGCCTTGGGCATAACGAGTTTCAGGACCCCGTTTCTTACCGAAGCCTGAATCTTCTCCCTGTCTACCTCATCGGAGAGGGTAAATACCCTGCGGTAATCGCCCGTCCCGTACTCATGAAGGAGAAGCCTTCCGTCTTCCGAGAGCTCGAAGCTGGCCTTGCCGTATATGGTAAGGACGTTCTTCTCAAGCGTTATGTCCACGGAATTTTCATCGACACCCGGCATGTCGGCAATGACGATTATCTCGTCTTTCCGCTCTACGATGTCGACATAGGGCGTGTAAATCCTGCCGGCCCTTGCCCGCACTGTCTCCGGAGAGCCCTGCTCCCTTTGCACCTTGCCTGACGCTTCATTCATGTTGTATGCCTCCTTTTAAAAAAGGTCAGATTATTCGGACTTGATCGAGATCTTCCTGGGCTTGTCAGCCTCCGCCCTTGGCAGCGAAATATAAAGGACCCCTTTTGAGAACCGGGCCTGCACTTTGCTTGCGTCTACCGAGAAGGGAAGCTCAATGGTCTTTTTGAACCGGCCGTCCCATCTTTCTTTCCGGTGATAAGATTCCCCTTCCTTGAGCTCTTCCGCTTTGCGCAGGCCGCTTAGTGTAAGCGAGCCGTTTGCAACCGAGATGTCGATCGCCTCCGGGTCCATCCCGGGCAGTTCCGTCGTGATGACGGCATTGCCGTCGGAGGCCCAAACGTTCATGGCCGGAAATTCAACGGCGGAAGGGCCTTCAAACCCAAAGGCCATGCCCGCACGCTCGAAATCCCGAAAAGGATCAAAAAAATGCCCAATCCTCTCCAAATCAGACCATAACATGATTAAATTTCTCCTTTCCTTTTCAAGTATTTAGCACTCTCATTCAGTGAGTGCTAAATATATTTTTGGAATTTTTCAGCCTCGATATCAATGGCTAAAAAAAGCAAGAAATTGCTGTTTTCGGAAAAAGGAAGCTAAAAAGCCTGGAAATTTTTGATTTTTCTCATTTTATCTTCAGATAGTTTCTTTTTTTAAAAGAGGTTTTCAAGACCGATTTCTGGCCGGATGGCCTGCCGCCTTTTTCAAAAAAAACTATAATTTGATCGGGAGGTGCTAAATTACCTGAAGGAGGGAACGCATGAGGCTGAAACCTTTCAAGCTTGGTTTGACCCTGGGCATCATATGGGGCGTGAACATCTTTGCCACGACATGGCTTTCCTGCCTGGCGGGATATGGCGGCCGCTTCCTGGCGATAATGATGAACCTCTATCCGGGATACAATGTTTCCCCGCTTGGCAGCCTTGTAGGGTTCGCATACGGCTTTCTGGACCTGTTTGTAGGGGGCCTTTTGGTCGGCCTGATTTATAACGCCCTTTCAAAAGAAGGGTGAGCCGTCCGCAGGAATAGGTTTTTTGTCTTTCAGCTCTGTCTAACTTTAAGCCCGCCGGCCTCGGTCTTCAGGTGCTCAAGAAAAAGCCTGAGGGCGCCCGGGATGGTCCTTTTCCTGTGGGAAAGTATGTAGAAATTCTGCCGCATCCTAAGCCCCCTGATCTTTATTTCTCTGAGGGCCCCGGTTTCAAGCTCCCGGGCAACCTGCATGCGCGGCACCACGCCCGCTCCAAGGCCGGACTTTATGGCCTCAACCATCGCCTGTGTGGAGCCAAAAGAGGCCACCACGTTCAGCCTGCCGGCATTAATCCCCTTGCCTGCGAAATAATCGTCGGCTGTCATTTTAGTGCCGGAACCTTCCTCCCTTGTAACCAAAGGGATCGAGGGCAGGTCTTCCATTTTGACCGGGCCGGTTATGATCCCGCAAGCGCATACAAGTATAAGATCGTCATCCATAAGGGACG
>JAKAJM010000104.1 GCA_021813765.1 Nitrospirota bacterium
CAGGGCGCGAAGGGTCTCGTTGGATCTTAGGAGGGTCTCCTCCACAAGCCCGCATCTGTCCACGGTGCCCTCCAGTTGGGAGATCCTCTGCCTGGCATGCGCAAGCTCCTGCGCAAGCAGCTCTGCGTTCCGGCTGTCCTTTTCCATGCCTGTCTTATTTTAGAATTTTTAGCCCGTTTCTGGAAATGCGGTCTTTTTGTTTTTTTTTGTTTCCGGTGTCCGGCCCGGAAATTCGCAGCGTTATTGTTGAATTACGGCAGACGCTTTTTCCAAAAATTATTAGTGGTTATTGGCCATAAGACAACGTCACTGGATTCCCGCTTACTACATGCGGGAATGACGGCCAAAATGCTTGAACAAATATAAAGAAGCGTTGGACTCACTCCACTAGCTTTAAAAAATCTTCTTTACAGCCAGTATTCGGGGTATCTTCTGCCGGAGGCCATGTTGTTTACGACAAGGGCCACCAGCAGAAGGACGAACGCGCCAAGCCCGGCGGGTATGAAGGCATACAGAAACCCGAGCCTGTGCACCTGAGCTCCCCCGATCACCGCTATCAGGGCGGTTGCCCCGCCCGGGGGGTGGAGGGTATTGGTGATGAGCATCGCCGAGATGGCAAACGAGACCGCAAACGCCCCGGCCAGCCATGCGTTATAGCCAAAGAACTTCCAGCACGCCACGCCCACAAGACCGCTTATTATGTGCCCGCCCAGCAGGTTTCTTGGCTGGGCCAGGGGGCTTTTTATGGCGGCGTAAACAAGTACGGCGGATGCGCCAAAAGAGCCGATCATAAGCGTCAGGTCCCTTGGGGCAAAATACCTGGAGGAAAGATATCCGCAGACCCCTATCCCCAGGGCGGAGCCCAAAAGCGACCAGAAGACCTCCGCCAGCCCCACCGCGGGCGGGCTCTTTGCCCCGCCCTTCATCTTCGCAAAAAATGCCCTCGTCATTCGTTCCTCCCGGCCGGTATCTGGGCCCTCACGATATCAGCCCTGGACACTATGCCAACCAGTTTTCCGTCCGCCTCGACAACGGGCAGCCTCTTTATCCTTTTTTCGTCCATTATGGCGGCCACCTTTCCTATGTCATCCTCCGGGGAGGCGGTTATTACCTTCCGGTTCATGATGTCACTGGCCGTGCCGTCCACCTCTTCGGAGGCCCTTGGGGCCGGCATGGATTCGCCAAAGAGATGCATAAGGGTCTTTCTGAAGGCGTGCCCTCTCCTTGCACAGACCCTGGCGATGAGGTCCGCCTCGGTGACGATGCCCGCCACCCCGCCGTGTGAGTCTACCACCGGCAGACCGCTTATCCTGTGCTCATACATCAGGGCGGATATCCTGGAGACCGTCGCGGCGCCATCCACGGTCACGACATCCCTTGTCATTATGTCCCGGACGAGAACCTTTTTCCCGGCTTCCTTTTTCGCATGCTCAAGCGCAAGCTCGTATATTTTCATGAGGTCGTCTTCGGTGACGTCCACATATGCGCCCATCTGCCTGAGGGCGCTCCGTATGTCCCCTGCCGTGATTTTTCCCTTAGTGTCCTTGCTCATGACATCACTTTACACCGCCCCTGGCGGGAATTCCTATGATATAGATCATGCGTTTTTGCTTTTTCCTGCCGGCTATTGAATTCCTGGCAAAAACCGCCGCCCGGCTCGATAGCAGCCGCAAGCGCGGATAAAGCCGGGCAGGGCAAACAAAGCAAAGCAAAAAGTGCTTGAACTAAATGGTATAATCAAAAAACTTGTCTGGTTTGAAAGGTTTTTAATAAAATACTCTGAAAATGCGTTTTTTAAAAAAGGCTGTCTTGCTTTCGTTTATGGCAATTGCCTTTTTCCTTCCGGTAAGTGCGCGGGCAGCGCAGATAAACTCCCTTTCCGTCTCCAAGAAAGGGGACAAAATCTTTGTCTCCGCCAGGCTCGTGGTGGCTCCCCGCCTCATAAAGGACCTGAGGGACGGGATACAGAAAGACCTGGTCTTTTATGTGGACCTGTTCAGGCATTGGTCAAGCTGGCCGGACGAGTACATCCTTGGGGTCAGGATAGAGAGGTACGTAAGCTGTGACAGCGTGAAAGGAGAGTACGTGATGACCACGCTGGGCCGGGGGACTTCCTGGCAGACAAGGTTCGGAAGCTGCGATGAGCTTATCAATAATTCCCTGACCCTGAACAACGTGAAGCTGTCCGGCCTGAACGGACTGACCAGGGGCAGGTATTTTATCAGGGTCACGGCGGAATCCAAGCTGAGGAACCTGCCACCGCTTCTGGGCCAGATGTTCTTTTTCATCAGGGACAAGGAGTTCTCGGTGCAAGAGGATTCCGCCATTTTCAACCTTGGGAGCAAGCCGTAGGATGAAAAAAGGCCTGAAACTGAAGGCTCTCTATCTGCTTGCGGCTACCCTTGTGCTTTTGGGCGTCCTTTTGCCCTTCGAAGCGAGATTTTTAAGGGTGGGCGAGTTTCCCGAAACGCTGATCTACCTGCTTTTTTTCAACCTGAACCTCTTTGCCCTCCTTGCGCTCATCTATCTGGTGGGCAAGGGGTTCATAGAGCTGTACCTGGGCGTAAAGAGAAGGGTCATCGGGTTTAAGTTCAGGGCCAAGATCCTGCTTCTGTTCACGTTCCTGAGCATTACCCCCACGATAATGGTATATGCGGTGGCAAGCGGTCTTGCGACCAACTATATGGACAAGATATTCAATACCCAGTTCAGGGACCCGCTTGTCTCATCCCTTGCAATGGCGCGCTCCTTCTACCAGCAGGAAAAGGACGGCGCCCTTGATGCCGCCAGAAGCGCCCTTCAAAGCGGAAGTCTTAAGGCCATAGGCCCCTACCGCATAACCTGTGTGCGGGCCCTGCCGCCGGACGCCACTCCCGCGATGCGGTCGGCCTTCGGGGGGCTAAAGGGGGCGGAGGTCCTCTCGGCCTCCGGCAGGGACACTGTGAGGGGGATGGTGCCGCGCCCTTCCGGCGGGGTGATAGTGGCCAGCACCACTTTGCCGGCCAGGCTCACATCCTATATCGAAAACATAAAACAGGCAAACGAAAGCCTTATAACGCTGGAGAGGTGGCGCACGCCCATAAGGACAAATTTCTATCTGGTCCTGGGCTTTATCGCCCTTACGATCATGTTCACGGCCCTGCTTGCATCGCTTAGGCTGGCAAGGGGGATTACCGGCCCTGTAAGCGAGCTGGCCGCGGCCACAGGTGAGGTGGCCAGGGGGAACCTTGACCTGAGGGTGCCGCCAAGGGGCTCTGACGAGATGGGGCTTTTGATAGGGTCCTTCAACCGCATGGTGGCGGAGCTAAAGGAAGGCAAGGAGTCGCTGGAGAACGCCTATCTGGAGTCCGACAGAAGACGGCTCTGCATGGAAGGCATTCTGGACAACATCCGTTCCGGAGTTATCTCCCTTTCACCTGAGGGGGCGGTGCTTACGATAAACCCCAGGGCCTGCGAGATCCTGGGCATAAAGGCCCCGGAAGTGATCGGCAAGCAGTACGAGGCGGTCCTCTCCCATATCGAGTCAAACGAGCTCAAGGCCCTGATAAAGGGCATCAACGTACGGACGATAAATTTTCTTGAGCAGGAGCTTTGGGCCGGCCTTGGTCCCAAAGGGGAAAAGGCGCTGCTCAGGGTCTTTATATCCGGGTTGCGGGACGGCAAGGGGCGGCAACTTGGGCTTCTGGTCGTTTTTGACGACCTGACCGAGATGGTGCGGGCGCAGAGGGTGCTTGCCTGGCAGGAGGTCGCAAGAAGGATCGCCCACGAGATCAAAAACCCGCTTACCCCCATAAAGCTCTCCACCGAGAGGATGATGAAGAAGTGGACCGAGGGCCACTCCGACTTCCCGGTTGTTTTCGAGAGGTCCACCAGAACGATAATAGCCGAGGTGGAAAGCCTGCGCCTGCTTGTGGATGAGTTTTCAAGGCTGGGCAGAATGCCTGACATTAAAAAAAGACGCACCGACCTGCCCTCCCTGGTGGAGGAGGTAAGGAACCTTTACCGCGTGTACAAGGGTTTTACCATCGATATAGACGCTCCGGCCGGCATGCCCGCGGTGGACCTGGACCCGGAGCAGTTCAGGCGTGCCCTTGTGAACATAATAGACAACGCCAGGGAGGCCATGGGCGATTCCGGAACGGTTTCAGTTAAAATAGAAACCGATGCCCAGGCCAACAAGCTGTACATGGAGATCTCAGACAACGGGCCGGGAATCCCTCCGGAGGTCAGGGAGAAGCTTTTTCAGCCATATTTTTCCACAAAGAAGCACGGGACCGGTCTTGGCCTTGCGATAGTCCACAAGATCGTCTCCGAGCACAACGGATACATACGAATAAGCGAAAACAGAAAGAGCCGGAAGGGAAGCTCATTTATCATAGAGCTGCCGCTTTTTGAAAGGAGACTTTCCGATGCTGCGGGTCCTCATAGTCGATGACGAGGAAAACATAAGGCAGAGCCTTGCAGACATACTCTCCGATGAGGGATACGAGGTGGACATGACCTCATCAGGAGAGGAGGCCGCCGAGGCGGTAAAAAAGCGGCTGCCTGACCTTGTGCTCCTCGATATCTGGCTGCCAGGCATTGACGGCATGGAGACCCTGAAGCGCATAAAGGCGCAGAGGGAAGACCTCCCGGTTATAATGATCACCGGCCACGGCACGACAGAGCTTGCGGTGAAGGCCACCAAGATGGGTGCCTATGATTTCATGGAGAAGCCCCTTTCCATGGAGAGGGTCATCCTTACCGTGAGGCAGGGGCTTGAGAGGTCCCGCCTCGAAAAGGAAAACCGGCTTTTAAAAGAGTCGGTAAAGGGGAGGCTGACCATCATCGGGGACTCTCAGGCCATCAGGAGCCTGAGGGAGCAGGTGGAGCTTGCGGCCAAGGGTTTCAGCAAGGTCCTTATTACAGGCGAGTCCGGGGCGGGCAAGGAGCTTGTGGCCAGGCTTCTGCATGAGCTTTCGGCAAGGAAGGACATGCCCTTCGTGGAGGTCAACTGCGCGGCAATACCTCAGGAGCTCATAGAAAGCGAGCTTTTCGGCCACGAAAAGGGATCCTTCACCGGCGCGCAAGAGAACAGGAAAGGAAAGTTCGAGCTGGCCGACGGCGGCAGCCTGTTTCTTGACGAGGTGGGGGACATGAGCCTGCCCACACAGGCCAAGGTGCTGCGGGCCATCGAGACGCAGGAGTTCCAGCATGTGGGCGGGGCCAGAAACATAAAGGTGGACGTGAGGCTTATTGCGGCCACGAACAAGGACCTGGCCAGGGAGGTAAAAAGCGGGAATTTTCGCGAGGACCTCTACTACAGGCTGAATGTCATCCCGATAGTTGTGCCGCCCTTAAGGAGCCGGAAGGAGGACATCCCTGCACTGGTAAACCATTTCCTGAAGGCGCTTGCCGCAGAGTACGGGCGCTCTCCCAAAAGGATTACCCCGGAGGCGGTCAAACGGCTTTCCTCCTATCCATGGCCTGGCAACGTGAGGGAGCTTAAAAATACTGTAGAGCGGCTGGTAATCATGAACACCGCAGAGAACATTGAGGAAAGAGACCTCCTTTTCCTGAGCAACGAGCCCAGGATGGAGGATTACTTTGGCTATGGGGCGCTTAAAGAGGCAAAGGACGCCTTCGAACGCGATT
>JAKAJM010000002.1:0-22103 GCA_021813765.1 Nitrospirota bacterium
TAGACTACCAGGTCGATAGGCTGGAGGTGTAAGCGTGGTAACACGCTCAGCCGGCCAGTACTAATAGACCGTGAGGCTTGACCCATTTCCCCTTTTAAAGAAATCCTTGAAAAGTATTTCCCGGAAATAAAAGTTTTAAAAAATATAAAATCTAAAAAAACAGAAACTTCTTGTTTTTTTTAAATATCTTTACAACCGATAGTTTTCTGCTATACTTTAAAAGGGAAAATGTTGGTTGTTATTGCATTTTTCCCTAAAAGGATCCCTAAAAGGAGCTTTGTGGCGAAATGAGGGAAAAGGATATATTCGAAGAGATAATAGACATGGGTAAGAGGCGTGGTGTCCTTACCTATGATGAGATCAACGAGGCGCTGCCTTCGGAGTATTTCTCGCCTGACGAGATAGAGGAGCTGATGGACCTCCTTCAGGATATGGGCGTGAAGGTGGTGGAGTACGAAGAAGGCGCCCAGGAAGAGATGGAGTTCGAGGAGGCCGAGGCGGCGGAGTATGAAAAGACCGAGGACCTTGTGCAGGCCTATTTCCATTCAATGGGAAATATTTCCATTCTCACCAAGGATGAAGAGACCGAGCTTGCAAAACAGCTCGAACAGGGCAAAAACATAATCAGGGAAATAGTGGTCGCCATGCCTCTTTTCAAGAAAGCTGAGGCAGGCATAGACATTGAGGAAGAAGGGATAACGGAGGACGAGAGGACCGACGAGGCCATACGGAAGGTGCTTGTAAGGCTGGAGGAGCTCATGGCAAAGGTCCGCGAGCTTGACAGGAAGCTGGGCAGGCATGGCTCACTCAAAGAGCTCCGCAAGGTCATCAAGGAAAAGGCAAAGAAAAACGGGAGCACCCCGTCGGCAAGGAAGTTGGAGACCCTTTCGAAGGAAGTCCAGCAGGAAGTCAGGAAGATAGAGGCCGAGGTTGGGCTGAAGGTCGAAAACCTTAAAGGGATGTGGGAGAGGTTGCAGAAGGCCAATACGCTTGTCCGCGACGCGAAAAACGAGCTTATTACCCGGAACCTGAGGCTGGTCGTCAATATCGCCAAGAACTATGTGGGCAGAGGGTTGCCCCTTTTGGACCTCATACAGGAAGGCAATATCGGCCTGATGAAGGCTGTGGACAAGTTCAAATACGAAAAAGGGTTCAAATTCTCCACTTATGCCACATGGTGGATACGCCAGGCGATAACCAGGGCGCTCATAGATCAGACCAAAACTATCAGGGTGCCCGTCCACATGATGGAGTTTTACAACAGGGTCACGAAGGCTTCAAGGGAGCTTACGCACCAGCTGGGCCGGGAGCCAAGCAACGAAGAGCTTGCCCAGAAGCTGCAGGTGCCCGTAAGGAAGGTTGACGAGGTCTTCCGGGCCATACAGGATCCTATAGCGCTTCAGACCCCGATCGGAGACGAGGATACGGAGCTGGAAGATTTTATCGGCGATAAAAACAGCCCCTCGCCGTATTCCGATGCGGAAAAGTCCGAGATATCGGAGCAGATACAGAGCGTGCTCAAGACTCTTACTCCCAAGGAGGAAAAGGTCATCAGGATGCGGTTTGGCATCGGCACTGACCGGGACCATACGCTGGAGGAAGTGGGCAGGTACCTCTCGATCACCAGGGAAAGGGTGCGCCAGATAGAGGCAAAGGCTTTGCGGAAATTAAAGCACCCAAGCAGGCTTCGGGCGCTCAAGAGCCTGGGCTGAAAATAAAGGATAAAAAAAGGGGGATCAAATTTTTTGATCCCCCTTTTTTATTCTAAAAAAGCAGGTCCGGCCGGCCCGTTATTCAAGCCCCGTAAAAAGGTCTCCCGGATTTACCGACGACCTGGTTTTTTTGATCATGGCCGTGGCGAAGTTGCGCCTTACCGAAACTATCTGTATCAGAGCGTTGGTGTCCGGTCCCTTTTTGGTCTGAAGCAGGTCTCCGGCTTGAAGCCCGTCGGCACTCCCTTTGTCCAGGTAGATGAAATCCAGGCCGCCGCCGAGGAGCCTGCGTTTTTCCAAGGCCAGCACATGACCCTGCACGGAAGGTTTTCCTTGTGCGTCCCAGAGCAGCCGCCTTGGCTTCACATATTTTATAAGGACATCTCCGGGCCCGATCCTTTCGAAGGTATCGGTTATGGTGGCGCGTATGAGCCCTGCGTTTTCCCCGGTAACGACCGCTATGCCGTGGGGCTCTACAAGATATCCGGCAAACTTGTCCGTAAGCGGGTCGGCAATTTTGTGGATCCCGGCAACCAGGAACATGTCGCCAGATGCGGTCACGCAGCCAAGTTTGATGTATACATCGTCTCCCTTGGCTATAAGCGCCCTCTGGCCGACCGGACTTATGACCTCACCTTCGGAGGGGACCTTTCTGGTCATGAACCCGCTTGATATCATTTCCTTCGTGTTAAAAAGATAATGCTCCCTGACGGGTGTGATAATTTTTTCTTCGGGCCCCAGGGCTTTGCTGGGAGCAGACTTTACTTCGGGGACTTGTGCAGAAACCGCGGGTGTCTCTGGCTGGACAGGCCCGGGAGCGGACGGAACCGTAGGGATATTGATCTTTTCCCCAGGGTATATTTTGTCCGGGTTTTTTATCCGTGTGTTTTCTTTCCAGATCAAAGGCCACTGGAATTCGTTTTTCAGCTTGCCGCCGGAGATGCTCCAGAGAGTGTCCCCTTTTTTGACTTTGTACATGCCTGCGGCATTGGCCGCACGGACCGGAGAGAAAACAAACAGGCCGGACACAAGTGCCGCCGCGGCAAAGGCTAAAAAAGCCGGCAGTGCGCGGGTAATCTTTTTTTGTTCTATTATTCGGGAATTTTTTTGAATCCTCATGGAAGGGCTCCTTCTGCAATTAAAGGTTTTTTTCTTTTGAACCTTTATTATTTCCAATTCAGAAGTAAAATATCCCTTTGAAGGCGGCAATGTCAAGGATTCTGCTTACTAATTTCTCCGCGCGCGGGGGTGCGGAGGGCTTTGGCCATTATTGCACGCATTATCTGCCTTAGTGCCTCATCCCGCACGGGCCCTATCTGCTGGTCTATGCTCATCAGCTCTTCTGCGGTCAGGGGAACATGCCCGGCCATGGCGGAAGAGGCGGTGGCAGCGGCATTTTTTCCGCGGCGCGCCCCGGGCTTGAATTTGAGCTCCGAGATACCAAGCGGTCTTACTCTTTTTAGTATCTCTTCGCCATAGAACCTGGCCTGTTCAAGCCAGAGCGGAGAATCGACGGTAACGTGGAGGACGGCGCCGGATACAAATCCGGGATCCAGGTGTTCAGAGAGGGGAGCGCCGACAAGCTCCCCCCAGCGCGCTTTTATTCCGTGCAGCCTTGCCGCGTCCTCAAGCCCCAGTCTCCTGATGATCCCGGCAAGGCCAGCGCCGATCCTTTTCACCTTTTTGTTTTTTCTTTTACTGGTAATTTCCGGAACGCAGACAGCGGGTGCAGATGGAAACCGTTTTTACAGTGCCCGCAACGGAGATCTTCTTGCGGCGGATGTTCGGTCTGAGCTCCCTCTTTACCTTGTTGTTTGCATGGCTTACATGATTGCCGACGCACTTCGCTTTACCACATATATCGCAGCTGGCCATTGAGTGACCCTCCTTTGGGAAATTTGATAAAAATCCAGCTTTTATGATAGCATTACTAATACACCCGATACAAGTTCAAAATAAACAAAAAGAGAAGAAATGACAAAGAAAACCGATTCCAAAAAGACGAGAATTCATGAGCTGGCCAAAGAGCTTGGGCTTAAAAATTCCAAGCCCATTCTTGACGTGCTGGAGGGCGTGGGCCTGAGCGGAAAGACCGCTTCATCAAGCATAGATGAATTTTGGGCCGTCAAGGTGAGGGCGGCTTTAAAGGAAGATATGGAGGAAGAGCTGGCCGCGGAGGAAGCGGCGGCTGCCCAGGAGGTTTTTATTCCGCCTGCCGGGGATGCGTCACCTGCCAACGAGCCTCACGCCGAAGAGATTTCTTCATCACAGGACCAGCCGGAGGCTGCCGAGGCCGCGCCGGAAACAAAAACGCAGGGAGCGGCGCCCGCTGCAGGTGGGGTGCAGGCCCCGGAAGAGGAAGTGGAGCTGAAGGTGCCCGACAGGTTCAAGAAAGACCTGGAATCAGGGCGCATGGAGAAGTTCAAGGCCAAACCCGGCATGCAGAGGGCGTTTCAGGCCATCAGAAAAGTGGAGCCCCGGAAGTTTGCGGACCAGCGCACGGTGCAGAAGAAACCGGGCAAGGGCCCCGCGCCTGTGCAGAAATTTGCGGCCAAAAGCGAGAAGCCGCAGCAGCAACAGGTCACGGCCCCCAGGAAAAAGCATCTCAGGCTCACAGAGGGCGCCACGGTAAAGGAATTTGCGGAGCTCATAGGGGTCAAGGTCCCTGAGATAATAAAGAAATTCATGGAGCTTGGCTATATGCCCACCATCAATCAGCCGGTGGACGTGGATGCAGCCATGCTCTTAGCGGATTCCATGGGGATGAAGATCGAGGTGGCGACCGCCGAGGAGGATGTTTCCGTCCAGGAGCAGTCCGTGCAGGAGGAGATTTCCACCAACCACACCCCCAGGCCTCCCGTAGTCACTATCATGGGGCACGTAGACCATGGCAAGACGACGTTACTTGACAGCATCAGGGAAAGCCACATCACGGAGGGCGAGGCAGGCGGCATCACCCAGCATATAGGCGCCTACAAGGTGAGGCTGGGCGACAAGGAAATAACTTTTCTGGACACCCCGGGCCATGAGGCCTTCACCACGCTCAGGGCCCGGGGCGCCAAGGCAACGGACATAGTCATTCTTGTCGTGGCCGCCGATGACGGCGTGAAACCCCAGACCATAGAAGCCATAGACCACGCCAAGGCCGCAGGCGTACCGATAATAGTCGCCGTAAACAAGATAGACAAGCCGGAGGCAAATACCCAGCGCGTAAGACAGGAGCTTGCCGAGTACGGCATAGTCTCCGAGGACTGGGGCGGGCAGAATATCTTCGCGGAGATATCGGCAAAGAAAAAGATCGGCATAGATAACCTGCTGGAGCTGGTTCTTCTCCAGGCTGAGATGCTCGAGCTAACGGCCAATCCGGACAGGATGGCAAAGGGGGTCATCATAGAGGCCAGGCTGGACAAGGGTAAGGGCCCCGTGGCCACCATTCTTGTCCAGAACGGGACGCTCCGGGCCGGGGACGTCTTTTTGTGCGGCTCGAACGCGAGCAGGGTCAGGGCGATGAGCGACGAGCATGGGCGCAAGCTGGAGGCCGCAGGCCCGTCCACGCCTGTTGAGGTCATAGGCTTTAATTCCATGCCCAACGCGGGCGATTCGTTCGTCGTCATGGATGACGAAAGAAAGGCGAGGCAGATAGCGCTTGCCAGGCTCCAGAAACAGAAGCAGGTAGAGGCGACGGTAGCAAAGAAAATTACCCTCGACGAGCTCTATAGCAAGATGAAAGAGGGCAAGCTCAAGGACCTGAACATAGTTATAAAGGCCGACGCCCAGGGGTCTATCGAGGCGCTTAAAGGCTCCTTCAGCTCCATAACGCACCCCGAGGTAAAGGTGAAGGTGATACATGCCTCAATAGGCGGCATAAACGAGTCGGACGTTATGCTTGCCGCCGCCTCCAACGCGGTCATAGTGGGGTTCAACGTCAGGCCCGAGACCAAGGCCCAGCAGATAGCCGAGAAGGAAGGGGTTGACCTGCGGCTTTATAACATAATCTACGAGGCCGTTGACGACGTAAAGAAGGCGCTTGAAGGGATGCTGGAGCCCACCATGAAGGAGAAGGTGCTTGGGCGGGCCGAGGTAAGGCAGCTCTTTACCGTCTCCAGGCTTGGCACCATCGCGGGCTGTTACGTGATCAACGGGCTCATGAGCAGGGCGAGCGACGGCGTCCGCGTCATAAGGGATAACATTGTTGTCTACCAGGGCAAGATGTCCTCCCTGAAAAGGTTCAAGGAAGATACCAGGGAAGTCCAGACCGGCTACGAGTGCGGCATCATGATAGAGAACTTCAACGACTTCAAGATGGGCGATATCCTCGAAAACTTCGTCATTGAGAAGATAGCCGCCAAGCTCTAATAAAAAATCCATAGAGACAGGACGGGAAAATGCTGCCCTATAAGCGTTCAAAAAGGGTTGCCGACCTCCTCAGGCAGGAAATATCCGATATCATCTTAAGGAGACTCAAAGACCCCAGGATGGGTTTTGTTACGGTCACGGATGTCTCCGTTACCGACGACCTCAAGTTGGCAAGGGTTTATGTCAGCTCGCTTAAGGAAGAGGAGCGTCAGCAGATGATGGAGATCCTCAATGCCGCAAAAAGCTTTATCAGGCAGGAGCTTGGCAGGAGGGTAAAGATGAAGACCACTCCGGACCTGGAGTTCCGGGTGGATACGACCCTGCAGTACGGAAACCGCATAGACCAGCTCCTTAAAGATATAAAGGGGGACGACTGACCTTTGGAAACGCGCGCACCTGAAAGCCGGATTGAAAACGAGGCCAGGCCGGAGGTGGAATATATTCCGCCGGATGAGCTCCTAGACTTCCTAAGGGACGGGACCAATAAAAAGTTTCTGGTCGCAAGCCACATAAGCCCGGAGGGCGACGCCATCGGTTCGACACTGGCCCTTGCAGAGGCGCTGCGCGCCATGGGCAAGGAAGTGGTAGCTTACAATAAGGACACCGTCCCGTCTTTTTTCAGTTTCCTGCCCGGCGCAGGGGATATGGCCCATGTCCTGCCTGCGGATACGGCGGATTATACGCTCGTCCTTGTGGACTGCTCAAAGACGTTTCGCGCCGCCCTGGAAGGGGTCCGTTTCAGGCATACTGCCGTTATTGATCATCATGAAATGGATTCTTACGGTCTGGGAGAAAGGCCGGCCCCGATGTGGGTGGTCCCTGGCTGCCCGGCGGCTGGCCTTCTGGTTTACGATCTCGTAAAGGCCCTCGGCCTGCCCATGGGCCCGGACATGGCTGAAAACCTTTACACTGCCATCTCGACGGACACGGGTTCTTTCAGGTACGACAATACAACGGCCGGGGCCCTTGCGGCCGGGGCGGAGCTCGTCCGGGCCGGCGCCCAGCCTGCACGGATAGCCAGGAACGTCTACGAGACCTGGTCGGCTGGCAGGATGAGGCTCTTGTGCCTTGCTCTGGAGACCATTGAGATAAGGGAAGGCACTGCGATCATGAGCGTTTCCCAAAAGATGTTCACGGCCTCAGGCGCGGCGGCCGAGGACGTGGATAATTTCACAGCCTATCCGCGCATGCTGAGGGAGGCCAAGGTCGCTGTCCTTGTCAGTGAGCTTGAGGACGGGACCCTGAGGGCAAGCCTCAGATCAAAAGGGGACATAGATGTCCGCAGCGTGGCTCAGAAATTCGGGGGTGGCGGACACAAGAGGGCGGCCGGCTTCAGGACAACGGCATGGAAAGGAAACATGCATGGCCTGAGGGAGGCGCTTTTCAGGGAGATTTCCACAGCTTTGCCTGGAAAAATTTAATCTGACCTGTTCGTCTTCCCTTTTCAGGTCTTTTGCTTTTTTATCTTCTTTGGTTTTTTGACAGTCGTATGTAGGTATGAATCCCGGCCATGACACATGGCGCAAAGATTTTTTCTTTTTCCTTTTGTTTTGACGATCAGATATTCATGATTCGGGTTGGTGCCGTGCGGGTCATGACAGCTGTCACATCTTATTTTGCCGCGCCTTAGGAGCGATGCAGGCACGCTTACGCCTGCCGCTTCCTTTTCCCTACGGTTATGAATGGCGCAAACCGTCCCGATTCCCATTTTTTCCACGCCAGGTATTTTGTTTTTGTGGCATGACATGCACAAGGTTCTCACACCCGTAAAGACATAGCGCTCCTCCGGAGCGGATGCAAGTCCGTTCAGCGCAGCCAGTCTGATCTTGTTTCCGTCTCCGGCGACATGGGCCGCATGGCAATCGGTGCATTTAAGTTTGTCATGAGGACCGAACGCAAAAGCGCCGCTCCAAGGGAAAAAGGCGGCGGATAACAAAAGGCACAGGATGCACAACCGCCAGGCCTTGCACATTGGACGTCCTCCCTGCACTGCGTTTCTTCAGGTGCCGGGGCCAGCTAAAAACAACATCCCATCCCCTGAATCTCATTCTATCACTTGCAAACGGTTTTGGCTCTTCATATCCCTGAGGCTTTATGTCATGCAAGCTGAGCCCGCCCTAACTAAACAAAACCACATCCCTGTGCCTGACCGAGGGAGACGGCCTAGATCAGGAATCTCCAAAAAGCCAAAGGCTTTTGGGGCAGAAGCGCAGCCAATGCCACTCGCCACGCGGAAGCTGAAGAGCCTTTTAATATTTTATTTGAGGCGTGTTTATCCTCGCGGGCTGAGGCAGACAATTTTATTTTGGTTTTTTCAGAGAAGCTGCCGCAGGTTTCCCGAAAGGGGAACGACATAATAACCAGGAGACTGCTGGTAGGGACTAAGAAGCGGATTCGGATTTGCCCCCTGCGTGGTTATCTCAAGCCTGAAACTGTAGGAGCCGCTTTCAAGGTCCGCGTTTCCCTTCACCTTGGCGTAGGTGTCCGGCGCCTCAAAAGAGACCGACCCGATGCTAAGCTCAGACCCCGATATCCCGGCTATTCCGTTGGCCGACCTGAAACCGTAAGGGAAATTGCCAAGGCTGTCCATAGTGAAAAAGAAGCTCCCCTTGTCCCCGCTGAATGTCAGGTTTGCGTCCAGCAGGCCGGAAACGGAGCCTTTGACAGGCGGCAGGTCCCCTATCTGGACGCGGTCAAACCGGACCCGCAGTTTTTTTTGTCCGGAAATGAGACCGTAATCAAAAAGGCCGCTTGCCTTACCCCCGGCAAGCCGGGTCCTGAAAGGGATTTCCAGGCGCAGAAGCAGGAGGGCCAGCGGGTTTATCCTTCCCCGAACATCACTTAAGACAAGGGCCTGCTTGCCACCGTTTTTTACGCTTACCGCGTCTGCCCCGAAGCTGAAGAAAAGCCCCTTGTGGAAATTCATTGCCTTTATGTCAAAGCCCTGGCCTGCCGGGTGCGAGGCCAGTATATATCCTATGGACGAATTTGGCACGGCGGCATACCAGATGAGCATGGGAAGTGCCACCAGCACTGCAAGAATTATGAGGATCTTTTTTGCTTTTTTCATAAAAACCCGGCTTTGAAAAACCCTCTTTTTTTTGGCCCGCCTATTTTTTGGCCCTCGTAAGGGCCACGACAAGTCTTATGTCCAGCGCAGACGCCGAGAAGGAGTTCCTGAAATCCGCCTCCTTGACTGTCAGGAGCATGGGGGCGTATTCGATCCTGTACAGAAGGTTCACAGTTTCGTTCAGGTCCACTTTTTTAAGCGTCACCTCCGCCTGCTCCGATGCGAACCCTCCCATCGTCTTGGTCCCAAGCGGGTTTATGGTCGCCACCTTGTCTTTGAGTCCGGCGCTGGTGAAAAGCCCGTCGAGCGCATTGATTATCCCCTGGCGCGGGCTCAGCGCGGCGCGCCTTTTGAACTCGTCCACCTGGTCCTTTAAAGAGGCATACTGCGTGATTACCGCCTCGAAGCGGGCCTCAGTATGCCTGTCATAAGCGATCCTCCGGGCGGCGGCCCCCCTGGCAATCCAGAGAGACAGTGCCAGTACGGCAAGCACTCCGATAACGGACGCAGGGACCAGAAGTTTTCTCTGCCGCCATTCAAGGAAAAACTTTCCGGCGGCCTCGGGCAGCACCCGGAGCTTTTCGTTCAGGCCGTCTATGTATGCCCTTATGTTCACGTCTTTCATTTCAGGCTAAGGGTGAAGACCACGGTGTTTCCAGACTGGCTGGTCTCAAGCACATTTGCCTGGCTGAAGTAAGGCTTGAGCGCGTTTTTTTCAGCCTCCACGCCCGAAAGGGACTGCGCCTCGCCTTTCAGGATCATCCCTTCCCTGTTCATCGTTATGTCCCTTATCACGACCCCTCCTGCCTTGTGAAGCGAAAGCTTCTTCAGGTCCTCAAGGGGGGAAAGCCCGCCAAATCCTGCCTTTTCCCTCTTCAGCTCCGCAAGCCCCCCTTCAAGCTCCATAAGGGAGACCTCGATATTGCCCGATCCGTGGCCAGGCATCATTCTGGTAATGGACCTGCCCATCTGCCGCTCCATGGCCCCGGCCTCCCTGTTCAGGAAATATACGCTCACAGCGGACTTTATGGAAAACGCAAGGAGAAGGAGCGATGCAAGAACAAAGGCGGTCTTCATCCTTCGCCCGAATTCCTCCCTGGGCTTTGAATACTGAAGCTCTCCCGTCCTCAAATTTATTGCGGGTTTAGGCCTAGACAGCTCATCCCGGGCAAGGGCCACCCTTTCTTCCTGTGCCGACGGGGGCGGGGCGAGCAGCGCCCCGGAGATATCCGATCCTCCAGCCTCCAGAACGCGGGCGAGCTCCGCCGACGTGACCGCGGAGGGTTCCAGCCCGGCTTCCTTCAAGGAGTCTATAATGGCCCGGAGCGCCTTTTTTTCCGTGTAGACCGCAAGCACCTTCTGTACGCCTTCCGTTTCGCCCACCGGCACCACGTCCCAGACGATCTCGTCAAGCCCCTTGAGCACCATCCCCTCAAGCTCAAAAGGCAGGGCGTGGCGTATCTTTTCCATCCCGGTGAACGGGAATTCAACGAGCCTGAAGCCGAGCATGGAAAGTGGCAGGCCCAGGCATACATCCTCCACGGCGGGCACCTGCTCTCCGGGCGCGGGCGCCAGTTTCCCCTGCGCGTCAATGGTGAACGGGATGGAAGAGAACGGCTGCGCTTCTTTTTTGCCGTCGAAGACGTAGACTGTGCCGCTCCTGGTGTCCTTTAGATCAAAAAAGGCCTTCATTTAGTTCTCTCTCCAGAAAAGTATCTTCCCGCTGGTGTCCATCACGCCATCCACGGTCCTGTCCAGGCCGTCCTTTTCGGCGCTTGCCGTTATATGTATCGCGGAGCTTGAGACCGTTATGTATTGCATAAGCTGCATGCCCAGGGTTCCAAACCCGGCTACCTGGGAAATCTCGCCAATGTTGGTAAAGGGCTGCAGCTTTCTTCTTTCGATGATTCTTTCGGCCAGGTCCTGGCTTATCTCGTCCGAAAGGCTCATTAAAACCGGGGCTTGCGCGGTGTTTATGTTTATCAAGCCATCTCCGTAAACGGTCACGTAATTTTTTAGTGTATCATAAGAGGCCTCATCAATGAACGCCCGAAGCTCCTGGGTGCTGTCCAGATAGCCCCCTTTCGTTTTACCTTCCACCACCGAGCCTGCCGCCGCGTTCGGGTTGATCCAGTATGCCACCTTGTCCGCTATGGTGACGTCCAGGTTGAGGGCTTTGAGCAGTCTCCTGAAAGACTGGTAGGCGTCCTTGTTCAGGTCCCCGTTTGGCTGGACAATGGTATTTAAGTTGAATTTTGCGTTCTCGTCGCCGGCCAGGAAGTGTACCGTCGTTCCGTCGCCAAGGGGAACGGTAATGTCCTCCCCGTCCACCGGTATGTTGCCCTGGGAAAGCGCCTGCAGAAGCAAGTTGCCTGAGCTGTCTATGAGGGAAGACCCCTCGGTGGAGAGCGCCTGCAGCGTGTCCAGGTTGTGAAGGCCGCTTACGTTTACGTACACCGCATAGGCGAAGTCCACAGCCAGGGCCAGAAGCACCGCCAGCACAAGCAGGACCAGGACGAGTACGAACCCCCCGTTTTTTTTCACGGTTCCCGTACGCCCGGCTTTTTCTTTTCCCCCTCTTGTTTTCGTTTTCAGGGCAGGCATTTTTTCCTTGAAATTTGCTATTTTTTCTCTTTCCCTGGTTAAGTCATTTTTGGCGGTTTTAAAGTATCTTCCCTATCCTTGGCGTTACCGTTTCCTCGAGGGTAAGGGGTGCGCCCTTAAAGTACATTTTAAGGGTGACATGCACGTCCCCTGGCGGATTTCCAGCCTGAACCGTTCTCACCCATTTCCCTCCGGAGTACATCCGGACTGAAAATTTCTCTATATTTTCGATCAGGGGAGCGTTCTCGATTGCCCCGCCCGGCATCTGCAGTTCCTTGAAGAGGTCTATCGTGCCCGGTTTGCCGCCTTCCCGGGCAAAGTAACTGATCTTTGACAGGACACCGTTTTGAGGCGAGAACGCGGAGAAGGAGAAGCTCGATCCCCGTTTGCCGAAATACTCCTTGTCCACAAGCGTCACCGGGCCGTCCATTGCCTCTATCTCCCGCCTGAGGACGTCCATGATCTTCTGGGCCTCGTACATCCTGACAAGGGAGCCGTTGGCCCCCTCCCGCGCCCTTTCCACCAGAAAAAACGTCCCGTAAACGGCTGCAAGCACCACTGCCGTGAGCGCGGTGGCAAGCAGCACCTCAAGGAGAGTAAAACCCCCGTTTTTCTTTTTCCTTTCAGGAGGCCCGTCCGCCCGCTCCCTCCGGTATGCGCCCGTTATGTTCATTTGGCTACGAATATCTTCAGATCCGTCTCGTCGCGGCCTTTCCATACCTTGAGCACCAGCTCATTTAGGAAAGGCATAGGGCTGTTTACGATACTGCTTTTGTATGAATAGTCCTGATAGGGTTTTGGAAAATGCCCTTCCTCCTTTACGGGCGCGGCTTTCAACTCGTGCAGCTTCTCCATGCCCAGCATGGAGGCGACCGATAGCGTCTGATACCTGTCTATAACGGAAAGGTGATAGTTCACCAGGTTTATTATGGCCACAAGCAGGCCCCCCACTATGGCAATGGCTATAAGCACCTCAAGCAGGGAGAACCCTTCATTTCGTCTCATTGCTGCTCACCCTTACCCTTCCGCTAAGCTGGTTCAGGGATACCTCCCAGAGCGCACCCTTGCCCTTCATGTAGACATCGATATTTTCGGGCGCTCCCATGGGACCGAAAAAGACCTTCAGCGAGCCCTCCCTGACCGCTCCCCTTGAAGGGGTGACCACCCGGGTAAGCCCCTTCACATCCATGGACCTCGTGCCTTCGGGGCCGTCCCATGAGATCTTCCCCGTATCCAGGTCGAACGTAATGTCGAAGTTCTTCTTCATCGCGACCGACGAATCGTTCAGCTCCCGCAGGACGGAGGCCACCTTGAGCGCGTCGGTCCGGGTATAAGTGCGCCTGAACGCAGGGACCGCCAGCGTGAAAAAAAGGGAAATGATGAATAGGACGACTACAAGTTCCAGGAACGTGAAGCCTTTACTGCATTTCCCAGTTGTTGATATCCGCGTCATAGCCCTTACCGCCTTCTTTCCCGTCCGCGCCAAGGGAGCTCAGGTCAAAGTCGCCGTGAGTCCCGGGACAGATGTACACGAAGGGGTTTCCCCAGGGGTCGACGGGGACTTTCTTCTGCTCCAGGTATCCGCCCTCCCTGTAATTCTTTGGTACCGGGGGATCAGAGGGGGCAGTGATGAGGGCCTGAAGGCCCTGCTCGGTGGTAGGGTAGAACCCGTTGTCCAGCTTGTAAAGCTTAAGAGCAGTCTCGAAGTCCTTGATCTGAACTTTCGCCTCAGTTACCTTCGCCTCGTCAGTCCTGCCCATTATCTTGGGAGCGACTATGGCGGCCAGGATCCCCAGGATGAAGACTACGACCAGTATCTCGAGGAGTGTGAAACCTTTCCTGTTGTTAAACATCACTTTATTTTACTATTTTTGCCCCGATATGCCAAGTGCAGTGCCGTGCGTGGTCTTAGCCGTGATGGGCGTCAATATTTTTTTAAGGTTTTTCGTCGGTGAGGAGAAGGCCGTCCAGGCAGTCCTTCAGCGCGCTGATCCTGTATGGCTTGTTAAGGAAGGCCGAAAAACCATGAGACCTGTAATCGGACACTACCGGGTTGTCTGAGTACCCGCTTGATACTATAGCTTTTATCCCGGGCTGCATTTCCCGAAGTTGTGATATTACATGCTCTCCGCCAAGGCCCCTTTTCACAGTCAAGTCAAGGATTACAACGTCGAAAGGTTTCCCTTGGTCGGCGGCATTGCGGAACTTCAAGATTGCGTCAGCGCCATCTGAGGCGGACTCCCCTTTGTGGCCAAGCTCCGTTATCATCATCATCGCCACATCCCTGATTATCTCTTCGTCATCCATCACCAGTACCCTCGCTTTCCGTTTTGCGGGCGGACGGGATGGCCGCGCTTCCTCTCCGGCGTCCGGTTCCACCGCTGGGATATAAACGGAAAAGGTGCTCCCCTTGTTCGCCTCCGAGGCTACTTCTATCATTCCGCCGTGGTTCCTGATTATGGAATATGACGTTGCCAGCCCAAGTCCGCTTCCCTTCTGCTTGGTGGTGAAATAAGGGTCAAATATCTTGGAAAGATATTGTTTTGGTATCCCGATGCCGGTGTCCTTGATGTTCAGCCTTATGAACTTCCCACCCTCCGGCAGCGCAGGCTTGCTCCCCTTGGGCACCTCCACGTTGGCTATGCCGATCTCCACGACCCCGCCATGAGGCATGGCCTCGCTGGCGTTAAGCACGATGTTCTGGACCACCTGTTCCATCTGCCCCTCATCCGCCTCGACAATCCAGAGATCTTTACCGTAAACCAGCCGGGATACGGAGCGGGACCCGCTCAGCGCGAAACCGGCCGAGCTTTCAACGATAGGAAGCAGGGCCAGTTTCTTTTTTACCGGCCTTCCGCCCTTGGAAAAAGTCAGGAGTTGATTGGCGAGGCTTATGGACATGTTGAGCGCCTTTTCAACTCTTTCCAGGTTGGCAAATGCCTTCCCCTTGGGGTCGAGGTCTATTTTTGTGAGGGATACATAACCGAACACCCCTTGCAGAAGGTTGTTGAAATCGTGGGCGATGCCGCCGGCCAGCGTCCCTATCGCCTTTAATTTCTCGGACTGGAGCTGCTCTTTCTCCAGCATGCGCCTTTCAGTGATGTTATGGACCGTTTCAATCGCCGCCGTGACTTCGCCGGAGGAGTTCCGGAACGGGAATGCCCTTTTTTCGATGTCCAGGAGATCACCCTCGGGGGTTTCGTGCCTGTCCGTGACGGCACCTGGCTCGCCAGTCTCGAACATAAGCTTCACGGCGCAGTTGTATTTGCCGGACTCGTGGCAGGGCTGCGTCTCCTTGTGTATGACCTCATAGCAATGCCTTCCCTTGACCGGGAGGCCTCCGATATCGTTCCATTTGCAGAACGTCCTGTTTGCCGCGAGTATCCTGAAATCACGGTCTATGACCATGAAGGATTCGTCAACATTATCCAGGATGTTCCTTATGAATTCCTCGCTGTACCGGAGCGCCTCCTCTGCCTTCTTGCGCCCGGCTATGTCCTGGACATTCGTGATGCGGTAAAGCACATTTCCTTCCTTGTCCTTTATGGCATAGGCCTGGACCTGCGCGGGAAATACGGAGCCGTCCTTGCGAAGGCGTACGGTCTCAAACTCATGATATCCATTTTTGTTGATCGCGGCCATGTATTCGGGGATGCGGGACCGGACATCGGGAGCATACACGTCAGGGACGGGCCTTCCGGCAAGTTCATCCATCCCGTAGCCGTGCATTTCGGCGAAAGCCGGGTTCATTAACCCCAGTTTGCCATCCATGGTTCCGATTGCGATCCCTATCCTTGTGTGCTGGACGACATCGGCGAATTTCCTGATGGTTTCCTCCGCCTTCTTGCGCTCCGTGATGTCCTGCCATATCGAATGAAGTATAGTCTGCTCCGGCAAAGCGACCGGCCTTACAATAACGTGGACATACCTCATTTCACCCTGCTTGGTCCTGTGCCTCGCATCGAATTCGTCCCCGCCGGCCTCCAAGATCTGTCTCGCGCGGACCGGGGCGTCGGCAACGGATACATCCGGGTCTATATCATGTATGAACAGCCTTGAGAACTCCTCTCTCGTATACCCGAGCTCGGAATGGGCCCTCTCGTTGAAATCCAGTATCTTCCCGCTCAGATCAATGGTGGCAATGCCGTAAGGGGACTGCTCGAACAGGACTTTATATTTTATTCCATCGTCGGCAGAAGGCGGTCTTTTTGGTTTTTTCTCGTGGCTGGAAGGCGTTTTGCCTCCGGTTTTATCAGGGGTTCTCATGGGAAAAGAGTTTTTTTGTTTTGTTTTCTTTTAAATCCTTGCCTGCCAAGGGTTTTTTTTCCAGCAATAAACGCTTCAGCCCCTTTTTCAAGCAGAAAGCCTGCCACGGAGACTGTGGATGATATCATATTTTTTCATGAAAAAACCATCCGGCATTTCCTGAAAATGCGGATAAAGGGGGAGAAACAAGCAATTTTTTTTACGAAACGTGTGTCTTGGAAAACGCGCTGAGGCAAATAAAAAACCATTGGGGGTTAACGGCCTGTCTTGCTTTTTAATTGAACCTGTTCATGGCAGTCTCCACGCCGAGGGTTATGACATCTATAACCGCCTGCGCGGCCCTGTGGACAGCTTCCTCCATGAGCGGGGCCTCGGTTTTGCTGAACTTCTGGAGGACGTAGACATCGGCTGGAAGCGATGGGTCTCTGCCCACACCTATCTTTACCCTGATGAACTCTTTGGTGCCGGTCTCAAGGATCACGGATTCCACCCCGCGGTGGCCCCCGGCCGAGCCGTTTTTCCTTATTCTTATCCTGGCTGTCTCCATGTCTATGTCATCATGAATGACTATGAGGTTTTTTTCGGGCCGGATGTTGTTTTTTCTGAGGACCTCCCTCACCGCCATGCCGCTACGGTTCATGTAGGTGAGGGGTTTTAGAAGGAGAACTTCCTGGCCGTCCGCCTCAGCCCGGGCCATAAGGGATTCCGTATTTCTGGGTCCGGGCCCCCATTGCGCCCCAAGCAGGAGGGCAAGCTCATCGGCCGCCATGAAGCCCGCGTTATGCCGGGTCTTCAGATACTTTCTGTCAGGGTTGCCAAGCCCGGCTATAAGCCACAAGATCTTTGGTTTCTTAAAAAACTCTGGTTCTGGTTTTTTATACCGCTTCAGCGGGAAAATAAAATCGTTTTATTTTTTCTCCGCCTTGGCTTCGCCCTCTTCCTTTTCCTTGCCCTTCTTGATGACCTCAGGCTCGGCGGTTTCGGCGGCAGCCGCGGCTGCCTCCTCTTCCTTGGGCAGAGCAACGGTGGCCACAACCTCTTCGCCGTGGGTGAGCACTTTTATTCCTTCAGGCAGGACCAGGTCGCGCACGTGTATGGAGTGTCCGGCCCCGAGCTCGGATACATCCACGTTGATGTGGCCAGGTATCCTGTCCGGAAGGCACTCGATCTCTATCTGGGATACGCCATACTGGAGCGCCCCACCTTCCCTTTTGACGCCGATGGGCTCTCCCATTATGTGTATTGCGGCCACGACCTTTATGGTCTCTTTAAGGGAGACCTCGAAGAAGTCCGTATGGAGCAGTTCCCTGTTGACGGGGTCTACCTGGTAATTCTTTACCAGGGCCAGACGGCTTTCGCCATCCGGGAACTGGAGGTTCACGATGACCTGCTCGCCGCCGGACCTGTGCAGGAAGCGCACGAGTTCCGGCTTGTCCAGCTGTATGGGGAGCGATTTCCCCTCCCTGTACATGACGCCCGGGATCAGGCCCTTTCTCCTCAGGGACCTGGCGATCCCCTTGCCGGAGACCTCTCTTTTTTCAGCCTTTATGCTAGTCTTTTCCATTTCAAAAACCTCCTTCAGACAAAAAGAGAACTTATCGAGGATTCCTCATGGATCCTTTTTATCGCTTCGGCAAACAAGGGGGCCACGGAGAGCACCTTCAGCTTTGGGCATTGGGCTTTCTTGCTGTCAAGCGGTATGGTGTCCGTCACTATCAGCTCTTCGATGGCGGAGTTGTTCAGCCGGTTTACTGCCGGGCCTGAAAGGACGGCGTGGGTGCAGGCGGCACAGACCTTCCTGGCGCCTTTGTGCTTCAGTGCGTCTGCTGCCTGGGTTATTGTGCCCGCGGTGTCTATCATGTCGTCCAGGAGCACTACGTCCCTGCCTTCAACGGATCCTACGACGTTCATCACCTGGGAGACGTTTGCCGCCTCCCGGCGCTTGTCTATGATGGCTATGGAGGCGTTGAGCCTCTTGGCGAAATTCCTTGCCCGCTCCACCCCTCCGGCGTCCGGCGAGACAATGACCAGGTCCTTGAACTGGCACATTTTTATGTACTCGAAGAGCACCGGCGAGGCATAGAGGTGGTCCACCGGTATGTTGAAAAAGCCCTGGATCTGGCCAGCGTGCAGGTCTATGGTCAGTAGCCTGTTTGCCCCAGCCACGGTAAGCAGGTCGGCCACGAGCTTTGAGGATATGGGCACCCTGGGCTGCACCTTTCTGTCCTGCCTGGCGTATCCATAATATGGCATGACCGCCGTTATCCTTCCGGCGGAAGCGCGCTTCAGGGCATCGAACATCAGGAGCAGCTCCATCAGGTTCTCATTCACGGGTGTGCAGGTGGACTGTATCACGAAAACATCCGTTCCGCGGACGTTCTCGTTTATCTGGAGCATTATCTCCCCGTCGCTGAAGTTGGTGATCGTGGCGTCGGTCAGCGGGACGTTAATGCTCTTTGAGATCGCCTGCGCCAGCGCCCTGTGCGAGTTGCCCGAAACTATCCTGATGCCAACCGGCATAAAATGAATACCGTTTCCTTTCAGTTGTATAAATAAAAAAAATCTAAAAAAAGTTAAAAGCGGATATGTTTTTTATTCAGCAAAAGGCCAAATGGCTGGGGCGGGAGGATTCGAACCTCCAAATGGGAGATCCAAAATCTCCTGACTTGCCGTTTGTCGACGCCCCAAACGCACGCCTAAATAAAATCTCCTCATTCCCCTTATGCCCCGCCTGCCCCGCAAACGGTCCTTGCGGTCCTGCACCACCAGGACATCTTTCCGGCCGCCTGCCTGGCGGCATTCTCATCCCGGAAAATGCCGAAAACCGATGAGCCGCTGCCGCTCATCATGACGTATGCAGCGCCTTCCCGTTTAAGAGCGTTTTTTATGCGGCTTATCTCCGGGTAGGCCGGCAACACTCCGGTCTCAAGGTCGTTGCCGCCAAGGGAATCCAGGCTTTCCAGATCCCCCTCCTTGAGGGCGCGAATGAACAGTTTAATATTGTTGCGGGCTTTTGTCAACCTGGTATAGCTTGTAAACGCCCGGTATGCCCACGGGGTGGGGACGCCGAAGGAAGGCTTTACGATGAGCAGGGCAAAGGACCGATCCAGCCCGACAGGTTCGGTAAGCTCCCCCCGGCCGGACACAAGCGAGCACCGCGCCCCAAGGAAAAAGGGGACATCCGAGCCCAGCTTCGCCCCCAGGCGCGAGAGCTCGGCCGCCCGAAGGCCCAGCCCCCAAAGCCTGTTTAACCCCAGCAGCGCGCTTGCCGCGTCCGAACTGCCGCCGCCAAGCCCGGCTTCCGCGGGCACATTCTTTTTAAGCGTGATCCTGGCCCCCAGTTCGGTCCCGGCATGCTCCTTCAGAAGAAGCGCGGCCTTCCAGACGGAGTTTTCAGAGGTGGGGATGGCGCAGTTGGCCTCCAGAGAGAGCGTGTCCGCGGCCTCGAAGCTCAACTCGTCAGCAAGGTCCACGCACTGCATCAGTGAACGGACCTCGTGGTAGCCGTCATCTCTTTTTCCTGGCACGAAAAGAAACCAGTTTATCTTTGCGGGGGCGGACTGGGTGAACATGGGGAGCTTACTTTTGTATCTGCTCTATCTTTTTTTGCACCCTTTTCCTCAGACCATTTTCTTTCGAGCTGAACTCAAGGGACTTTTTCCATGCGTTCACGGCGTCCTGTTTCCTGTTGAGGGACATATAGACGTCGCCCAGGTGTTCCAGAATGACCGGGTCTTTCCCGTCCAGCCCGGCTGCGCGGGTAAGCTCTGTCAGGGCCTGGCCGTACCTGCCCATCTTGTAATATATCCACCCCAGGCTGTCAATGATATAGCCGCGCCCCGGCTTAAGCTTTACCGCCTTCTGGACCATGGCAAGCGCTTTGTCCAGCTTGATCCCCTTTTCCGCATAGCTGTAACCAAGATAGTTCAGGGCGTCGGCATGCGCGGGGTTTATCTGAAGGACACGCTTAAGCTGGGTCACCATGTCGTTGAAGCGGCCGGTCTTCTCATAAACCATTCCCATGTAGAAGTGCAGCTCGTCATTGTTTGGGAACCTGCCCAGGCCGTCCGACAGGACGGACTCGGCTTCCTTGTAGCTTTTGGAGTCCAGGTATAGGGAGCCCAGATAGAGATATACATCGGAATCGCCCTTGTCGAGAGTAAGCAGTTTTTTATAGATGGAGATTGCCTGGCCGTTCTGGCCCAGCTCAGATAACAGTCCCCCCATGAAAAGGAGCGCCTGGGTATCGTCGGGCCTGGCCTTCAGCACCTTTTCCAGTTGGGCCTTGGCGTCCAGGGGCCTTTTAAGCTCCTCCAGCGCATAGGCAAGATAATACCTGGCATGGGTGTCGTCCGGGTTTTTGGAAAGTATCGCCCTCAGCTCGATCACCGCCTTGTCAAACTGGCCGCTTTCAATGTAGAGCACAGCCAGCCTTTTGTAAACGTCCGTATTGCCCGGCTCGAGCGCCTGTATCTTCTCGTATTGTCCTATTGCCCGCTTCTTTTCCTTGGCCTGGATGTAGAGCTGTCCAAGCCTGTCCCTGGCCTCCGCGTTGTTCGGGTTTGCCTTTATGGCGGCCTCGTAATAGTGCCGGGCGGCGCCAACGTCCCCTTTTATCTCGCTTATCAGGCCCATGTAAAAGCTTGCGCTTTCAGATCCCGGCCTCAGTTCGAGTACCTTCTCAAAAAACCCGCTGGCCTTGTCATAGTCCTTCAGGTCAAAATTAATGAGCCCCATGTAATAGTAAGCCATTACATTTTTCTTGTCCTTGGCTATGATCTTCCGGATCAGGGCCTGCCCGTCTGCGTAATTGCCTTCGGAGGCCTTGAGGACACCTGCCAGCAGCAGGGCGTTTTCGTTGTCCGGGGCCACCTTGAGGATCCTTTCATAAACGGCGATGGCATCGTCCCTGCGCCCCTGCCCGTTGTACAGCTCGCCAAGAAGGAAGAGGGCCTTTATGTTCGAAGGGTCCTGTTTTACCAGTTCACGGGTCACGGTCAAGGCGTCATTGAACCTGCCAAGCTTTATCAGGACGATCCCGAGCCTCAGCTTCAGGGCGGCTGAGGAAGGGTCCGCCTGAAGCGCCTTCTTATAATATGTGGCGGCATCTTCCCATTTGCCTGAAAGCTCCGCCTGATAGCCTGCAATGAAATAATAATATGAAAGGCCCGACTGCCCGGCATTGGAAAAAACCGCTGCCGGAGCGGAAGAGCGCGGCGTACCGCCGTCCGATGCCCGCGCGGCAGGGGCACTGAAGGATAAACTGGAGGCGAGAATAAAGACAGGAAGCAAAAAAAGCAAAAGAAACTTCTTCATTCTTGCATTATCGCACAAAACTTTGAAAACGGGCAACTTCCTTATATTTGTTAAAATATCAGGTGCGCATATTCCATTTTATCTACGACCATACGGGCAATCCGTGGGTTGGCGGGGGCGGGGCCGTAAGGGCCATTGAGCTATACAAGCGGATTGCCCCCAGGCACGAGGTGACCATAATAAGCGGCAGATATCCGGGCGCCTCTGACCACACCGCGGACGGCATCCGGTTCCGTTTCGTTGGATACTCCGGGAAAAATTATCTGCTTAGCACCTTCTGCTATGCCGCCAGCGCCTTCCGTTTTTTGAGGGAAAACGCAGCGCAGGCGGATATCATAGTGGAGGACTTTGCCCCATGGAACCCTGTCTTCTCGTGCTTCGCCTCGGACAAGACGGCCATCCTGCATCTGAACCACCGCGAGGGGGCGGGCATACTGAGGAGGTGGTATGTCCTGCCGGGGCTGCCTTTTTATCTTATCGAGAAGTACTATCCGAGGCTTTTTAAAAACGTGATTGCCGTATCTGAAGGGACGAGAAGGAAGTTCGATGTGAACGCCATCATAATTTCAAACGGCATAGATGAACGGGCCCTGACGGGGCCGCCGCCTGAGGGCAAAGAGGATTTCCTTTTTTTTGCCGGAAGGCTCCACATCAGGAACAAGGGGCTGGACATCCTGCTTGAGGCGATGCGCCTCCTGCCTTCAGAGAGGCTGGTCATTGCCGGAAGGGGGCCGGATATGGAAAAGCTGAAGGATATGCAGAGGGAGCTTGGCCTTCAG
>JAKAJM010000002.1:22113-99421 GCA_021813765.1 Nitrospirota bacterium
TGTGGAATTTGCCGGCTTTGTGGATGAGCGGAAAAAGATGGAGCTGATGCGGAAGGCCAAGCTCTTTATACTGCCCTCCAGGTTCGAAGGCTACGGGATAGTCCTTCTGGAGTGCGCAGCGGGCGCCACCCCGGCCGTCGTCAGCGATATCCCGGAGCTGGGTTTTGCCGTGAACGCCGGATTTGCCGTGAACTTCAGGAAGGGCGACAGCATTGACCTGGCTGAAAAGATAAGCCTGCTTGGAAAAGACAAAGACACCGCAAGGAGGAGGCAGATGGGCGAAAACGGCCTAAGATTCGCCCAGGACAACACGTGGGGCAGCGTGGCCGCGGAGTTTGAAAGTTACCTGCAGAAAATCATGTTATAATCTCCACTTAAAGGAGGTCTCAAAAAATAAAAACTCCTCAGCCTGTCAAGAAAAAGAAAAAAGCCAAGAAAAGGCAAAAGTCCGCGGAAGAAAAGGAGCCCGCTTTTTCTGTGACCTCATCTTCGGTCGTAAGGGAGCTTGTCAGGCCCAATGTGCTGACGTTAAAACCATATGACGCGAAGGGGGCGGCATGCCCTGTAAAGCTCGATGCCAACGAAAGCCCGTACACTGAACGGCTGAGCCCAGGGCTGCTCAGGTCCGTAAAGACAAACCGCTACCCGGACCCACTTGCGGAAGAGCTGAGGCGGGCCTTCGCCAGGCGGATGCTGCCCGCCAGGTTAAGGGCCATAGACCACATACTGCATGGAAACGGCTCCGATGAGATAATCTATAACCTGATATGCGCCTTCGGCGGCCCGGTCGTCTTTCCCAGCCCGACTTTTTCAATGTACGGCAAGATCGCCCAGGCGCTTGGAGAAAAAACAGTTGAGGTGCCGCTTGGCCCGGGTTTCGACCTGGATGAAGGGCAGATGATCAAGGCGTTCCGGAGGGAAAAGGCCAAGATCGCCTTTATCAGCAGGCCCAACAACCCCACGGGCAACAGCTTCCAGTGGGAAAAGATCATAAAAATAATAGAGAGCGTAAAGGGGATAGTGGTGGTCGACGAGGCTTACCAGGCGTTCTCCGGGAAAAAAAGCTTTCTTCCCCTTCTCAAAAGGTATCAGAACCTGGCTGTCCTGATGACGCTTTCAAAGGTGGGGCTTGCCGCCCTCAGGATCGGCTTCCTGGTGTCAAACCCAGAACTTATAGGCGAGGTGAACAAGACGAGGCTTCCCTTTAACGTGAACGCTTTTTCCCAGGCGATAGCTGTCCGGGCACTGGAAGGGGCAAGTCTGGGAGAGGGCGTGAAAAAGATCGTCTCCGAAAGGGGCAGGGTGTTCAGGGAGCTTGGCAAGATAAAGGGCGTTACCGCATATCCCTCGGATGCCAATTTCATTCTTTTCCACTCGGAAAGGGCGCAGCGCATATTCCGCGTGGCCATGCGCGAAGGGGTGCTCCTCAGGAATTTTGGCGGCCCCCTGGAGGGTTATCTGAGGGTCACGATAGGCTCAAGGAAGGAAAACGACGCCTTCCTTAAGGCCATAAGGAACAAGGACATATGGGCGGGGAACGGCTTGGGATGAAACAGAGGAAAAGGAGCGGAGAAGGGATGAGCAGGGCGGCTAAAAATAAAAAAACGGCCAGAAAGACCTCCATCGTGCGGAAAACAGGGGAGACGGACATCTCGCTTGCGCTTAACCTGGACGGCAAAGGGGATTACCAGGTGGCCACTGGCATGCCTTTTTTCGATCACATGATATCGCTTATGTGCAGGCACGGCCTCATGGACATGAGGCTCAAGGCGGCAGGGGACCTGGATGTGGACTACCATCATACGGTGGAAGACGTGGGGATAGTGTCCGGCAAGGCGCTCAGGGAGGCCCTTGGCCAAATGAAGGGGATACGCAGATACGGGTTTGCCTCGGTGCCCATGGACGAGGCGCTTGCCCAGGTGAGCCTGGACATAAGCGGAAGGCCTTTCCTGGTTTACAGGGTCTCATATCCAAAGAGACAGAAGATAAAAGACTTTGATGCAGACCTGGTGGAGGACTTCCTTCAGGCTTTTGTTACAAACGCAGGCATCACGATGCACGTCGATGTCCCTTACGGCAGGAATTTGCACCATATGGTGGAGGCGGTATTCAAGGCGGTAGGACAGGCGCTGATGAGCGCCGTCTCAGTGGACCCGCGGGCCAAAAAGGAGCCTCCCTCAACAAAGGGCAGGATATGATGGCAATCGCTGCATGGTTTAGTAAGATTGTAAGTAGGGAAGCGCTGGAACGGAAGCAGTCGTCCTGATTAAAGGCCGCTGGAAACAGGAAATAAAGGAAAAAGGAACAAGGTAAAAAGTCTTTCCCAGGAGGGTTACATCATGAATGCGATCGTCCTTAGAGAGCCGGGCGGCCCTGACGTTCTTAAATATGAGGAAGTGGACAGGCCCGTCCTGCACCGCGGGGAAGTGCTTGTAAAGGTAAAGGCGGCATCGGTCAACCACCTGGATGTGTGGATAAGGTCCGGACTTGCCGCCTATGGGACGAAATATCCCCACGTCATGGGAAGCGACCTGTCCGGAGAGGTATACGAGGTCGCCCCGGATGTCAGGAATTTCAAGCCGGGCGACAGGGTGGCGGTGGACCCCGGCATCAGGTGCCTCAAGTGCGACCACTGCCTGGCGGGAGACAACAATATCTGCCGCCACATGGGCCTGGTAGGCGCCTCCACCTGGGGCGGGTATGCCGAGTACGCAAAGGTGAGTGAGGACAACCTGATACCCCTGCCAGCCCATGTGAGCTTTGAAGACGGGGCGGCCTTTCCGCTTACCTTTTTAACTGCCTGGCACATGCTTGCGGACAGGGGCGGGCTGAGGGGCGGACAGAGCGTCCTTATAATAGCCGGCGGAAGCGGGATAGGGGTTGCCGCCATCCAGATAGCAAAGCTCTTCGGCGCAAAGGTGATCGCGACCGCCGGAGGCGGGGAGAAGATGTCCAGACTCCTCGGGCTGGGCGCGGACCACGTGATAGACCACAGGACGGAGGACATTTACAAGAGGGTCATGGATTTTACCGCCGGAGACGGCGTGGACGTGGTCTTCGAGCACGTAGGTCCGGCCACGCTGGGCAAGTCGCTGGCCTCCCTGAAAAAGGGCGGCAGGCTTGCCATATGCGGGGCGACGACCGGGCCTGAGGCCACGGTGGACCTTAGGCATCTTTTCTCCAGGCAGCTGGATATCCGCGGCTCTTTCCTGGGCACAAGGGGGGAGTTGCTGAAGGTGGCCGCGCTTGTGGCCCAAGGGAAGCTGAAGCCGGTGATAGATGAGGTCATCCCGCTTAAAGAGGCGGCCAGGGCGCACAGGAAGATGGAGAAAAGCGGCCATTTTGGAAAGATGATACTGGTCCCGTGACGGGCATGGGCAGGGAAGCGCCGGTCCCTTTCGGGCAGATAGATTTCGTTCTCCTGGACCTGGATGGTACGCTTCTGGACAAATACTTCGACGATTATTTCTGGGAGCATTTGGTCCCGGAAAAATATGCCGAAGCCCACAACGTGACCTTCGGCCGGGCGAAGGAAGAGCTCCTGGACATGTACCGCAGCCACGAGGCCACCCTCAACTGGACCGACCTCGATTTCTGGTCGGCCCAGTTGGGACTGGACATCCCCGCCCTCAAGGAGCAGATAAAACACCTTATAGAGGTGCACCCGCACGTTGAGGAATTCCTGGAGGCGCTAAGGAGCAGGGGGAAAAAGATATATCTTTTCACCAACGCCCATTACAAGGCGATAGAGATAAAATTCAGGAAGACCGGGCTTGCCAAATACTTTGACCACGTAGTGGCCTCCAATGCAGTAGGCTACCCAAAGGAGGACATCAGGTTCTGGGAAAAAACCGAGCGCCAGATAGGTTTTAAAAAGGAGAGGTCCCTTTTCATAGACGATACGGAAAGCGTTCTCATGACGGCGGAGGAGTTCGGGATAAAATACCTGCTCCTCAAGGAAAAACCCGCATCGAAAGAGGTGGGGGCGGCGGTGGGAAAGAAAAAGGGAAAAACCGGCAAGGCGAAATTCCGGACGATAAGGGATTTCAAGGAGCTTCTGGGCGCCCTCGGATGAACATAGCAGAGCTTCTTGTCAGGTGCTTTGAGAACGAAGGGGTCAGGTATATCTTCGGCCTTCCGGGCGAGGAGAACCTGGAGCTGCTGCATGCGATAAAAAGATCGGACAGGCTGGAGCTGGTTGTAACCAGGGACGAAAGGGGGGCCTCTTTCATGGCGGCCGCATGGGGCAGGCTGTCCGGCAGGCCCGGCGTTTGCATTTCAACCCTTGGTCCGGGAGCGATAAACATGCTTCTGGGGGTGGCCGACGCCTTCCTGGATTTTGCTCCGCTTGTGGCTGTAACCGCGCAGAAAAACCTTTCCGAGGCGTTCAAGGAGGCCCACCAGTACGTGGACGTCTGTTCCATCTATAAGCCCGTGACCAAATGGGGAGCCAGCATAGGCGGAAAGAACGTCCCTGAGATAGTGAGGAAGGCCTTCAGGGTCGCCCAGACGGAAAAGCCAGGGCCCACCCACCTTGAGCTTCCCGAGGACGTTGCCGGGCAGGATGCTGGTTGGCAGCAGCCGATGTCCCCGGCGCCGGTGCGGTACCCGGAGCCGCCTGAAGAGACCATAAAGGAGGCCCTCCGGATGATCGGGGAGGCACAAAACCCCATAGTGATAGCAGGAGGCGGGGTCATAAGGGCCGGGGCCAGCAGGGAGCTTCTTAAATTCATAAATAGATTCAGGATACCACTGGCCACCACCTTCATGGCCATGGGGGCGGTGCCCTCTGATGAAGAGCTTTTCATATCCACCATCGGCCTCCAGCAGAGAGACTACATATCCTGCGGGCTTGAGAAAGCGGACCTGGTCATCACCGTGGGTTATGACCCAGTCGAGTTCAGCCCCGGCCATTGGCGGAGGGGCAGCCAGAACAAGGCGGTCATTCACATAAGCGCCACGCCGGCCGAGACCGATGCCGCTTATCAGAGCTTCGAGCTTGTGGGCGACGTAAAGCGTACGCTCGCAAAACTGCTGCGTTCGGACACAAAAAAAGGCAAGGCGCCAGAGGAGCCCGCTTTTTTTGTGCGTCTTAAGGAGCTTGAGAGGAAGGGAATGCCGCTTGAGCTCTCCGGCTGGCCCATAAAGCCGCTAAGGCTGGTAAACGAGATGCGAAGCGCCCTTGGCAGGAAAGATCTTCTAATCAGCGACGTGGGCGCGCACAAGGTCTGGATCGCCCGCTTCTACGAGGCGATGAGCCCCGGCACCGTGCTTATCTCAAACGGCCTTGCGTCCATGGGGTTTGCCATCCCGTCGGCCGTCGCGGCAAAGATGTTGTGCCCTGAAAGGAAGGTCATTGCCGCCGTCGGTGACGGAGGGTTTCTCATGTCCCTTTCCGAGCTGGAGACGGCTTCCAGGCTGGGCCTGTCCTTCACGGTTGTCATATGGAACGACGGCAGCTATGGGCTCATAGGCTGGAAAGAAAGGGCCAGGTTCGGCGAGGAGTTTTTTACCAGGTTCGGGAACCCGGATTTTGTAAAACTCGCGGAGTCCTTTGGCGCCAAGGCTTACAGGGTGGGCAAGGAAAGCGAACTGGAGCCCATGCTCAGGGACGCCTTGAAGACCGGGGGCATATCGGTGATAGACTGTCCAGTGGATTACGGAGAGAACATGAAGCTGGCCGGGATGATGGGGGAGATCATATGTCCTATGTGAACTGCGGCCGGAAGAAAAAGGAAAATAATAAAAATATTTTAAAGCGGGGCAGGAAAGGGGAATGAGGAAGGAACAGACGGATTTTCTGGTCATTGGCAGCGGCGTGGCGGGCCTGAGGGCGGCAATAGAGTTGTCCGGGGAGGGCAGGGTGATCGTGATAACGAAGGATGTTCCCACGGAAAGCAGCACCGAATATGCCCAGGGGGGCATAGCGGTTGCCTTAAGCGACGAGGACGAGGTGGGCATCCATTATGAGGACACGCTAAGGGCGGGCGACGGCCTGTGCCGTGAGGAGGCGGTCCGGGCGCTTGTGGAAGAAGGTCCGGAGCGTATCCTGGAGCTTATTTCCTGGGGGGCGGAGTTTGATAAGGAGGCAGGAAAGAAGCAAAAGCTCGCATTTGGACTGGAGGCCGCCCATTCCAGAAAGAGGATACTGCACGCCGGAGGGGACTCCACTGGCAAGGAGCTGGAGCGCGTGCTGATCGAAAAGGCAAGGACCATCCCTTCCATAAGAAGGCTCCCTTTCACCATGGCTTCGGACCTGCTGGTTGAGGACGGCGCCTGCTACGGCGCGGTTGTCGTTTCCGGGAGAAGTCCGCTTGCCATCTTTGCCAGGGCCACCGTGCTTGCAACCGGTGGTCTTGGCCAGGTCTATTCCATAACCACAAACCCCCAGGTGGCAACCGGCGACGGTTATGCCGTGGCTTACAGGGCGGGCGCGGCCCTGGAGGACATGGAGTTCGTGCAGTTTCATCCGACGAGCCTTTACCTGCCCTCGGCGCCCCATTTCCTTCTTACGGAGGCGCTGCGCGGCGAAGGAGGAAAGCTGCTGAACATCAGGATGGAGCCCTTCATGGCCAGGTACCATCAGGAAATGGAGCTTGCCCCGAGGGACGTGGTATCCAGGGCGATATTCACGGAGATGGGTTTGACGGGGGCCGAGCACGTGTACCTGGATTTGAGGCATATGGGGGCGGACTTCGTGAAAAAACGTTTTCCGAGGGTATTTTCGACCTGCCTCAGATACGGGTTCGACATTACTGCGCAGCCGATACCGGTTTGCCCGGCCGCGCACTACATGATGGGCGGGGTGAAAACGGACATCATGGGCCGCACGAACATACGGGGGTTCCTGGCCGCCGGGGAGGCGGCATGCACCGGCGTGCACGGGGCCAACAGGCTTGCAAGCAACAGTCTTCTGGAGGGGCTGGTGTACGGCAGGCGGGCGGGCCTGTCCGCTGCGGAAAGCCCGCTGTCTGCCCGGGAGGTCTCGGAAAAGGAAAAGGCTTTCTTTTTCCCCTCGGCGCAGCCATATTCCATTCCGGCCCATGACGAGATAAGGGGCGACTTAAGGAGGCTCATGTGGCAGAATGCGGGCATCATCAGGAACGAGGCATCACTTCTTTCAGCCCGTGAAAGGATCGAAAAATGGCGGTACATTACGGAAAAATCCTTCCTTTCAAGAAGGGAACTTGAGCTAAAGAACATGATAGAGGTCTCGGCCCTGATCGTCCGTGCCGCGCTCCTAAGGAAAAACAGCGTGGGAGCTCATTTCCGGTCCGACTATCCGCAGAAGGAAGGGGGCTGGCAGCGGCACATCTCTTTCGTCAGGGGCAGGGAAGAATAAAAAAACAAAAGAATAAAATAAAAACGAAAAACCCCTAATGAAATACATATTGTATTTTTTGACGGGCGGGGTGGTCGTCAGCTTCGTCACATATCTGGCAGGGCACGCAAGGGGGCTTTGGGCTGCCTTTATCGCAAACATGCCAACAATCACCGTCCTGACCTTCCTTACGATCTACCTCGAATCGGGGCCAAAGGCGGTCATCCCCTATGCCCAGGGACTTGTTGTGATGATAATCCCCTGGTTTGCATATATACTCTCCGTGATATTCCTGACCCCAAAGGCAGGTTTTGTCCCCTCGCTTATTATCGGGGTAGCGCTTTATTTTCTTCTGGCCCTTGCGATATTTGCGATAAGGAGGTATTTCTGGCATGTCTGAATTTTCAATTTATTTGCCGGGCGTATTTGCCCGCCCGGTTCCCCCGCTTTGTCCACCTCTTTCCTTCCCCTTGTTTTTTGGAGAGATGAAAAGCCCCGTATAGGGCAGCATGTCCTGCCAGTAAGGGGGGCAGATATTCTGCTCAGGACCGGGCGTCTGGTCCTCAAGCCCTTTTGTGGAATAAACGACGCTTCCTGTTTTACTTCTGTTTGCCAGGATGAAGGCCTCTATGGTTTCCGCACTGAAGCCGGCCTTCTCCAGGGAGACGACCTCGTCCGCATTTTCATAGCCGCTTTCCAGCATGAGGACGATCAGGTTCTCAGGGACGCCGGCTTTTTTGAGCCTTATGAGGTCCTGCGAGGTCAGGGCGAAGGCCTGCCTGCAGACCATCAGGACAGACAAAAAAAGCAGAGGCGCAAGCAAGGGGATAAAGGCGCGCGGGACAGCGCAGGGGAAGAAAGTGGGAGCGTTCGCCTTTCCTGGTGCCATGGCAAATGATATCAGCCGGTGCAAAAGCGGTCAAGCGGACAAAAAACAAAAAGGGGTTTTGATTTGACTGAAACGATCAAAACCCCTCTTATTTTTAAGAATTCTTATTTCTTCTTGGTCTTGGCGGCCTTTTTGGTTTTTTTGGCCTTGGCTTTCTTCGCTGCAACGGGCCTCATGTAGATGCTCCTTGCAACGTCCTTGCCTTTGACCGTGGAATACCTGGCCGACACCTTATCGCCAGCCTTGATATCGGCAAGGGTCATCTTCTTCTTGCCATGCCTCATCCAGGTCTTGCTGGTGGTGTTGAGGGTTACCTCACCCTTTTTGCCCTTTACCGTCAGGGTCCCCGCCGTTGCATCGACAGCGGTAACCTCGCCAAATACATATTTCAGCCTGGCGATTTTCTTCTTGGCGGCTTTCTTATGCTTTATAACCTTCTTGGTTTTTGGGGCAGCGGCAGTGGAAGTGGTGCCCGCCGCGAAGGCTACGCCCGCAAGAGAAAGAGCGAAAGCAACTGCTACTATCAGAGATAGGACTTTCTTCATTTTGTTTTCACCTCCTTTCCTTAAGTGGTTTTCCGTATTTCCAGCCGAAGATTTATACAAGAATCATGCCAGAGCAACATGCATGGGGCTCCCGGGGAAAAAAGCAAAAAGACTTGAGATTTACGCTCTTTTTTTTAAGATGGCAGGGAGATCTTGAAGAAAAAGCGGGAAGAATATCCTCTTTTAGGGAACATCTTCCTTTTTTGGGGATAAATTCTCCAGCGAAAGCTTTTCCCACCTGTACCAAAAGGTCTTATAGCTCATGCCAAGAAGCTTTGCCGCCCTGGCGGCCACCCCTCCGGCCTTGGCCATGGCCTTCCTGAGGAGCTCTTTTTCGAGGTCATCGAAAACGATGCCTTCGTCGGGTATTTCTATATCGAGGGTCCCGTCCGCCTTGCGGCCCCTGAGCTCGCCCTTTATGTCGGAGAGCATTATGTTGTCCGTGTCGCATATGAGCACCGCCCTTTCGATGACCGCCTCAAGCTGCCTTATATTGCCAGGCCAGTGGTAGTCCTCGAATGCCCTGAGGACGGAGTCGCTTATTTTCTTTATCCTTCGCCCGAACTCCTTGTTGTATTTTTCCAGGAAATAGGCGGAAAGGGCGGCGACGTCCTCCTTTCGCTCCCTGAGCGGGGGCAGCTCTATCGTGACGACCCTGAGCCTGTAATAGAGGTCTTCCCTGAACCGTCCGTTTTCGATCTCCTTTTCGAGGTCCTTGTTTGTGGCGGCGATTATCTTTACGTTCACCTTTATCGTATCGCGCCCGCCAAGCCGCCTTAGTTCCTTCTCCTGAAGCACCCTCAGTATCTTGGACTGCGTGGCGGGTGGAAGGTCGCCTATCTCGTCCAGAAAGACGGTGCCGCCGTTTGATGCCTCAAAAAGCCCGGCCCTCCTGGTGCTGGCCCCTGTGAAGGCGCCAGGCTCGTACCCGAAGAGCTCGCTTTCAAGGAGAGCTTCGGGTATCGAGGCGCAGTTGATGGCGGTGAAAGGCTTGGTGCTCCTTGTGCCGCTGTAGTGTATGGCCCGGGCCACCAGCTCTTTACCTGTGCCGGACTCTCCAAGGACCAGGACTGTGACCGGGCTGTCGTTGACTTTTTTCACAAGGCCGACCACATCCTTTACCGCCCTTGTATTTCCAACGATCCCTTCAATGCCAAACTTGTTGAACAGGGCGCTTTGCAGCTCCCGGTTCTTCTTGAGGAGCTCCACTGTTTTTACTGCCCGCTTTACCGTCAGGAGGACCATCTCTTTTTCAAGGGGTTTGGAGAGGTAGTCGAAAGCCCCTTTCTTCATGGCCTCAACGGCGGTGGGGACGCTCCCGAAGGCGGTCATTATTATTATGGCGGTCTCGTCATTGCCGGTTTTTATCTGTTCCATCAGGTCTATGCCGCTCATCTGCTTCATCTTGAGGTCCGTAAGCACGACATCGGGGTTAACGGCCCTTGCTATCTCCACCGCCTCTTCCCCGGAAGACCCTGTATAGGTTTCGTACCCGGCGTCCTGAAGTATGTTTTTAAGAATGTCCCGCTGAAGGGGCTCGTCGTCCACGACAAGAATGATTGCCATAATTTTTTATTTAAAAAAATCCCTTCCTATGCGTTCAGTGCGGCCCCGGAGCCGCTGCCGCTTTCATTTTCCACGGGCACCGGGAGCTTGAGTATCATGCTTGAGCCTTTACCGGGGGTGCTCTCAAAAAAGATCTCTCCTCCGTGCTCCTCCACTATCCGCTTGGTCGTGGCCAGCCCGAGCCCCAGGCCGGCGCTTTTTGTGGTGAAGAAGGGCTCAAATATTTTTTCCAGGTGCTCCTGAGGCACTCCGTGGCCGGTGTCGCTTATGCACAGGACGACCTTGTGCCCCTCCTTCCTGCTTGTGAGGGTGAGGCTGCCGCCCCCGGGCATCGCATGGAAGGCATTGACGACTATGTTGTATATGCAGGTCTTCATGAAGTCGGGGTCTATCAGGATGTCCGGCAGGTATTCGTATTTCCGTATCACCTTTATTTTGTCCGTTTCGGCCTTCGCCTTTATTATGGCGAAGACCTCGTCGAACAGGCTGCCTACGTTCACGCGCTTCATGTTCAGCGCAAGCGGCTTGCCGTAATCGAGAAAGTCCCGGACAAGCTTGTCCAGCCTGAATATCTCCTGCTTTATGCTCGAAATAAGGCTGTCGAATTTGCCTGCGGCGGCCTCCTGCGCGGGCTCGAAATTGTCTTTTATGTAATCTATGCTCAGGCTTATGAAATTAAGTGGGTTTCTTATCTCGTGCGCCATGCTTCTTGAGAGCTGGCCCACGGCGGAAAGGTGTTCGGCTTCGCGCAGCTTCTCCTCAAGACGCCGGTTTTCCCTTAGCCTCTGCACCATCAGGTTGAAACTCCTTGTCAGCACCCCCACCTCGTCTTTTCTGTCCGAAGGCTCTATCTCGACGAAATCTCCCGCTGCCACCTTGTCTGCCGCGGCCGATATCTCGTTGATCGGTTTTGTGTAGCGCGAGGAAAGAAACACCGCCGCCACCGTGCCTATCAGGAAAACCGCCAGGGCGGCCACGCCTTTTTTTACCAGGTTGTTCCTGAGAAGGACAGAGAAGTCCTCCTCGTTTATCGTAAGGTGCACATACCCGTAGTGGACCTTCCCGGCCACGACCGGCAGGATAACGTTGTAAGTCTTGCCCTCGTTGGACACCGGCTGGCCAAGCTCGGCCTTTATGATGAGCTGTTTTCTTTTCTGGCTGAGGGAGGCGCCCACTTTCTTTGGGTTCGTGCTCGCAATGATCTGGTCGTTGTTGCTGATAATGGATATCTCGTTTATCCCCTTGGTCTTCATGCGCCTCAGATATCTTTCCAGTTTAGTCTGGGGCGTCTGGTCCGTGGTTGTGACCTCCTCGACCCCGATCTGTATGGCCTGTGAAAGGTCCGCGGTGCGGCGCGTGACCTCCCTGATGAGGTTTTTTTCGTCCTGCACGTACAGAAAAGCCAGGATGGAAAGGAGCATGAAACTTAGAAAAAGCATCATGAAAATGAGTTTCTTGTTAAGAGAGATATTCAGGAAATAATTCTTGAGCATCAGGATGATAATAACATAAAAAGTCAGGTTGACTTTTGCCCGGCGCTGTAATAGCCTTTGATTAAGCTCACCAACAATAATTCAAAATCTTTATTTTTTGCAAAGGTTCCAGTCCGGCAAGGAGGTGTCCCTTGGCAACGGGTGGAGTTGCGCATGAAAAAAGAAGGCATAAGCGTGACTTGGTTACCGTGCCCGTAAGTTACAGTCCTGCCCAGGCGTCCGGCGCCCAGGCGGCAAACGGAATAACCCTGAACATCAGCGACAGCGGCATATGTTTTTACACCCAGAACCGGCTTGAACAGGGCACAATCTTGCATATTTCAAGCAGGGCTTTCTGGGAGGAGCCCCGGACAGGCACGGTGATGTGGTGCAGAAAGATCACCGAGGAGCTGTACAGGGTAGGAGTGATATTTAACGATTAGGCGCTGATGATCGGACAGATGGAAAAAACGGTAAAACAAAAACCTTCTCCGCCTCTGCCTTGAACGATGAATGACAGACCCCCCTGGAAAGCCTTTTTTATTTATTCGATTCTATCGGCAGCTTCTGTTTCTTTTCTTTCGTTTCCGGCTTGGGTATCCTGATCTCGAGCACTCCATCCTTGAACTTTGCCTTCGACTTGCCGGTCTCCACATTTTCAGGAAGAGTGAAGGAGCGTGTGAAATATCCGCTTGAGCGCTCGATTCTGTAATAGTCCTTCCTTTCCACCTTTTCCTCTTTCTTCTTCTCTCCGGAGATGGTGACCACATGGTCGCCGATGTTCACCTCTATGTCCTCTTTTTTCATCCCCGGCATCTCCGCTTTCAGCACCAGGGCGTTGCCTTCCTCGTACATATCCACCGCCGGGGCGGCGGCTATTTCCTCGGGCACCGCCCGGCCCGGCCAGAAGAACCTTCTCCTGCCGCCCATGATGTCCTCGAATATGCGCTCCATCTCGCAAAACGGAGACAGCCAGGCCTCCCTGCGAAACGGCGTGATCTCACGGCTTTCGGACTTCTCCGGTTTGCCTTTTTCCTGCTGCTTCTCCTCCAACGTGGCTTTGGCCATTTTCACGGCCTCCTTTCTAAGAGGCATGATCTTGATAAAGGAGTTTTATCATGGGGTGCAAATGGTGTCAAGATTCAGGCGCAAGGTAAAAGGCGGCGGCTGAAAGTGAAAAAAAAGACCAGATTTTTTTAGGCTATGCTGATAAAGGGAAGGCTTTTACTTGCTGCTATCTGCCGCTTGGACTTGGCCGGTTACCAGTCTTCGGTCCGGTAATTGGGAGCTTCCCTTGTTATGATGACGTCGTGCACATGGCTTTCCCTCAGACCGGCCGAGGTTATGCGTATGAACCTGGCGGTCTTCCGGAGCGTCTCCAGGTCCCTGGCGCCGCAATATCCCATGCCGGACTTAAGCCCGCCGATCATCTGGTGGACGCTCTGGGACACCGGTCCCTTGTAAGGCACGCGGCCTTCCACGCCCTCAGGCACGAGCTTTTTGCTTTCTACGCCCGCCTGGCCATATCTGTCCTTGGTCCCCTGCTCCATGGCCCCCAGCGACCCCATTCCGCGGTAGACCTTGTAGCTTCTGCCCTGGTAGAGGACTATCTCTCCAGGGGCCTCATCGGTTCCGGCGAAAAACCCTCCGATCATGACGCAGTGCGCCCCGGCGGCAAGCGCCTTGGCGACGTCCCCTGAGAATTTTATCCCGCCGTCGGCTATCAAGGGCACGCCTTTTTTGGATGCGGCCCGGGAGCAGTTTATTATGGCGGTTATCTGGGGCACCCCGGCCCCGGCTATTATCCTGGTCGTGCAGATGGAGCCCGGCCCTATGCCCACCTTTACGGCGTCGGCGCCCGCCTTTATGAGGTCTTCAGTTCCCTCCTCAGTGGCCACATTCCCTGCTATCACTTCCACGCTGAACTTCTTTTTCAGCTTTTTCAGCATTTCAATGACGCCTTTCGTGTGGCCGTGGGCCGTGTCTATTGCCAGCACGTCCACCCCGGCCCGCACAAGCAGCGCCGCCCTGTCTATCTCAGGCTCCGAAACGCCAAGCGCAGCCCCCACGCGCAGCCTGCCCACATCGTCCTTGCAGGCAAAGGGGTATTTTTTCCTCTTTTTTATGTCCTTTATGGTGATGAGCCCTTTAAGCATGTAATCGCTGTCAACGATGGGCAGCTTCTCTATCTTGTACTTGTGGAGGATTTCCCTTGCCTCATCAAGGCCGGTGCCCTCCGGGGCGGTTATAAGGCCTTCTTTCGTCATGACCTCGCTTACCTTCCTGTCAAGTACGGTCTCAAAGCGAAGGTCGCGGTTGGTCAAAATGCCGATAAGCCTGCCGTGCTCGGTGACCGGCACGCCTGATATTCTGAATTTGGCCATAAGGTCCAGCGCCGCGGATATCGCCGCCTCCGGCTGGACGGTGATCGGGTCCAGGATCATCCCGCTTTCCGATTTTTTAACCTTCTCCACTTCGGAGGCCTGCCTCTCGGCCGGCATGGCGCGGTGTATCATCCCTATTCCTCCCTCCCGAGCGATGGCTATCGCCATGGCGCTTTCAGTCACCGTGTCCATCGCGGAGGTCAGAATGGGGATGTTTATCCTTATGTTCCTTGTAAGGCTGGTGCTTACGTCGGCATTGCCAGGCAGCACATCGGACCTTGCCGGCATAAGAAGGACGTCATCAAATGTAAGGCCTATGGAGATGTCTTCGATATTCATCAAATTTGGACATCATAGCATTTAATCCCGGGTTTTGGCAAGGATGTGGGATTAAACAGCATCTTCTCTCTGAAATTCCTTCAGCGTAGGCAGGCCTGTGAGGTCCTTGAGGCCAAACTGGACAAGGAACTCCTGGGTTGTGCCGAAAAGAAGGGGCTTGCCCGGGGCCTCCTTCCTTCCAATCATTTTTATCAGCCTCCTGTCCAGAAGCGTCTTCATAACGCCATCCGAGCCCACCCCGCGCAGCGCTTCAAGCTCGGCCTTGGTTATGGGCTGTTTGTAAGCGATTATGGCCAGCGTCTCCAGGGAGGCCTGGGAAAGCTTTGAGGGCTGCGTTGCCTTGAGCTTCCTGGCCCAGTGGGAGTGATCGGAGTTCGTATGCATGATGTAGCCCCCCGCCAGCTCGGAAACCAGGACGCCGCCCGCCCGCTGAGCGTATTCGGCCTTTATCTCGTCCAGGAGGTCCTTCAGCTCCGTCTCGGGAAGTCCGGTCGTCTCTTTTATCTCTTTGAGGCCCAGCGGGCCGGGAGAGGAGAAAAGCAGCGCCTCAAGCATAGCCTTCGAATTGACATCCATTCTGAAATATAACAGAAAAGCCCGCCATTTAAAAACAGCTTTTTTTATCTTTTTATTTATTTATATACTCTATTGACAATATTTTATTTTTTTTATTATTTTTAAACGTCTGCTGAAAAGAAAAAAACCGATAGAAGATAAGGTTAAATGAACAAAGCTCAAGCTCTTTCTAAAGCCATGGCCGGCCAGCCTTCCTGGATGGACGGGCATTCTGTCCGGGTGATGGAGTATGCAGTTGCCATTGGCAGGGCGCTGGGGCTGTCTGAAAATAGCATCGAGACGCTGCGGCTGGCAGGCCTGCTCCATGACATAGGCAAGGTGGACACCTGCGCCTCCGTTCTTGAGAAACAGGGCAGCCTCACGAGCGGGGAGTTCGAGCTTGTCAAGCTGCACCCGGTCCACGGGGCAGAGATACTCTGCCAGTCGGAAACCCTTTTCCGTGTGGCCCGTGTCATAAGGCACCACCATGAGCGGTTCGACGGCAGCGGGTATCCTGACGGGCTCAAGGGCGAAGGCATACCTTTCCTAGCAAGGGTCCTCTATGTGGCCGACGCGTTTGATTCCATGACCGCCGACAGGCCTTACAGGAAGGCGCCTGGCAAGGACTATGCCATATCGGAGCTCATCCGCTGCGCCGGAACCCAGTTTGACCCCCGCGTGGTCCTGGAATTTCTGAAGATTGCCGGCGGCTTTCCGTGCGGCAATGAATATCCGGGGGATTGCATGGCCTCTCTGCCTCCCAATCTGCTCTTCAAAAAACCCGTTTGACAGCCCGTCTTTTTTGCCCTAAAGTTTTTAAGGAAATTCCGGAGGTTTTTTATTAAATTGATGGGAAAATGGATCTGCGACCTTTGCGGCTATGTTTATGACCCGGAGCTAGGTGACCCCGACAGCGGCATAAAACCGGGGGTCCGTTTCGAGGACCTGCCCGAAGAATGGGTGTGTCCCGTCTGCGGCGCCGGAAAGGACCAGTTCTCCAAGCTATGAGGAAAGAGGGCGAAACGATGAAGGCGGTTGAGATTGCCATGAAGACCGAGACGGACGCGATTGAATTCTATGAGAAGGCCGCCCGGAAGACCTCCCACCCGGTGGGCAAAAAGATGTTCCTGTCCATAATAGATGATGAAAAGAGGCACTTGGAGGTGCTGAAATGCATCTTCGAAGGGATGGACATAGATTTTTTCCCTGAAGAAAGCCCGATGAAAAAAATAAGCACCGTCTTTGAGGAAAACAGGTCGTCCATGCTCGAGCGCGTGACTGCCACCGCGGATGAGACCCAGGCCCTGGAAATAGCGATGAGGATGGAGAAGGAGAGCGTGGATTTCTATGAGAAGGCCGCCTCCTCGGCCACCGGCAGGGAAAAGGCGGTCTTCGAGAGGCTCATAAAGGAAGAGGAGCAGCACTACAGCATTTTTTCAAATACGTACCAGTTCCTCACGGACACCGGCAACTGGTTCATGTGGGAGGAGCACAGCGCCGTGGACGGCGGGACGCCGTGGGCGTAACGGCTCCTTGCCCGCGGTCACCAGCAGTAGACCTTCTCCGCCTCCTGCACCGCCTGAAGGAGCTTGTCCGGGTCGAACTCCCTGAAAAGCTCGAAGACCGTCACCTCGTTGCCCTTTTTGTGGGCCTCTATTATCTTCAGGTCGAAGGCATCCGGCTCTTTTTTAAGAATATGGACTATTTTCATCAGTAAGATATCACGACATCGTACTTTAACAGGATCTCTGGCATGTCCCGCTCGTTTACTGTCTTGAAATCATCAATTTCGCAAAAGGAGTAAAGCCCCGCCCTCATGGCCTTGAGCATCTCCAGGTTCATCAGGTTCATCTCCGTGGGTTTGGGAGCCGGGCCCGCAAGATAGATGTCCACCATGTCGTCATAGAGGGTAAGCCCGAGGGCCATCCTGAGCGCCTCCTCCGATCTTTCCTTGACTATGACCGCTATGCGCTTTCTCAGGGGCATCAGAAAACCAGAAGCCGGTCGCACCAGCGGACCATGGAGATGTTGTCATACTGGCTGCCGGCCCGTATCTCTCCGGGCAGCTCAAGGTTCCTCTGTCCCCGGTTCAGGTCGCATACGTTCACTTTGAGCTTTCCTGATACCGTGCTTACGAACTCAGGGTCCTCTGACATGAAACAGCCGTCATCCATAAGGAATATGTTCACCTCGTCTCCCCTCCTTATGGCCGCATTCAGGATGGGCACCACCATCTTCCTGTAGCCCGAATCCGTTATCAAAACCCCTAATCTCATCCGCTTGATTATATCAGATATCTTATTTCCAAGTCCGCTCAATAAACAAAGAAAAAACTTTACAAAAGATTTTTGGCTTTTTTATGTAAATTTTTTAAAAAATTTCCATTTTTTGTCTTGGAATTTGAAAAAAACCGGCCTAAAGAGAGAAAAAAGGGGGTCTAAGTTGACAAATTTATAACTTTAGGCTAAAAATATCTAATTGAATTTTTGGAGGAATGAATGGCTACTTTCCAGAAAAAACCGTTATCGGCGTGGAGGGCGGCGGTGGAGTCCGCCTTTCTGGCAAACTCCGTAAAAAAGGTGGGCATGGCCGAGCTTTACCGGCTTGCCCTGAAGCAGCCTGAGGTCATCGAGACCACGGAGCCCATGTACCAGCCGGAGCAGTACGGTCTGCCCGCCGATGCGAAGGTGCTCATATCAAACGACGGCGGGGTAGTGGGCAGGACCGCCAAGGCCAGGAGGCTTGTCAGGGAGCTTTCAAAGGAGGACAGCGACAAGTTGCAGGGCATTCTGCTTGAGGCGCTCTACCAGCTGAACCGCAGGTCCGGCCTCTGGCTTGAGGGCATAGTGGGGCTGCACCCCAGCTTCATGATAAAGGCCCATCTGCTTTCCCCGGAGACGGATGCCAAGAACATGATGGACTGGGGGTTCAATTTCACCCCGTTCATAGAGCCCTGGGCCACCACCTTCAGGAAATCCAGGGTGCTCAACGAGCCCGACATCCTTGTAGTGGCGGACCCCGAATGGAAGCACCCGGATCATCCAAGCGGGCTGGTCATAATAGACGAGAAGGAAAACTGCATAGCCATCCTGGGAATGAGGTATTTTGGGGAGAGGAAAAAAGGCACCCTCACGCTGGCCTGGACGATAGGCGTGCGCCACAATATGGTGGCCTGCCATGGCGGGATAAAGACCATAGGCGGAAACCCCCCGGTTGCGGTATTTGGCCTTTCGGGCTCCGGCAAATCCTCCATAACAAACAGCCTGGACCATGAGGGTACGCTCAGGCCGGACGAAAAGGTCACAGTGGTGCACGATGACGCCTTCCTCATAGATTTCGAGAACAACCTGACAACGGCCCTCGAACCCTCCCTCTTTGACAAGACGGACGCGGTGCGGTTCAACGACCCCATCATCAGGTATTTCTACTCCGCGCAGAACGTGGCCGTCCTTGAAACGCCGGAGGGCGAGAGGAAGATAGTGGCGGAGGACATAAGGAACGACAACGGGCGGTGCATAAAGTCCCGCGACATGTTCAACCACGCCGACTATTGCGCGGCGCCGGGCAAGGTCATCTGGCTTCAGAAGGACACGAGCCTGCCTCCCATATGCAGGATAAATTCCGCGGGCCTGGCCGTGGCCATGGGGGCATCCCTTTCCACCCTCCGGGCCAAAGGCGTGGAAAACGTGGACCCGAAGGAGTTAAACAGGCTGGTCATAGAGCCTTTTGCCAATCCCTTCCGGGTGCACCCGCTGATTGTGGACTGCCAGCAGTTCATGAAGCTGTTCAAGGCGGGCTGCGAGTGCTACATAATGAACACTCACGCCTTCGGGCTTCCGGGCGACCTTGTGGACATACCCAAGGAGCTGTCGCTCAAGATAATGACGGAGCTTGTGCGGGGCAACATAGAATGGCGCGACTGGAAGCGCTTCCAGGGCATGTCTATCCCCAAAAATGGCAACGACCTGTTCGGCCCGGACTACGACAAGAAATACAAGCCCTCCAGGGTTGCCGCCTACATGGAGTTCCTCCGTGACCGGATGCAGGACAGGATCACCTACCTGTCCAACAAGAGGGACCTGGAGCAGGACATGGACAGCTCCTTCATAGACCCGCTCGTGGTCGCAAGGACGGTAATAGACAAGGTGCTGAACCCGGTCTAGGCGCAAAAAAAATTTGTGAGAAAAGGGGGCCGGGACAGGCCCCTTTTTTTGCTCTTCAGGGTTTTTTTTGTGCGAGGCGAGGGGCATTCTCTGCGCTTCTGCTCCAAAAAGCCTTTGGCTTCCTGGGGAACTGACCTGGTCCGCCGTGTCCCGCGATAGGCGCACAGTGGCGGTTTTGTTTAGTGAGGGCGGGCGCGGCTTACATGAAATGAATAGCGAGTGAAGCAGGCGATTCCGGCAAAATGATTTATCGCTGCATCCGATGCCCGCAGGGCATAAATACGGCAAACGGCAGTCGCCCCGCGCTATATCGCAGAGGGTCGCTGCGGCCACTGCGCTCTCAGTCTCATATCGGGGGCATTTCCCTGAAGTATGCGGGGATAAATGTTAATCTATATATCAAAAATGAAAAGGGGCAAAGGGGTCTTTAAACAGTGGACAGCATTTTAAGGCAGTTATCCATTTCGCTCGTCCCCATCCTTATTGCGGTCACCTTTCACGAGGTTGCGCATGGATATGTGGCCTACCTCCAGGGGGACAGGACGGCAAAATCCATGGGCAGGCTAACCCTGAACCCCCTTGCGCACATAGACCCGATCGGCACGGTGTTCATGCCGCTTGCCCTTCTCGTGCTTACCAGGGGGCAGTTCGTCTTTGGCTATGCCAAGCCTGTGCCCATAAATCCGTACAACTTCAGGAATCCCAGAAAGGGGATGGCGCTAAGCGCCCTTGCCGGGCCGCTGACCAACATGGTCATTGCGATCATAAGCGGAGTGCTGCTCGCTTATGCCCTCCTGCCCCTGGCCTCGATTACCGGCCCTGATACTTTTTCCCGCATCATCAAGCCTGTGGGCGAGATGCTTAAGCAGAGCGTCTGGATAAACCTGCTGCTTGCCGCCTTCAATCTTATCCCCATTCCTCCGCTTGACGGCGGAAGGGTGCTTGCCGGGCTGCTTCCCGCAAGGCAGGCCTATACATTTGAGAAGCTGGAGCGGTTTGGTTTTATAATTGTGATGCTGCTTATATTCACCGGGATCGCGTCCTATTTCATAGACCCCATGATGAGGCTCTTTCTGGCGGTCCTCGGTTTCTTCACGAAAGGCGGGATAGGGTTATGAAAAGGGTGTTAAGCGGTATGCAGGCAAGCGGGAAACTCCACCTGGGAAACCTGGTTGGCGCCCTTCAGAACTGGGTGAGGCTGCAGCAGCAGTATGAGTGTTTTTATTTCGTTGCGGACTGGCACGCGCTGACCTCCGGGTACCAGGACCCATCAGTCATTAAGGAAAGCACGATGGACCTGCTTTTGAATTTCCTTTCAGCGGGACTGGACCCTGAAAAATGCACCGTATTTGTCCAGTCCATGGTGCCCGAGCACACCGAGCTCCACCTCGTGCTATCCATGATAACCCCGCTTGGCTGGCTCGAAAGGGTTCCCACGTACAAGGAGAAAAGGGAGGAGCTCCAGGACAGGGACCTATCCACCTACGGCTTTCTGGGATACCCGGTCCTGCAGTCGGCGGACATACTCATATACAGGGCGGACTATGTGCCCGTGGGCCAGGACCAGCTTCCGCACCTGGAGATAACCCGCGAGATCGCCCGCAGGTTCAACCACCTGTACGGCCAGGTCCTGCCGGAGCCAGATGGGCTTTTGACCGAATTCCCCAAGGTGCCGGGCGTTGACGGCAGGAAGATGAGCAAGAGCTACGGCAACGCCATTTACCTTAGCGACGAGCCTTCGGAGGTCGAGACAAAGATAAAGACGATGATGACGGACCCGGCAAGGAAGCGCCGCACCGATCCGGGCAACCCGGAGCTCTGCCCGGTTTATCACCTGCACAAGATATTCTCTTCCTCCGATGAGAAGGACTGGGTGGTGAAGGGATGCATAAGCGCCGGCATCGGCTGCCTGGACTGCAAGGGCGTGCTCATCAGAAACGTCATGGCCGTGCTTGAGCCCATTTGGGAGAAAAGAAGGTCGCTCATGGGAAACCCCTCCTACCTTAAGGACGTGGTAAACGAGGGGTCAAGGAAGGCCGGTGACGCCGCAAGGGCCACGATGTGCGCGGTGAAAGACGCCCTCGGGTGGTTTTCCTAGAAAAAATTTTCCTTTCCAAAAAATCTGAAAAGAGAGGCCGCTTTGGCGGCCTCTTTTCATCAAACAGTCCTGCATACGTGACTCATATCACATAAAGCGCCTGAAACGTAAGTACCGCAAAATCCTTGCCTAAAGTTAACGGCTTTTTTTCACGACAAAGAACAAAGAGCTCTTTTTTGACCCCAAACCACTGACATGGAGGACGAGGATGATTACAAACGTACCGGCATCAAATGCAGCACAGCCCCCGGACCTGTCCAGACCTGTGAATGGGAAACCGGCGCAGGAGAGTCTGCGGCAAGGCCCAAAAGACGTCGTTCAGATCAGTAGCGCCGGCCAGTCGGCGTTGCAGGAGGCAACCGAGACCCACGAGCAAACCGTAAAGGAGGCCATGTCGGGAGATATCCAGGCGCAGAGGCTGCTCGCAAGAGAGGCAGCGGAGAAAGCATCCGGGCTCTGAGCCGCGCTCTATCGGCGCTCTGTCCGGCCCGGTCATGAACGGTTAGCGCGGGCAGAGCGCCGCTTCCACAAAAAGAGGGGCATCGCCGGAAAGCGGTTCTTTTTCTGACAGTTTGGTATTAAAGTTCCTGTGAACAGGGGAGTCGCCAGTATTATTACCTTGACACTGGAAAAGCGATTTTTTTTAAATAAAGGAAATTTAAAAAATGTTTTCCGGTCCGGGCAGGGCCGGGGCGGGGGGGGTAAAATGCGTTCCGGGAAAAAAACAGCGGCAGTTCCCTTTGTATTGTTGATGCTTGTGGCGGCGATATGCGCAAACGCGCTCTTTCTCTTTTTTGTGTCCTCTGCGGGGGCTTTTGGGGACCCTTTTTTTCAGGCCATAGACAGGGATGATATCAAGGCCGTCCGGTCAATGCTCGACCAGGGCAGGGACGCAAGCGCGAAGAACGATTTTGGCATAACGCCGCTGATGGAGGCGGCCGCCGCCGGCTCCGGAGACATTGTTCGCCTTCTGGTAAGCAAGGGCGCGGACGTGAACGCTCAGGACAAAGACACAGGCATGACGGCGCTGATAAATGCCGGTTTAATGCACCATGCAAAGACCATGCGGCTTCTTATAGACCATGGAGCGGATGTCAATGCGAAATTCAAGGACGGCACGACTGCGTTGATGTTGGCCGCCGCAGACGGTTTCGGGGACATTGTGCGGCTCCTAATAAAAAAGGGGGCGGACGTAAGGGCGGCAGGCAGCGGGCATAGCGTGCTGGACTGGGCTAAACGGTCCGGAAAGCCGGAGATCGTGCGCATCCTCGAACAGGCCGGAGCAAAATAGCGGGGCAGGGACCATCCCCTGCCACTTAACGCCACCGCCTATTTTCAGCATGTGATCGGGCGGCTTAAAAAAACTGCCTGAATGACTGCCAAAGCATAAGAAGATTTTTTATTCAAAGAACTTTTGGAACACTGTCCCTGCTGTAGTAAGATAATCGCAGGAGGACCTTCATGCCATGGACGTTTACGGCGCGATAAAGGAGAGGCGCAGCATCAGGCGTTTTGAGAAAAGGGAAATTCCCGACGATGCCGTCGGCAGGCTGATCGAAGCCCTCCTATGGGCCCCGAGCGCCGGGAACCTTCAGTCCAGGAAATTCTATTTCGTAAAAGATGCAGCCCTCAAGCGGAGGCTGGCCTCGGAGGCGCTGGGGCAGCGTTTCATGGAAGACGCCCCTATTGTGATGGTGGCCTGCGCGGACGAAAAATCGGCCGCAAAGAGGTACGGGCAGAGAGGGGCCGGGCTCTACTGTGTCCAGGATGCGTCCATCAGCGTCATGTGCCTGATGCTTGCGGCCAGGGAGCTTGGCATAGGAAGCGTTTGGGTGGGTGCTTTCAATGAGGAGGGTGTCTCCAGGGTGTTGGGCCTGCCAGCGGGCTTAAGGCCGGTTGCCATTGTGCCCATGGGCTTCCCGGCCGAATCCCCCAAGGCCCCAAAAAGGGTCTCTCCGGAAGAAGCGGTTATTTTTCTGTAAATAAAACCGCCGGACCGTCAGTAAGCGGGGGGTACGTAGAAGTTCAGCATCTCAAGCGGGTTTGTGTCCGTGTTCCTGATCTCATGCGTGTCCCCTTTTTCGATGAGGACAAGGCTGCCCGGCTTAAGCCTGATCTCCTTTCCGTTTACCACGGCCACTCCTTCTCCGGATATGACAAAAAGCCACTGGTCACTTTTCTCGTGGCGGTCCCCCGGGCCTCCCTCGACACCCCCTTGCTCTATGACCATCCGTGCCGCCTGGGCCCTTTCATTGCTAAGGAGCACTTCGAACCCTCTTCCATAGACCACCGCGGTCTTTTCCATAGGGATGCCTCTCTTCTTTTTTGCTTTTTCTCTTTTTGCCTTTTGCTTGCCGTGCCGCTGCGCTTCGGCACCTGGGCACGGCTGCCCGGTCCCTGATTATTTTTTATCAGGCATGCAGCTTGCAGTCAATATTTTCTTTTCCGGCGTGCCAAAGTCAATTTCCTGGTGTGGTGTCCCCAAAAGTTTTCAGCATTAATCCGTCTGTCATTCCCGCAAGCGAAGCGCGGCGGGAATCCCTGTTTTTAAAGTCGATCCCGCCCGTTTTATCCGCGATCAGAACAAATCTGGCCGGGATGACCCGCTTATGACAGTTATTTATGGGACACCACAGAATGGCGCTAGTGTGGTGAGTCATAAATTCCTTTGCATAAAAGACTTAGCTGTCATTCCGGGCTCGACCCGGAATCAAGCGACTTGGCTTTGTTTGCAGGTAAAAGTCACTGGCCAGGGAGCGGCCTTCGCCGGTATGACGGCTATGCGGCATAATGGCCAGTACCTTTTAAATGAGTTTTTCATGGAAGAAACCCTTAAACCAGCGCCATTCGGGAACCCACACAAAATATCTTGGTGTAAAATAAGGGTCTATGAAAAAAGGAAGGCTTAAAAGGATCGCGGTGACCATAGGCGAGCCGGGTGGGATAGGGCCTGAGGTGGCTGTAAAGGCAGCCTTCAGCCAGGAGGTAACCCGGGTATGCGCCCCGGTGCTGATAGGCGGCAGGGTGCCGGTTGAGAAGGCGCTCGGGATGCTTGGTCTCGATGTGCGGCTCCGTTTCATTGCCGCCCCCGAGGACAGCCATCCGGAGGCCGGGGTTTTGGAGGTGATCGAAACCGGGCGGCTTGAGCCGCGGGCCTTCAGGGCCGGAGCGCCGACCGCCGCAGGCGGGGCTGCATCCTATGAATACATAGAAAGGGCCGCCAGGCTTGCCCTTGAGGGCAGGGTGGCCGCCATCTGCACCGCGCCCATCTCCAAGGAGGCGCTCGGGATGGCCGGAATAAAATACCCAGGGCACACCGAGATGCTTGCCAGGCTTACCGGGGCCTCCGACTTTGCCATGATGCTCATCGGCGGGCCCCTGAGGGTGCTCCTTGTTACCACCCATGCTGCCATCAAAAAAGTGCCGCGCCTGATAAGCAGGGAGGCCGTTGCCGCGAAGATAGAGCTTGCCGCAAAGGCGGCAAGGATGCTTGGGATCAGAAGGCCAAGGATCGCGGTCTGCGGCCTAAACCCGCACGCGGGGGAGGCGGGGCTTTTTGGCTCCGAGGAGATAGAGAAGATAGCCCCTGCCGTGCGCGAGGCGAAGGACAGGGGTATAAGGGTGCAGGGACCGATAGCCGCCGATGCGCTTTTCAGGAAGGCCTATGCCGGGCAGGTGGACATAGTCGTTGCGATGTACCACGACCAGGGGCTTATCCCGCTTAAGATGGTGGCGTTTGAAAAGGGGGTCAATGTAACGGTGGGGCTTCCCATCATAAGGACCTCCCCGGACCACGGCACCGCCTATGACATAGCGTGGAAGGGCAAGGCGGACCCTTCCAGCATGATAGAGGCGATGAAGACCGCCCTTTCTCTCAGACTATGACTTTCTTGTTGATGTAGATCTGCTGGGCCACGGAAAGCAGGTTGTTCACCAGCCAGTAGAGCACCAGCCCCGAAGCGAAGTTCATGAACATTATGGTAAAGATCACAGGCATGATCAGCATCAGTTTTTGCTGAGCAGGGTTTCCCGTGCTGACCGGCGTCAGCTTCTGCTGTATGAACATCGTTATGCCCATTACGACCGGCAGCACATAATACGGGTCTTTCTGGGACAGGTCGGTTATCCAGAGGGCAAATGGGGCACCCCTAAGTGCTATGGATATCAGGAGCACCTTGTAGAGCGCGAAGAAGACCGGTATCTGCAGGAGCATCGGAAGGCATCCGCCCATCGGGTTTACCTTGTGCTTCTTGTAGATATCCATCATCTCCCTTTGCATCCGCTGGGGGTCCTTCTTGTATTTCTGCCTTATTTCCTGCATCAGCGGCTGGATCATCTGGAGCTTTTTCATCGATTTCTGCCCCTTGGCCACCAACGGCAAAAAAGGTATCCTTATCAGAAGGGTAAGAAGGACGATGGACCACCCGTAATTGCCGACCCCGCTGTGTATCAGCTTGAGGAGCCACAGTATCGGACGGGATATGATGGAGAATATGCCAAAATCCACTATGTACTGAAGCCCGGAGCCCAGGGCCGCCAGGTCGCTCTGTTTTTTCGGGCCGGCATAAATGGCGAACTTCTCGACGGATGGGTTTTTGGTCCTGAAGGCTATCACCGGGTTTCCGCTCTGCATGAACGCGACAGCCTCGTCCATTTTGGAGTGGGGGACAAGCGCGGAGCAGAAATACTTGTCTTCCTGTGCGATCCACTTTACATCCTGCGTGTAGGAGACGCTCCCGTGTTCCACCTTTTTGTGCGACACCTCTATCCTGTCGGTGCCGGAAAGCAGCACGGGCCCCACATGGATGCCCCTGCCTCCCTCCCTTGAATAGATGCCGAAATCGGGGCCAAGGGTGATCGTATAGCTGGGAAATCCCTTGACCTCGTCCTTGAGGTCCACCCTGTACTGGCCGTTATGGAAGGTGTATGTCCTTCTTATTAAAGCCTGCCCGGAGGAATACTCAAATACGATCTTCCCTTCCGGATGGGACTTGTCCAGCTTCAGGTCCGTAGTCCCGCTTGCCAGGCTGAAGTTCAGGTGGGCGGCGTCGAAATCGGAGACCAGGCCCAGCGAAAGCGGAGGAAGAGAGCTGCCGGGCTCCAGGATCACAACGTTCCGGTTTTTGGTCTGTTTGGTTGCTCCCCGGTATTTTTTGAGCATCCAGTATTCGGGCACCCCGCCCACGGTTGAGAACCTGGCCACATACTGGTCCGTCTCCACCGTCACGATGTGCTGGGCGGCGGGCTGGGTCCCCTGTGAAAGCGCCGCGGCGGGCGCAACCGCCGGCGTGGCCGCCTTTTGGGCCGCTGGCGCAGCTTGCCCGGCCGCGGGAGTTGAAGGCACAGGAGCCGGCTTGGGAGCAAGGTAAAACTGGTACAGGATCAGGACAGCGACCGATAATACTACCGCCAATAAGGCTTTTTTATCCATTGGACCCTTCAGGCCTCGAATGTGAGGAGCTTTTGTTTGTTTTTTTGGTTTTTCTATTCATGCCCGCTGCCTTCACGCTGAACGCGCTCCGGCAGAAAACGGACTTTCCCTGTCATTACCTGAGGGGATCATAGCCCCCGGCGCTGAAGGGATGGCACCTGATGAGCCGCCTGAGCCCGAGCCATCCGCCTTTAAGCGCTCCATAGCGCCCCACAGCCTGCTTCGCATATTCAGAGCACGAAGGAGTAAAGCGGCAGCTTGCCGGCAAAAATGGAGACAAGGCCACCTGATAGAACCCTATCAGCAGGAGGACGAGCTTTTTAACCATTTTAAAAAAAGGGGCTTTTTTGCTTGTTTCTGCGTACGGACTAGACAGTAAGTTTTTTTCTGCCTTTGGCCCTTCTTCTTTTAAGGACGTCGCGGCCGCCCTTGGTGCTCATCTTCTTGAGAAAGCCCAGGTTCCTCTTTCTCCTTCTTGTGTGAGGATGAAATGTCGTGTATGTTCCGCCCATAGTCCATGACTATATCAGTTACAGCGGCAGTTTGTCAATGGCACGAGTAATTTTCCGGGATCCACTTTTAAAACGCCCGCCCTTTGGAGTAAAATGACTAATCATGCAATCTGTCATCAAGGGACTATTACAGAAAAACAGCAGCAAGATCGTTATGCTTGTTATGGACGGGCTGGGAGGGCTGCCTTATAGAGGGCCTGACGGGCCTTTTACCGGTAAAACGGAGCTGGAGGCCGCGCAGGCCCCGAACATGGACAAGCTTTCCAGTGTGTCGGCCTGCGGCATGCATATCCCCGTTGGGGCCGGCATCACGCCCGGCAGCGGGCCTGGCCACCTTGGGCTTTTCGGATACGACCCGCTCAAATGGGAGATAGGCAGGGGCGTGCTGGAGGCCGTGGGCCTGGGACTTGACGTGAAAAAGACGGACGTCGCCATCAGGTGCAATTACGCCACCATTGAAAGCAACGTGATAACCGACAGGAGGGCGGGCCGGCCCTCAACGGACAAGATGCGCAAGGTGACGGAACGGCTCCAGAAGGAGATACAGGATATAGACGGGGTAAGGTTCATATTCGGTCCCGGGATGGAGCATCGCTTTGCCGTGGTCATGAGGTTTCCCGATGCGGTGCCCCCGGAGGCCGCCATGGTCAACGATTCAGACCCGCAGATGGAAGGCAAGGCGCCGCTGCCCCTTATCCCCAAACACCCGAAGGCGGAAAAAACGGCTGCAGTCGCCAGCAAATTCATAAATAAGGTGGAAGAGATCCTCAGGGACGAGCATCCTCAGAACTATGCCCTTGTCCGCGGATTTTCGACCCACCCCAGGATGCCCTCCTTCCTGGAGGCCTACGGGCTCCGCGCCCTGGCCATCGCATCTTATCCCATGTACCGCGGGCTGGCGCGGCTCATCGGGATGGAGGCCCCGGATTTCGAGGGTAGCTTTGAAGAAGAGATCGAATACATGAAGGACAACTGGAGCAGCTACGATTTCTTCTTCATACATTTCAAAAAGACGGACTCTTTTGGAGAGGACGGCAATTTCGCCGAAAAAGCCAGGAAAATAGAGGAGGCGGACAAGGCGCTTCCCTCCATACTGGCACTGAAACCGGATGCGCTCATAATCACCGGGGACCATTCAACCCCGGCGGTAATGAAAGGCCATAGCTGGCATCCCGTGCCGGTCATGCTCCATGCGCCTTATGTGCTTGGAGGGGTCACGGAAAGTTTCTCTGAAAGACAGTGTCTGAAAGGGGAGCTTGGGATCATTCCCTCGACCGCCCTCATGCCTCTTGCGCTTGCAAACACGGGGAGGCTCAAGAAGTTTGGCTCCTGAGCCAGGTTTTTGATTTGTTTTTCGCTTTTATGCGGCCTGCGGGCGGCCTGTTGCCAATCTGGAAGCGGCAAAAAATAAAAAATACAAAAAAACAAAAACTCCGGCTGGGTTAAAATAAAATGAATTACCCTGCGGCAAATGCAGGTATCGAAATCTTAAAATACTGTTTTTTCTTTTTGTCGTTCCGGGCCGGGGATGGTGTTTCATAAAAAATTGGCGTAAGTCCGTCATGCCGGCGAAAGCCGCTCCATAGTGGAGCATGCACGCAAGAAAAAACCTGGCCGGGGCTATTTTAAGACCACTGCTGAAATTCCAAAGGTAAGAGATGAATAAAGACATTTTCCTGGTAGATACGCACTGCCATCTGGACATGTCCCAGTTCGATGCGGACAGGGCGGAGGTGCTGGAGCGCGCAGGGGCCGCGGGCGTAAGGCATATCATAACTGTAGGCTCCGGGGTGGAGAGCTCGATGGCGGCTGCGGCCATTGCGCGGTCGAATGACCTTGTTCATGCGGCTGTGGGAGTGCACCCTCATGACGCGAAGGATTTTAACGACGGCGCGTTTAAGGCCCTCCTGGCGCTTGCCAGGGATAAAAAGACCGTCGCTGTCGGAGAGACCGGGCTGGACTACCATTACATGCACTCCCCGAGGGAGGCCCAGATAGAGGCCTTTAAAAGGCATATAGAGCTTGCGCTTGAGGTTGGGCTCCCGCTCATAGTGCACTCGCGGGAGGCCGCGCGGGACACGGTCCGCGTACTTGGGCAGTATTGCGGCGCCGGAGGGCCGCTCAGGGGCGTGCTGCACTGCTTCTCCGGGGACATGGAGATGGCCGGAGAGCTGGTTGCGATGGGCTTTTATATATCCTTTGCGGGACCGGTAACCTTCAAAAGCAAGAGGTCATCGGAGCTTGCCGGCATAGCCGCCTCGGTCCCGGATGACCGCATTCTCGTTGAGACCGATGCGCCCTATCTTGCCCCTGAGCCTTTCAGGGGCAAAAGGAACGAGCCAGCCCATGTCAGGCACACGGCGGAAAAGCTGGCACAGATCAGGGGCATCAGGGCGGAAGATGTGGCAAGGATAACATCTCTTAACGCCTTCAGGCTTTTTGGGATAGGCGAGGTGTCAGGCGAAGGCGTGATCGCCTATCCCATACGGGACAGCCTTTACCTGAACGTTACAAACAGGTGCTCGAACAACTGCTCTTTTTGCGTGCGGATGAAGGGTGATTTCGTGAAAGGGCATATGCTCAGGCTCCGGCGGGAGCCTTCCGCCCGGGAGCTGCAGGAGGCCATCGGGGACCCGGCAAAATATTCGGAGGTGGTCTTTTGCGGCTACGGGGAGCCCCTCATGCGACTGGACGTCGTAAAAGAGGTTGCCGGATGGGTGAAGCAGAGGGGCGGAAGGGTAAGGATAAACACAAACGGGCAGGGCAGCCTGGTAAACGGAAGGGACATCCTGCCGGAGCTTGCCGGGCTCGTGGACTCTCTTTCGATCAGCATGGACGCCCAGGACGAAGAGACTTACGGGAGGCTGTGCAAACCTTTGCACAAAGATGCGTTCAGGGCGCTCCTAGACTTCATTTCGGGCTCCGTCAGGTATGTGCCGGACGTGCAGGTGACGGTCGTTGATACGGAGGGTGTGGACGTGGAGGCATGCCGGGCGCTTGCAGGGTCTCTGGGGGTGAAAAACCTGCGGGTAAGAAAACTGGACGTGGTGGGTTAAAAGAAAACGAGTTAAACGGAATTGCCAGGCATCCCGGCCCCGGCCTGGCAGCCGGGCATCCACGGCTTCAGTATCCCCAGCATGACCGGTGTCCCGTCCTTGTCCGCGGGCAGGGCGGACCACGACGCCGTTAAAGGCACCATCTCACCCTGTTTCGATATGAGCGTGAGCTGGCAGAGGGAACTTGTGCCGCTATCGGGCAGACAGGTCTGCTTTCTCAGCCATCTTTCGCTTTTTTCATCCATGAAATCAAAGACGGGAAACCCCAGGATGTCTTCCCGCTCGTAACCCAGAAGACTTGTGAATGCCGGGTTGATGTCCCTGACGAGATTTTTTTTCCCGTCCACCACCCAGAGTGAAACGGGCATCATGCTTATATAGCGGTCTTTCAATGCCAGTGCGTCTTCCTTTTCCCGGAGGGTCCGCAAGAGCCTGTCCATGGCAGAGGCTATTTCCGAGAGCTCTCCGGCCCCGGGGGCAGGCTCCCCCTGCGGCGTCTCCTGGACGCTTTCCGGCAAGCCGCCGGAATTTATCTGCCGGGCAGCCTGGTGCAGGTCATTAACCGCCTTAAAAAACCTTTTTCCCAGAAACAGCGCCGCCATGAAGCCGGTCAAGAAAACATAAAACCCTGCGGCCAGGAAACGGCTTTCGCTCTGCGCGGTCAGCCCGGAGTAGGCGAGCCTCTGCTCCAGGGAAACCGGTCCGATGTCCTCCAGCCGCGCCATTATCACACCGGACTGATGATACGAGATCAATAACATGATCGCGATCAGGACCGCCCAGAAGAAAAGCAGGAAAAGAAAAAAACCGGTTATCAATGTTTTTTTCATTTTTTCTTTTTTTGGCTAAAGCGCCCTCATCGCCAGGTATATGAACAGGACCGAGATGCTCCAGGCAAAAAGGGCTGTAAGCAGCGGATATGCCCCTTTCCTGGCTATGGAATCAAGATCCACGGTGAGCCCAAGGGCTGCCAGGCAGAGCGAAAGCGCAAGGAGTCCGATTGGCGCAAGGGTTTCGCTGAGCCTCAGCCCGGCCGGGCCAGTCAGGTTTACCGCCAGCGCAAGGCCGGTGAATACTGCGATGAAGCTAAGGGCTTCAAGGGGCCGGACCGTCTTTTTCATGAAATAAAGCACCATTACCAGGGGCGCCAAAAGCGCGGTCCTTATGAGCTTCAGGCTTGTTGCAAGCCCGGCCAGTGTCCTGCCCATGGAAGCCGAGGCCGCCCTTATCAGGCCAAGCGAGGGCAGGGCGGCACCCAGCATGAAAGCGAACTTTTGGGGCAGGAGCCCAAGCGCATCGGGACAGAAGGTCATGAAAAACATTCCCGCCAGCCCTACTGTCCAAAGTGAGATGAGGGATACGGACACATCGTCCCGGTCTGCGCCCCTGACGCCCGAGATAATGGCCATGCCGCTTGCCCCGCACACGGAAAGACCCGCGCAAAGCAGAAGGGAGATGCCGGATTCAAGCCCGAACCCCCTGGCCACGATAAAGGTTATAACGAAAAAAAGCAGGCCGGCGCCCAGCGCGTAGGGCAGGAAAAACAAAAAAAACTTCATTGCGGGCCCGGGGAAAACCATCTGAGCGCCGTAGAGGCCAAGCGCGGCGGGCAGGACCCTGCTGACGCAAAAGCGGGCACCTGCCTCGAACCGCTTTTTATTTTCGATAAAATTCCCAAGGAGCATACCCATAAGCGGGGACATAAGCAGGGCGTCAAATGAAGGGTGCAGGCAGGAGGCCGCCAAAGCCAGAAAGGCCACGGCCGCCGACAGACATACTCCAGGCAATATGGATGAGATCTCCGCCATTCAAAAACAAAAATAAAAAAAGCAAAAAAGACGTCAGAAAAAAAGAAAAACTATTCCGCCCGTGAGAACTGTTTTAAGATTTCTTCCCGCCCGGCTTCGCCCGATGAGCCATCCTTAAGGTTTTTCCATTTGAACTTGCCGCTTTTAAGCTCGTCCTCGCCGATGATGACCACACTGCCCGCGTTTATTTTGTCGGCCCTTCTCAACTGGCTCTTCAGGGAAAAACCTCCCCATCCGAGCTCAACCCTTGTGCCGCCGTCCCTTAGGCGCGTGGCCAGCTTCAGGGCTTCGGTGGCGGCCTCCGCTCCAAGAGAGGCGATGAAAAGCGCCGGGCCGGGGGCGGCAGCCTCCTGCCGGAGGAGCCCAGCCAGCCTCTCCATCCCCGCCGCAAAACCGATTGCCGGGGTCTCGGGCCCCCCGAATTCGGACACCAGAAGGTCGTACCTGCCTCCGGCGGCCACGGCGTTCTGGGCGCCAAGCCCGGCGTCTCCCTTGACCTCAAAGACGGTCCTCGTGTAATAATCGAGGCCTCTTACCATGTGTGGGTTAAAGACATGCGGCGTGCCCAGGGCTTCCAGGAACCCCACGAGGCTGGCAAAATGGTCCCTGCAGTCCTGGCAGAGGGTTTCGCTTATGAGTGGAGCGTCTTTTCTGATCTCGCCGCAGCGCTCCACCTTGCAGTCCAGTATGCGGAGCGGATTTTGCTCGTAGCGCCTCTGGCAGTCCGGGCAGAGCTCGCTCAAGCGAGGGGTGAAAAATTCCCTCAGGCGCTCCCTGAAGGCAGGGCGGCACTGCTTGCAGCCGATCGAGTTCAGCTCCAGCGAAAGCCCTTTTAGCCCAAGCCTCCCCAGGATGGCCATCACCATGGTTATCATCTCGGCGTCCACTGCCGGGTCCGCAATGCCAAAGCACTCCGCCCCGAGCTGGTAGAATTGCCGCTGCCTGCCCTTCTGCGGTCTTTCATAACGGAACATGGGTCCGGAATAGAAGAATTTTTGCGGCGCGGGACGGGCCGGCAGGTTGTGTTCCACGTAGGCCCTCACAATGGATGCCGTCCCTTCGGGGCGCAGGCTTACGCTTCTGCCGCCCTTGTCGGTAAATGTGTACATCTCCTTGGAAACTATGTCGGACGAATCACCTATGCTCCTAAGGAAAAGCTCGGTCTGCTCGATCACCGGCGGGATGATCTCTTCGTATCCGTAGGCGCTCATGACAAGACCGGCGGTGTTCAGTATCTTTCTCCACAGGCCGGTCTCCGGGGGCAGGACGTCGGCTACGCCCTTAAGGGCGGTGAACCGGGATTTCACAAGTCATCGGCCTCGTTTCCCAGCTCGTTCTTGATGAACCCTCCGTTGCCCTGCGGGGCGGCCCCATCCTCGCCTTCGCGTTCCCTGTCGAACTCGATCAGCTGCAGGTGGTTCTGGATGAGGCGCTTCAGCTCCTCCTTGAAATGCCTCCTTATGCCTTTCAGGTCAACGATGTCCTCATGTATCTTCACCACCCGCTCCTGGGCGTCCCGGAGCATCTCCTCCGCCTTTATCTCCGCCTCTCTGAGTACGAGCTCGGCTTCCTTCCTGGAGTTGTTCTTGTAATCGTCGACCATTTGCTGGGCGGTCATGAGCGTGTCCTTGAGGGATGACTCCATGTTCTTGTAATCCTTAAGCTGGCTGTCCAGCCTGGAGATGGTCTCTTTGAGGGAGGAGTTTTCCCTCAGAAGCTCCTCCATCTCTTCCCGGACGAGTTCGAGGAAGGCATATACCTCGTCCATCTCGAACCCCCGGAACTTTACCGGGAACTGTTTTTGCTGAATGTCCAGCGGCGTTATTCTCATGTGAAGAAAAACCTCCCTTTCCGCCTCATCTTCCTAGCCTGGAAGCATAATCGATCAAGGACGCTACGGCGAAACGTTTAATGAACATGATCACGAGTATCACAACAATGGGGGAGATGTCTATCCCTCCCAGGGTGCCTATGGTCCGCCTTATGGGCCGGAAGACGGGGTCGGTGGCCTTGTAAAGGAACCGCACTATCGGGTTGTAGGGGTCCGGGTTCACCCAGCTTATGAGCGCGGCTATTATGACGATCCACATGTACAGGGAAAGGGCTATGTCCAGTATTTCCGCAATGGCAGAGATGAAATTGCCTATGACGTACATTTTTTTCCTTGCCTTGCGCCTTTCCCTAGCTAACCTCTTCCCAGTTCCCTGGCCCTTTGGACTGCGGCACCTATTGTATCATAAAGGATGTCCTTAAATCCCCTGCCTTCAAGCACGCTCAGCCCGGCGGCCGTGGTGCCTCCAGGCGAGGTGACCATCTTCCGCAGGCTTGCCGTGTCCATGCCTTCCTCAAGCATCCTTAAGGTGCCAGCCGCCGTCTGAAGCGCCAGTTCCCTTGCCGCTTCCGAAGGCAGGCCCTCCCTTACCGCCCCCTCCACCAAACCCTCTACGAAAAGGGCGAAGAAGGCCGGCCCGCTGCCCGAAAGGGCGGTGACCGCGTCCATGTGCTTTTCTGGCATGACCATCACCTTGCCTACCGACATGAATATCTCCTTCACGCGGGCAAGAAGCGCGGCATCGGGCGGGCATTCGCTCATGGAAAGCACCGTCATGCCAAGGCCCGACAGGGCGGGGGTATTGGGCATCGCGCGCACCACGTTCCTGGTGCCAAGCTTCTCCGTCAGGTAGCCAAGCCTTATTCCCGCCGCTATCGAGACGGCGAGTTTCTGTTTCCCTGTAGCCGCGCCGAAGACCTCCCTCATGCCCGAAAGCGCCTGGTCTATTATCTGCGGCTTGACGGCTATGACAACCACCTCCGGCCCTTCGGCCGCCTCCAGGTTGGAGGCCGTGGTCCTTACGTGATAGGCCTGCTCCAGGTACTTTCTTCTTTCCTCCACCGGCTCTGCCACCAGTATGTCCGCATGGCCCCTGGCCGTCATCCCCTTGATAAGCGCCTCGGCCATGTTGCCGCCGCCTATGAAACCTGTCATTTCTGCCTCCCTCCAAATATTGCGGTCCCTATCCGGACCATTGTGGCGCCTTCTTCTATGGCCACCTCAAAATCGTGAGACATCCCCATCGAAAGATGGGGCAGGGTGAAGCCTTCCTCCTCCGCCTTCTCCTTGAGCGCCCTCAGCCTTGCAAAATAGGGCCTGGCATCTTCCGGGTCGCTTGAGTAGGGGGGGACGGTCATGAGCCCCTCTATCCTGATGTGCGGGGCCTCCCGGCAGGCGCGCAGGAGACCGGGAAAAAACTCCTCTGAAACGCCGTGCTTCGCGGGCTCCCCGGAGAGCTTCACCTCTATCAGCGCCCGCTGTATCCTGCCGGCCCTTGCCGCGAGTTTTTCCAGCATGTAAAGCAGCCTTTCTGAGTCCACTGAATGAATAAGCTCGAAGCCCATTTCCACGGCCGCTCCGGCCTTGTTTGTCTGAAGGTGTCCGATGAAGTGCCAGCGCACAGGCAGTCCGGCAAGCGAGTCCATCTTCGTCTTCGCCTCCTGGATGCGGTTTTCGCCGAAATCGGCAACCCCGCAATCAAACGCCTCTTTCAGCCTCTCCGCGGGCACGGTCTTTGAGACCGCGATGAGCTTTATCTGCCCCGGGTCCCTGCCCGCCCGAAGCGACGCCCTCTTTATTCTGAAAAGGGCGCATTCAATGTTTTCGGCCAGATTTTCAGGCATTTTTTATAGTATTACAAGGGTGGTCAAAAAGACAAAAAAAACACAACAACGGGTCCAATGGTAAAAATAAAGAAAAGGGAAAAGAGATAAAATAGTTCTTATGAAAATCCTGCTTCACATATGCTGCGCGAACTGCGCCCTTTATCCTGTCCGGAAGCTGCAGGGCAAAGGGGTCCGGGTAAATGGCCTGTGGTACAACCCGAATATCCATCCCGCGCAGGAATATTTAAAGAGGCTGGAGGCGGTGCGCCAGCTCCAGGGGCTCTGGGGGCTGGACATCACATACAATGACCGCTACGGTCTGACGGAGTTTCTTGCGGAGACCGGACAGGACACCCGGGATGGCCTGCGGTGCGCCCACTGTTACAGGATGAGGTTAAGAGAGGCCGCCTCCGCCGCCAGGGAAATGAAGGCGGACGCCTTTGCCACGACCCTGATGTACAGCCCCTACCAGAAGTTTGATATAATAACCGCCGAGGCTGCGGAGGCGGAGAGGCTTTTCCATGTCCCTTTTTACCTGGAGGACTGGAGGGGTGGCTTCAGGGAAGGGGAAAGCCTTTCCAGGGAGCTCGGTTTCTACCGGCAGAAATACTGCGGCTGCATTTTTTCCGAGATGGAGCGCTTCATCAAGGCAAAGGAGCGTGGCTCAAAAAAATGAGCGGCCATGAGCAGTCCATAGGCAGGCTGCTTGTAGTGCTGGGCCTGCTCGTGGCGGCAGCCGGGGTTTTTTTTATGTTTGCGGGGAAACTGCCCTTTCTAAGGCACCTTGGAAGGCTGCCGGGCGATATCCTCGTTAAGAAAAAGGACTTCACCTTTTATTTCCCCCTTGCCACAAGCCTCATAATAAGCATCATTCTTACTCTTATATTGCTGCTTTTCAGAAGGAGGTAAAGTTTTTTGGCTTCGGAAACAAGGAGGGTGTCCGCCCGTATCTTTGCTTTTTTTGCTTTCTGTTTCTTCCTTCTCACTGCAGGTTTTTTTGTTTTTTCCCTTTTGTGCGGCAAGGCCTGGGCCAGGGATATAAGGGTGCTGATCCTGGATGGAGAATTCCACAGCGTGCCGGCCGATGGCGAGAAGCTTGCGCTTCTGGACAAGACGGCGGGGAAGCTCCTGGTGGGGGAAAGGCCCTACAGCGGGAAGATCGAAATTTGGGAAGGCAGCGGCGGACTTTACCTCATTGACAAGGTGAACCTGGAAAATTACGTAAAGAGCGTGGTTGAAGCCGAGGACGGCAGGGACTGGGCCATGGAGGCGCTCAAGGCCCAGGCCGTCATTTCAAGGACATACGCCATAAACAGGCAGATGCATGCAGGACAGATGAACTACGACCTCACATCTTCCGTGCTGGATCAGGTTTATGACGGGGACGACGGATACGACAAGCAGGTCAGCGAGGCGGTTGACGCGACAAAGGGACAGATACTGGTCTACGACGGCAAGCCCATAGAGGCCTTTTTCCATTCGACCTCCTGCGGCGAGACGGAAGACCCTTACGAGGTCTTTGGCAAGCACATCCCTTATTTGAAGCCTGTAAAGGTGAAGTGCGACCTTTCGCCCTATAACGCCTGGACAAGGAGGTTTCCGGCTGCCCAAGTGCAGAAGGCGCTGAAAGCCGCGGGCGTGGACACTGGCATCATAAACGGCATGGAAATAAAATCCAGGACCTGCACGGGCAGGGTCAAGGACATCTCCATATCGGGCAGCAGGGGCGTTTTTAATGTGAAGGCAGTGGACATGAGGAAGTTCATCGGGTGGAAGGCGCTGCCATCCACCGATTTCACCATGGATTTTAAAAACGGCTATTGGACGGTAAAGGGAAGCGGCTACGGGCACGGCGTGGGCCTTTGCCAGTGGTCCGCCCTCGAGATGGCGGAAGACGGAATGAAGTACACGGCCATACTTTCCTATTTTTATCCCGGAACAAAGCTTGTCGTATGGAAGTAGAGGAGTTCGGTTTCGACCTTCCCCAGGAGCAGATAGCTTTAAGGCCGGCCAGCCGCAGGGACGGTTCCAGGCTGTTCGTGCTCCTGGAGGGGAAAACGGAGCACAGGCATTTTTACGACCTCCCGGAATACCTTGGAAAAGGAGACCTCCTGCTGATAAACGATAGCCGGGTGCTGCCGGTGCGGCTTCTGGGCAGGAAGGAGACCGGCGGCCTCCTTGAAGTGGTCCTGGTACGGAAAATCGCAGGAGGGGATGCGGCGGAGGAAAACGGCGGCGGAGAGACGTGGGAGGCCCTCTACAGGGGCAGGTATTCGGGCGTTTTGAAGGTCTCGGGAGAGCTTTCCCTGGAGTTTTCGGGCAGGGACAGGGAGGTAAAGGTCATCTGCAAAGGCGGCCTTCTGCAGGCGCTTGAAAGGTGCGGGCAGATGCCTCTGCCCCCATATATAAAACGGAGGCCCGATGAGGCCGATAAGGAGCGATACCAGACCGTTTACGCCGAAAAGGAGGACCTCTGCCGGCAGGGCCACGGCTCCATCGCCGCCCCGACCGCCGGGCTCCATTTTACAGGCGCGCTGCTTGAGGCCATAAGCGGAAAGGGCGTGCGCGTAAGGAAGCTCAAGCTGCACGTGGGCAGGGGCACGTTCATGCCGGTGAAAAGCAGCAGGGTCGAGGACCACAGGATGGAGAGTGAGCATTTCGAGTTCGACCGGGGCCTTGCTGAGGAGATAAAGGATATAAGGGCTGGCGGCGGAAAGGTATACGCTGTCGGCACCACCACTACAAGGGCAATAGAGAGTTACTTCTCCGGGGCATATCTGCCCGATGGGGAAGACGTTTTTTCCGCTGGCGGCAAAACTGAAAAGGTGCGGGGCAGCACGGACATTTTCATATATCCCGGCTACAGGTTCAGGGCCGTTGACCGGCTTGTCACGAACTTCCATCTGCCGCGCTCCACCCCTCTTATGCTGGCTGCCGCGATGGCTGGCCGGGGGCGCCTGCTTGAGGCCTATAACGCGGCCATTTCAAGCGGTTATAGATTTTTTTCCTACGGGGATGCTATGCTTTTAGAAGGGGCAAAGGAACGCTTTTGAGCTTCCCGGTTTTTTGGGGAAGAGGGGAAAGCGCAGCTCCGTATTTTCAGTGGAAACAGTAACCGTCCAGATAACAATCGACATAGATAAAGAGCTGGGCCTGGTCACCGAAGGGCTTCTTCCGGCCTTCAATCTGATAGAGGAGGGCCTTGGGGTGCGCGTCAGCTTCCGGGGCGACAAGCTTTTCATCCAGGGGGAGAAGGCCGCCGTGGAGAAGGCCGAAGAGCTCATCGGGGAGCTGAGGAAGGTAAACAGGCAGGGCTATGTCCTCAAAGGCGAGGACATAAGGGAAGCGGTGAGGGCGCGTTCCCTCCATGGAGGAAACGGCCAGGAGGGAAAAACGCCGCTTGAGGACCTCTTCAGCGGCCATATAGAAGTCCCTTCCAGAAAAAGGCTCATAATCCCCAAGACGGAGGCCCAGAGGCAGTACATAGAGGCCATAAGGAAGTACGACATGGTCTTTGGCATAGGGCCGGCCGGCACCGGAAAGACCTATCTCGCGATGGCCGTGGCTGTAAGCTCCCTGCTGAAAAAAGAGGTAAACAGGATAGTGCTTGCAAGGCCCGCGGTCGAGGCGGGCGAAAGGCTGGGTTTTCTGCCCGGTGACATAGCCGAGAAAGTAAACCCCTACCTGAGACCCCTTTACGACGCGCTTTTCGACATGATTGAGGCCGAAAAGGCAATGCGCCTTATTGAGAAAGGCATCATAGAGGTCGCTCCGCTTGCCTTCATGCGGGGCCGCACGCTCAATGACGCCTTTGTGATACTGGATGAAGCCCAGAACACGACCTCCGAGCAGATGAAGATGTATCTGACGAGGCTTGGCTTCAATTCAAAGACCGTCATCACAGGGGACGTCACGCAGATAGACCTGCCTTACGGCCGGGTCTCCGGGCTCATAGAGGCCGAAAGGGTGCTCAAGGGGATAAAGGACATAAAAGTGATATACTTTACCGAGCACGATGTTGTGAGGCATAAGCTGGTTCAGGAGATTCTGAAGGCTTATGAGAGATACGAAAAACGGAAAACAAAGGCCTAGCGGCCTGCCCGCGGCATCCGCGGAAAAAGACAGGGACAAAAGACAGAAGCGCGCCGTATATGGCTATATGGCGCTTTTCAGCCTGGCGTCCTCCTTTACGATAATTAGCAGCTTCAGGCCCGAGAGCCTGGCCGGGGCCTTTCTCCTTACGATGCTGCTGCTGACCGTCTTCTACCGGGACATCGCCAGATATAAGCCAAGGTTCTTTTCAGGCGCAAAGAACCTTATCCTTCTTGGCGTGCTCATAACCGGCACCCTCGCGCTTGCGAGGCTTGCCCATTTCATGCTGCTTGGCATGTCCAAGGGTTTCAGGCTTCCCCACGAAAGCATTATCTACGCCGTGCCTTTTGCCGCAGGGGCCATGCTGGCCATGCTGCTTTTCGACTCCCACACCTCCATCATGTTTTCCTTTGTCATCAGCCTGCTTGCGGGCCTCTGGCTGCACGACGCCAACTACACGGTCTATACCTTCATGGGCAGCCTTACGGCGGCCTTCAGCGTGATACGCTGCAAGAAAAGGACGGAGATACTCAAGGGCGGGGCCTATCTTCTGGCGGTGAACGTTATCACAGCCTCTTTCATAATGCTCTGGAGCGGCAGGTTCTTTACGGAGGGTGCGGGGTTTGCCGTCCTCTTTGCCGCAGTCGGAGCGGTGGCGGCGACGGCGGCGGTGTCCGTGGCTCTGCCCATCCTGGAGCACCTGTTCGGCGTAACCACGGACATAAGCCTGCTTGAGCTTTTGAACCTGGACCACCCCCTCATGAAGACCATGATGATAGCCGCCCCGGGCACCTATCACCACAGCATAATCGTGGGCAACCTGGTGGAGTCCGCGGCGGAGGAGGTGGGGGTAAACCCGCTTCTGGCCAGGGTGAGCGCCTATTATCACGACATAGGCAAGATAAAGATGCCAGAGTATTTCGTCGAAAACCAGGCAGGAGGCGCAAGCAAGCACGAGCGGCTCACCCCCCACATGAGCAGCATGATACTGATATCCCATGTGAAGGAAGGAACGGAGCTGGCAAGGCAGTACAAGCTGCCCGGGACGGTGGTGGACATAATCCAGCAGCACCACGGCAACAGCGTTATCAGCTATTTTTACCAGAAGGCGAGGGAAAAGACCGAGGACCTGGACGAGGACCAGTACAAGTATCCGGGCCCGCGGCCGCAGACGAAAGTGGCCGCCCTGGTGATGATGGCGGACGCGGTGGAGGCGGCCTCCAGGGTGCTCGGAGACCCGACCCCGGCGCGGATTTCAAACCTGGTTGGAAAGATAATAAACCATATATTCCTGGAGGGCCAGCTCGACAACTGCGAGCTTACGCTCAAGGACATACAGAAGATCAAGCAGCGCTTCATCTATATCCTGAACGGGATTCTCCACAAGAGAATAGACTATCCCGGGTTCGATTTCGACAGGGAGGCGGGAGTTGCCGGTACAATTGGCCAACTACCAAAGGCGGATGCGGGTAAGCAGCAGGCGGATAAGGAAAGAGTCTCTAGAGCTGCTTCGATGGTCTGGTCTCCAAAAAGCTGAGCTGGGGATAATCATTTCCGGCACGGGGCGCATGAAGACCCTGAACCGGTCCTTCAGGGGCAAGGACAAGCCAACCGATGTCCTGTCATTCCCATTCCACGAGGCAGAAGAGCTGAAGCGGCTTTCCGGCCCGGAGCCGGGTGCCCCTTTCATTCTGGGGGAGATAGTGATATGCCCGGAGGTGGCCGCGGACAACGCTGCGCTCTACGGGGCCACGCTTCAGGAGGAGATGAGCCGCCTCCTGGTGCATGGATTCCTGCACCTGCTTGGCTACGACCACGAAAAGAGCGAAAGCGAGGCCCGCAGAATGAGGAGAAAGGAAAGGCAGCTTTTAAATGCCCTTGAACGCATGGATTAAGAGCGCAGGCTATGCCATAGAAGGGGTCCTGCATGCCGCAAAGACCCAGAGGCACCTGCGCTATCATTTTTATGCCGCTTTCCTGGTCCTTTTCTTGAGCTTCGTTCTGGGCGTGAGCAGGATGGAGTTCCTCGTCATAGCCGTTTCGGTAATACTGGTGCTTGCCGCCGAGATGTTCAACACGGCGGTGGAGGCCACGGTGGACATAGTCTGCCCGCAGCCAAGCGAAAAGGCGCGCATAGCCAAGGACGTTGCCGCCGGGGCGGTGTTCATCACCTCCTGCGGGGTGGCCGTCGTGGGCATGATAATCCTTTACCCGTACATCGGGAAGCTTTTCGAGCGGGGCTTCCAGGTCGCAAAACATGCCGGGCAGGACATCGCCCTCATGTCGCTTGTGTTCGTGCTCATCTCTGTGGTGCTGCTAAAGGCCAAGTTCGGCAAAGGGCACCCGCTTGCAGGCGGAATGCCAAGCGGCCATGCCGCCCTGGCCTTTTCCGTCTGGGTGTCGATAACCTATCTGACAGGGAATTTTCTCGTTTCCGCGATGGCCTTCGCAATGGCCTTCGCCGTGGCCAGGAGCCGTGTTAAAAAGAAGATACACGATCCCTTCGAGGTCCTTGCCGGCGGGGCGCTGGGCTCTGCCCTGACCTTCATATTTTTCCGGCTTTTTTCGTGATGGAAAAAAGAAATCCCGGGTTTTTTAAGCGGAGGCCCTCCTGGAAGAAAAAAGCGGCGCGCTCATAGAGAAATTCCTCAAATACATGGAGCTCGAAAAGGGCGCCTCCGCCCATACCCTGAGGGCGTACCGGACGGACCTGTCGCTTTTTTTTAGTGAATGGAACATAAGGCCGGAGGCCGTGGAGCTCTCAGACGTCAGGGCATTTACCGCCATGCTTGTGAACAAGGGCCTTAAAAAAAGCTCCGTTGGCAGGACGCTTTCCACGCTCAGGTCCTTTTTCAAATTTTTAAACAGGGAGGGCCACACGGACTTGAACCCCGCAAGGCTCATGCGGTCGCCGAAACCCGAAAAAAAACTTCCCGGGTTCCTTACCGTGGACGAGGCCTTCGCCCTCATCGAGACCCAGGAGACCTCCGGTTTTAGGGCGCTCAGGGACAGGGCCATACTGGAGCTGCTTTATTCAAGCGGCCTGCGCGTGGCCGAGCTTTCGGCCCTGGACATGGACGACCTGTCGCTGAGGGAAGGCATGTGCAAGGTCAGGGGGAAAGGGAAAAAAGAAAGGCTCGTGCCAGTCGGGAGCAAGGCGGTCTCCGCGCTCCGGGCTTACATACTTGAGCGCTCTCTCCTTAAAAGGTCCCTCAGGGGCAGGGCAGACAGAAAAGGGAAAAATACGCCTGCGGGCGCTGCTGCGGCCCAGGACGGTGCCCTTTTCATAAACAGGTCCGGCACGAGGCTGACGGAACGATCCATAAGACGGGTAGTGGTGCAGTGCGCCAGAAAGGCCCTCGCGGGCCGTAAGGCCACCCCTCACACGCTAAGGCACACGTTTGCCTCCCACCTTCTTCAGGCCGGGGCCGACCTGAGGGTGATCCAGGAACTCCTGGGCCATTCCAGCCTTTCCACCACACAGAAGTACACGCATCTGGACATCGCGCACCTGATGGACGTTTACGACAAGGCCCACCCGCTTGCCGGTGAGGAGTAAGCGGGAAAAAAAGCCGCGGCCCTTTAAAAAAGGGCTCTTACGGTTTTTTTGTGCTGGGGCGGAAGCGCAGCGAATGCCGCCCGCCCCACACCGAATCTGAAGAGCCTGAAAAAAGACGGATAGGGCTGAAGGGCTGAACCAGGCCGGAGCAGAACAGGGCCAGCTTAGAAATCGGGGAACATCTTAAGATGGAGGACTTTGCCATCCCCGGTCTTTGCCGCAGCCGAGAGTATGCCGCCCTCTATGTACTCCAGATCGAACCCGCTGAACCCAGCCGCCACAAAACCCTTGGCGTTTGCAGGGCATCCGTGCTCGCACCCGGCTATGCCCTTTATCATCTTGGGAATGATATTGCGCACATCGAGCGGCGCGATGCTTACGCCGTTGCTTGAGGCGAAATTCCCGATCCTTTCAACAAAGGAATCCAGGTCGATGTGAAAAGGGTCGTCGATCTGCAAGGACAGCGACTCCTTTCCGATGGTTACATCCAGAAGCAATGCAGTTTACCCCCTTTGTATAAGGCTGAATAGAACCAAAAAAAATGAACCCAAAAGAGCTTTTATTATAAACGAGGAGCCGGGAAAATTCAGCCCCGCACGGGTGGGACGGGGCAGATCATCTGCCCGTTAATTTCCTCAGCAGCCTGCCAGGCAGCGTATCGGCCGCCTTCAGCGCCCCGTGAGGGCACACCTCTACGCAGCAGTAGCACCTGATGCATTTGTCGTAGTCGAATTCGAGTTTTTGTTTTTCTTTTGCCCCGCTTTTATCTTTGCGTCTTATCGCCTTGGCCGGGCAATATTTCCAGCATTCCCCGCACATGGCGCAGGCGGCGGCATCGCTTTCCGGCCGCTGCACGAAATGTCTTCTCAGCGTGCCGTGCATCCATTTGGGTCCGAACACGACGGAGCCCGCAAGAGGAAACTTGAAGCCGCTGACGGCAGGGGCCTCCCCGTCCACGGAGATCTCCTCTGCCGCAAGCCCGGCCTCTCTTGCCGCACGGCAAGTAGGCAGCTCCCCAGGTTCCATGCCAAGCATCCGGCACACCGCTTCATCGAGGGCAACTGCATCCCTGCTGCCCATGAGCACGCCAAGCTCGCGCGGGGTGCCGCTTCTTCCGGGCCCTTGCCCTTCCATCGCAAGGACCCCGTCAAGCACGGTAAAGGAAGGTTTCACCGCCCTGTATATCTCCACCAGAAGCCGCGCAAACATGTCTTTGTCAACCCCGGTCCTGAAATGCCACTCCGGCTTGCTCAGCCCGACCACGCAGCCAAACAGGTTTTTCACGCCCAGGGTAAGCACCATCTGGGCATGGGTTTTCAGCTTCGGAAGGTTTATAAGCGTGTCCGCGTTAAGCGCGTCCCTGGCGATGGAAAGGGTGCTGAAAGGATGGCCTGCCGCCACCTGCGCCGAGTCCCTGAACTCCCTGTATTCGACCGGCAGTCCGTCAAGCGCCTCCCTGATGCCGCTTTCCATCAGTATCTTCTCGAAGGACCCCATTGCCGGACTGTCAGAAATTACCGGGAAGGCGCCGCGCTCCAGCACATACTCCGCGGCGGCCCTGACCACCAGCGGATGGGTCACGATGGCCTTTTCGGGCGGCGCGGGGGCCAGGAGGTTGGGCTTTATAACCACCCGGCTGCCGCGGACGATGCTCTCTCCGCCAAGGGAGTCCATTATCCCAAAGAACGCGGGCCGCAAAGTCCCGTAATCGTATTTTGTCTTTCTTATGATGACCTGGCGCATCTCAAATAATTAAACTTGTGTAGTGAATCCAACGCTTCTTTACATGTGATCCGGTAGTGTTTTTGAGTCAATGCCGCGGGAATACAACCGACGGCATGCTGTTTGCCGTCATACCGGCCTGTCTTTAGCCGCTCCCTGGACAGCGGCTTAGCCGTAAAGTCATAACGTCACCGGATTCCGGATTACAATGACAGCCAGGACTTTATGTAAAGGAATTTATGACTCATACTAGTGTCCTGTTTCATTAATAATTGACATAAGTCTGTCATTCCGGCTTGTCCGGAATCGTCCTTAAAAGATTGATTCCCGACGCGCTCCGCTTGCGGGAATGACAATAAATTAATGCTAAAAACTTTTGAAACGCCACACTAAAACTTCACGCCAAGGAGGACCAGTCCCCAGTAGAGGATGGGCGCAGAGAAAAGAGGCCCGTCCAGCTTGTCGAGCATCCCACCGTGTCCTGGCAGGATGTTGCTTGAATCCTTCACCCCCGCGTCCCTTTTGAACATGGACTCAACCAGGTCTCCGGCTATGGCTGTTGTACCCATGAGAAGCCCAAGCAGGGCCGATGTCGCTGGCGAGATGCCAAGCGGAAAGACCATGCCCGCGGCAAACCCGGCGGCCGCCCCGCCGATGACAGACGCTATTGCCCCTTCAACCGTTTTGTTCGGGCTTACCTCCGGGTACAGTTTTCTTTTTCCCAGGCTGCGTCCGGCGTACAGGGCGGCGCTGTCGCCTATCCATACGGTGCCGTAAAGGAATATTATCCATTGCGCCCCAAAATCCCTGATGAACATCTGGTAAACGATAAGTCCGGGGATGTAGAGCAGGGCGGTCACCACGGGAGAGATGTCCTTCAGGGCCGAAGACGGTCCGGTTTTAAGCAGCCTGGCCGTTACCGCCACAAGCAGGAAAAGCGTATACAGGCCTGCGGGGGCCTGGCCGCTTAACGCCGCCGCAGCCAGAAAGAAAAGGCCCAGAGCCATGCCCGCAAGCTTCATCACTCCATGGACGCCGTAAAAATGCAGGAACTCCCAGAGGGCAAGCATGCCCATGACGGCGGCCAGGCTGTCAAACCATATTGAGGGGAGTCTGGTAATGTACAGGTAGAAAACGGGGACAAGGACCGCCGCGGTCAGGAGCCTTTTTGCGTGCATCAGAGTTTTACGGCCCCGAATCTCCTGTCGCGCACCTGGTAGTCCCGGAGCGCTTCGAGGAGCTCTTCCCTGCCGAATTCGGGCCAGAGGGTGTCCGTGAAATAAAGCTCCGAATAGGCCGACTGCCAAAGCAGGAAATTGCTTATCCTCTTTTCCCCCGATGTCCTGATGATCAGGTCGGGGTCAGGCATTCCCCTGGTGTCAAGGAGCTCCGAAAAAGAGCTCTCGCTGATGTCCTGCGGAGCGATGCCGGATTGCAGCGCCTTTTTTACCGCCCTGACAATCTCGTCCCTCCCGCCGTAGCTTATGGCCGCGGTGAGCACCATGTTCTTGCAGGCGGACGTAAGCGCCTCGGCCTGGGACACGAAGCTGCGGACCCCCTGGGGCAGCCTGTTTAAATCCCCTGCGGCCTTGAAACTTATGCCTTCCTTCTTGAACTCGTACATCTCCCTGCGCAGGTATATCTCCAGCAGTTTCATTATCATGGCCACTTCAGTCTTTGGCCTTTGCCAGTTCTCAAGCGAGAACGCATAGAGCGTGAGGGCCTTTATCCCGAACTCCTTGGACGCCTCGATTATCTCTTTTGCGCGCTCGGCCCCGCGCCTGTGGCCCTCCATCCGGGGCAGCCCCTTCATCTCGGCCCACCTGCCGTTGCCGTCCATGATGATGCCCACATGGGCCGGAAAATTCCCATGCGGAGATTCAGGTTTCATTCACCCTCCAGCGGGTACATGTAGAGACGGGTCGTAAAAGGAGACTCGCCCTGGAGTATCTTTGCCAGGTTAAGCCCGAACACCGGGCTTGCAAGGATCAGAAGCCGGTTGTGCGATGCGGCAAAATCCATGATGGTGCCGCCGATCTTGTCTCCAAGCACAAGCTCCTTCATGGCGGTCCCGTTCCATCTGAGGACCATTATGCGGGAGCTCTTGTACCCGAGGCCCCTGACCATGCTGATGATGGGTTTTCTGCTTATGAGAAGGGCGTCGCGGCCCATGACCTTTATATTGTCCTTGATATACCAGTGGCCGCCTTCGACCGCCAGGCTGTCGCTCTTTTTCTTGAAGCTTTGGGGGAATCCCCCGAAGCTGCCGGTGCTTTTCCAGACCGCAAGGCCGTCCTTGTTATAGACGCTTACGAAGCCGCGGTTGTTATAGGCTATCGTGAAGGTCTGGCCTCCGTACCGCATCAGGGAGAAATCGAATATGTCCACTCCTGCCGGCAAGGCGAGTTTGCCGCCCCAGACAATACGGCCCGGCTCCAGCTTCACACTGTGCACGCCGCCCTCGAAACCCTGCTTCATGGTGGCCTTCTGCGCGTACAGTTTGCCGCCGATCTCCCTCAGGAAGAAAGGGCCTTTCCAGAGCCTGCGGAACACGCCCCCCTGGAAGTCGTATATCGAGGAAAATATGCTGCCGTCCCTTTCCACGGCGACGATTATCTGGTCCTTCCCCTGGCCGGTCACGTCAGCGGCCTGCACCCTGAGGAACCGGTCCGCGCTTTTCCCCTTTATCTCCGCGCCCTCAAGAGCGGGGGCCAGAAGGGAGTTGCTCATGTTGTAAAAGGATATGTCATTGCCAGAGGAGATGGCCAGGGTCTGCTTGCCTTTCCCGAGCACATCGGCCAGGCAGATCATGCGCGCTCCGAAAGGTACGCTGAACATGATCAGAGTGTCGTTTTTGGGAGCGAAGAGCTTGTCCCCGAGGCTAAGGTAGTTAAGGTCTTTTTTCCCTATGTCAACGCGGCAGACCAATGCCTGCTCGGAACCGGATGTCCAGATGAGTTTCTCTGTTAGCATCGTATTGCCTCCCTGGACTCCCTGCGACAGGATGAGGACCGCGTCGGCCTTTAGCCGTTTGCCTTCGGCAATGGCGTCTTTTTCATCATCCAGGGGGCTGGACAGCAGGTCGAACCTGTTTGTCCTTCTGAGGATATCGTAATACTGCTGGGAAAGCCCCCAGCTCACGTTCTTGAGCTGATAGAAAAGGAGCCTGACCTTTGCCGTGGATATCCGGACGATGTCGCCGGGGGCCGCCTGGCCATTAACCAGCTTTAATTCCATCTGGCTGCCGGGCTTGCCTGGTATCGTCTTTGTCGCCTGCGCAGTCCCTGTCAGCACCTGGACCCTCCAGAGCGGTTTGCCGGTGACCGGATGATAAAATTCAGCGCCTTTTTTAAACACGCTGAAGCGCATGCCCGCCACGGCCGGGGCTGAGGAATTGATGATGGCCGCGGTGAGTATTCCGTCCTTGACCGACAGGACATCGCCGCTCATGGGGGTGAAAAAAGAGACGAGCGAGTCCCTCAGCGAGTCCAGGGAAGAGGTTTTTTTGTTTTGTTCCGTTGGCGCATTGTACAAGCCTGCTTGCCAGGCCGGCGACGTGGCCGCCCAGGCGAATCCTCCGGAGGCCGGCGCCAGCAGGAGGAGCGCTGAAATGGCGGCCAGAAGGATGAAGTCGGACGTCTTTTTGAGTCTGTTTGGCACGGCTTAAAACCTCCGCAATGTAATGGAAAATTATAACACAGGAGTTTTTGTTTGTTTGTTTTTGGTTTGTTCATGCGCGCATGGGAGGCTGCTTCCTTGCCCGGACCTAGAAATTCACCCCGACCCCGGCATCCGCGCCGTAGACGTCTGTCCTGCTGTCCGGCTCATGGGCAATAAGCGGAGAGCCATTTGGCGTCAGCACAGGGGAGCCGTTCCGGGTCAGCCTCACCGGCCCGCTGCCCCCGACCGGCCAGAACTGGTAATAGGGGGTCAGGAAAAGCAATATCCTGGCTGGTCTTAAAATGCCGATCTCGTAAGTAAAAGGCAGCCGTGCCCCGAACCCGGCCCTTTGTTTAAGATCGAAGTCAGCCTGGTCGAACATCCCTGCCACGTTGGTCGTCATCTTCATGTCAAACGGGATGTGCGCGGCAACGTCGAGGCCGGCGGTCAGGCGGCCCGTCCTCCATACGTAGTTGAAGCCGGCGGAAGCGAAATACCAGGTGTATTTTTCAATATAGTCTGGCAGCGCGTCGACTCCCCTCCACCATATCCTGTAGCCGATACCGGCATAGGGAGTGAGTGTGCTGGTCCCGGCATTTAGGAGCTTCAAACCCAGGTCGCCTTCATAAAGGTATATTTTTTCGTGCGTGGAGGACTTGTATGGGGTCATCTGTCCCTCAAGGTCCTGGATCGCCCCGTCGTAGGAGGCGTTGCGGGTCCAGTAAAAATCTGCGGTGAACCTGGTCCAGACGTACCTGTTCTCAAGCCTGGCCAGCGTGTGCACGCTGTTTAGGTAGCCGTAGTCGCGGTCCAGAGTGCCGCCGTTTTCCTGTTCCTTGTAAGCCAGATAGCCGGCGTCGTATCCGCCCATCAATGTAAGACCGCGGTTGCCGGAGCCGGGGTTTTTGCCGGGCGGGCCGAAAGAGAATGGGACGGCCAAGGCATGGCCCGCTGAAAATAAAAAAAACAGGAGGGGCAGGAGCGCTGCAGAAAAAGCCAAAGCGCGGACCGGACGTCCTCCGGACGTCCGCCTGGTTTTTTTACGGGGAAAACCGTTTAGCTTCTGGGCATGCATAAGCACGAGAAAAAGATGTTAAGGGGCACGCCTCCAATTGTCAAGGAAATTCATGTGACGGCGGTTTGACAGCGGTTTTGATTGTATAGTATCCTGAATGGAAAATATCTGACCCGAAAGAAGGTATATCTCCGTTTGTTCGGTACACAGGTGATGGTGATCCTTCCAGAGGCGATACTAGCCGTATCCGCCATGGCCATACTGCTGCTGGACCTGGTCATTAAAAGAAAATCAGTTTTTGCAGTGTTGACCTGCGCTGCCGCGGCCGGCGCGTTTTGTGTTTTGGCCCTTGCCGGCGCCCAGGGGTCCGCATGGGGCGGCATGTTCGTGTCTGACGGGTATGCCCTTTTCTTCAAGTTCATTTTCCTTACAGGCCTTGTGCTGCCGGCCATCTCCTCCACGGGTTACCTTTCGACGGAGCGGGCAAACCATGGAGAATACTATGCCCTGATGCTCTTCGCCACGGCCGGGATGATGGTGATGGCCTCTGCTGGCGACCTGATAACCGTCTACCTGGGGCTTGAGCTGATGTCCCTTTCCCTGTACGTCCTGGCCGGCTTCCTGCGCGGCAGCCAGCGCTCCAATGAGGCGGCCCTGAAATACTTCCTGCTTGGCTCGTTCGCTTCGGCCCTCCTCCTTTTTGGCATCTCCCTGACTTACGGGCTCACCGGCTCGACGGAGATAGGCGCGGTGGCCTCGTTCATAACGGCCCATGGGCTTTCCGGAAGCCCGGCGCTGGCTTTCGCCACCATATTGTATGTGGCGGCCTTCGGATTCAAGATAGCGGCGGTGCCTTTCCATATGTGGGCCCCGGACGTATATGAGGGATCTCCCACACCCGTCACCGCATTCATGTCCGTGGGGCCAAAGGCTGCGGGGTTCGCCGTCATCGGCAGGGTGCTGATGCTGGCCATGGGGCAAATGAGCTTCGAGTGGACGGGCCTTATAATAGCCCTTTCCATCCTGAGCATGGTGGCTGGCAACATCCTGGCCATAGCCCAGACTAACATCAAAAGGATGCTCGCATACTCCTCCATTGCCCACGCGGGCTATGTGCTTCTTGGCATAGCGGCTGGAGGCACGGAGGGGCTTGCAAGCGCCATGAGCTACCTGTTCATATACGCCTTCATGAACATAGGTGCTTTCACCGTGGTTACCCTGCTTACCAGCGAAGGCGTCAAGGCCGAGGACCTGGAGGATTATTCCGGGCTTTCAAAGACGCATCCGCTGCTTGCGGCCCTGATGCTGATATTCATGTTCTCCCTCACCGGCATCCCGCCGACCGCAGGTTTCGCAGGGAAGTTTTTCCTGTTCAGCACGGTCATCAAGGCGGGCTACCTGTGGCTTGCCGTGGTAGCCGTGTTGATGAGCGTTGTGTCCGCCTACTTCTACCTGAGGGTAATAATGTATATGTACATGAGGGAACCCGCGGGAGCGGAGCTGCGTATGGACCGCTCTGTCGGGGCGAGGCTTGCCCTGGGGATAACGGCATGTGCCGTCCTCGCTCTTGGCCTTATGCCCGCCGGTCTCATAGACCTGGCCCGCTCAGCCGCTCTAAATTTCAAAGTATAAAAGACGGAAGGCCTCTAAAGAGAGGTAAAATGGCTCTGGGACCCGGTCCGTGGCAGCGGTATCTTTGAAAGCACTTCCTGCGGGGTGGTTATGCCCTCCGCCACTTTGGAGACGGCCCCGTCCATAAGCGTTTTCAGCCCGCCATGCCTTGCGGTCTCAAACATGGCGTCTTCGTGTCTGCTTTCCGAGATGAGCATCTTCATGGCCGGTCCTATTTCCAGGTATTCATATACGCCGATCTGCCCATAGTACCCCGTGTTGTAGCAGACCGGGCAGCCCTCCCCCCTGTAGAACTGTTTTATCCCCTCAAACAGGCCTTTGCCGGCGCCGGCAGCGGGCTCGGCCGTGGTCTTGCAGTTTTCGCATATTTTCCGCAAGAGTCTCTGTGCGAGCACTCCGCTTAAGGCAGAGCTTATGAAATAGGGCGGCAGGCCCATGTCCGTAAGTCTCGCTATGGTCGAAACGGTATCGTTTGTGTGCAGGGTGCTCAGGACCAGATGGCCGGTAAGGGCAGACCGGACCGCGATCTCTGCGGTCTCCAAGTCCCTTATCTCTCCGACCATTATAATGTCCGGGTCCTGCCGCAGTATGCTTCTTAAGGCATTTGCGAATGTGAGGCCTACGGACTCGTTCACCATGACCTGCGTGAGATTTTCTATTTTGTATTCCACCGGGTCTTCGATGGTGACAATGTTTTCCGAATCGGAGCGTATGCGGTTGAGTATGGAGTACAAGGTAGTGGTTTTTCCGCTCCCGGTGGGCCCTGTTACAAGCAGCATGCCCTGTGGCTGCGAAAGCAGCCTCATCAGGCTGCCGTGCGCGTATTCGGGAAGGCCCAGGTCTTCCAGGCGTTTTGAGCCCATATCGCGGCTCAGCACCCTTATGACGATCTTCTCTCCATGGATGGAGGGCAGCACGGACACCCTGAGGTCTATGCTTGAACCCTCTACCTTAAGGCAGGCGCTTCCGTCCTGCGGAGTCCTTTTTTTTGTAATGTTCAGGTTGGCCAGTATTTTTATCCTGGATATCACATGATTTTTTATCTGGGTAGGGAAGGTGAGGGCCTCCCTGAGGCTCCCATCCACCCGGTACCTGACCCTGACGTCCTTTTCGCGGGGCTCGATATGGATGTCGCTGGCCCGGGACCTGATGGCCGATGAAAGTATCCGGGTGACGAGTTTTACGATTGGCGGGTCGTCGCTTCCGCTAAAGAGTTCCCGGGAGTCTTTTTCATCCTCCGGGGCTTCCTGCACGTATTCTATATAGTCTGTGTCCTGCAACTCCTGCAAAACGTCCATCACGTTTTCGGCGCTCCCGTAGAACTTATCGATCGATTCCAGGAGCGCGGACTCCCCGGCCACCAGCGGTACGACGGACGTCCTGCCGGTCATGAACGAGATCTCGTTTATGGTCTGGAAATCCAGGGGGTTTGTCATGGCCAGATACAGCTTTCTGTCTTCAACGCAGACTGGAAGGACGCCTTTTTTAAGCGCAAGGTCTTTAGGTATAAGGTCCTTTAGGGCATCGTTGGCCTGGATCTTTTCGCCGCGGAAGACATGCAGGGAAAGCTGGATCGAAAGGGCCTCCACTATTTGCTGCTCGGCAGCGTAGCCCAGGTCTATCAGAACCTGCCCAAGTCTCTGCCTGGTTTCCTTCTGGAGCGAAAGCGCATACGCCAGCTGCAGTTCGTCGATCACTTTTGCATCGACCAGAAGCTCACCGAATTTTTTTCTGCCTGCTTTCATGTTCGTTTTTGTTCCACCCATCCGTAATTTTGAAAAAAGAAATGCTGCTCTGAAAAAACATATCTAGCGTAGTGTGTCGTAAATTCCTTTACATTAGAAAGCTCGAAGAAACACGTTTTTTTCGTCATTCCCGATTACCACATGCGGGAATGACAGCCAAAATACTCGAACAAATGTAAAGAAGCGTTAGACGCACTACACTAGCGGAGAAATTCCCCATGCCTTTCACTGGCATGGAAGTTCCCATTTTTTAAAATCGTAACGGAGGCGGCAAAACTTTAGAAGCGGCGGACTGCCGCCCAGGCCGCCGGCAATTCTCGGAGGGGCTTCCTACTCGAACAGGCCCGAAAGGGCCTGGGTTTTTTCGGTGAGCCGCATGGCCATTTCTTTCTGCTCTTTTTTCAGTTTGTGGAACTCTCCCGCGATGTTCAGGGCGGCAAGGATCGCGGCGTTCAGAGGAGCTATGCTGGGGGACTTGTCAAGCACTTCCTTGATCTTTGCGTCCACATAAGAGGCCAGCTCCTTCATCTCTTTTTCGGACGCGTCTCCCCGTATGGTATATTTCTGCCCCAGGATTCGGATTTCGGCCTTGGTCTGCAATTTTTTATCTTCTTCTCTTAACCGAGCGGGTTACAGGTCAGATCGTTTTTCCTCAGGGTTCAAGGTTCTGAAGTTCGTTCAAAAGCCCTTCGATCTGTTCCCTTATGCTGTTTTTCTCTCCGGTTATGCGCTGGAGCTCCTCGTTTTTTTGGTCTACCATGGACTCCAGCTCGGCAACCCTTTTTTCGAGGGACGTCTTGGCGTCCCTTAGGAGCCTTATCTTTTCGATGGCGCCGGATATCTGTGTTTCAAGGTTTTTAAGAGTTTCCAACTCCTTAGCCTCCTTGCCGTTTTCAGGCGATTTTAATTCCCGCCCCGCACTGGGGCTGAATAAGTTCTGTTCTTCAGACATGTGCCGTTTCCGTTCAGGGATTGTCCGTTTTGGCGGCGATAAAAAAGTCCTTCGAGGCCTCCTCTCCGCCATATCTGTAATAGGTGGTTATTATACGCTTTATATAATTTTTTGTCTCCCCGTACGGTATATCTTCCACGAATTCATCGAACGACGAATAATTGCCCTGTGCCAGCCACTTCCTGACCACCGCCTCCCCTGCATTGTAGGCGGCCAGGGTAGGCGGGATCGCCTTGAAGTCGTTAAAGAGCTTGTCCAGATAAAAAGTGCCCAGCGCCACATTGGCGTTTATGCCGTATATGCTTTTTTTGTTCTTTATGGCGATGCGGAGGGGGACTGAGTATTTTTCCGCCGTTTTGGGCATCAGCTGCATAAGTCCTATGGCGCCTGCCCTGGAGCAGACCGTCGGGTCGAAGCTGCTTTCCTCCCTCATGACTGAAAGAACGAGGTAGGGGTCCATTCCGGTTTCCGAGCAGTCTTTTTTAACGCTTCCCCAGAAGGCGCGCGGGTACAGGACGTTTCTGGGCTGCATGTCTCCGGGAAGCCTCATCGCAACCGCGATGGCGCTCCTGAAAGCCCCGAGTTTTTTGAGCTGGTTGGCTATCCACACCAGGGTATCCCTGTCCATGCAGCCTCTTGCGGAATAGGACAGGTCTGAGAGGGCGGAGTTTTTCAGCCCAGCTATCATTAACACCGTGAACCTCTTGAACGCCGTGGAGTTTGTCAGCTTCCTTGCCGCCTGCTCCGGAAGCTCATCCTCTTTTACGGGCATGCCCGTGCGCATGGAGGCAAGGACCGAATAATAGCCCTCATCCTCACTGACCAGCTTTTTGTAAATGTCCGAGGCTGATTTTTCGTTCGTGCTTCCCCCCAGTTCCTCAAGGCTTCTTGCGGTCCAGTAGAGATATTTGGGGTCATCGTAAAGGCTGCCCAGGTCCGAAAAAACGGCCTCCGCATCCTTGTAATCCTTTTGCATGTAATAAAGCCACCCGGTCTCCCACATAGCGTACTCAGACACCCGCGGGTATTTTTCGCGGGCATCGTTAAGCTCCTTTATCGCCCCGGCAAAATTATTGTCTTTTCTCCTTTCGAGCGAAGCCAGATCCAGCATGAGATAGGAAGCCTTCCTGTCGCCAGCCCCCGAGAGCGCGTCTATCTCCTTTTTGAGGTCCTCCTCGTCATTTGCCCGGAAGTAAGACCTCGCCGCGTTATAGAGGTCGCCCGTCTGCTCATAGACGGCGGCAGCCTCGTTGTACCTTTTCTGCATGAAAAGAGCCCTGCCAAGCAGTTCCATTTTTTCTTTGCTGTAAGCCGGGTCGTCAGGCAGCAGCAAAAGCTCATGCGCCGCCTCGTGCGGATGTGCCCGCCTGAGGAGGTTTCCCGCCCTTGCAAGCGTCTCCTCAGGGCTTGGCGACCCGCCAAGCTCCGCGAGGGCCTCCACGGAGAGGGCCCCGGCGCCATCGTATATCTTTTTTAAAAGGCCCCTTGCCTGGTGCGCCTTGCCTTTTTCCGTAAGGAGCTGCGCGAGTTTCAGCTCCAGGCCGTCATGGCCTGGATAGCGCTTTGTGAAGTCCTCAAGACGCTTTATGAGAGTGTCTTTGTCGCCCGCCATGCCTATGGCCATGAGCCTTGCCTTTTCAGCCAGGGGGCTCCTGGGATTATTTTTCAGCAGCTCATCCAGGCAGGCCGCGGCGCGCTCAGGTTCTTTAAGCTCCCAGTATGCCCTTGCCTCATAGAAGCATATGTAATCGCCAAGGAACGGCAGGCCAGCCCGGGACGCCCGGAACTCAGAAAGCGCCTGTCTGTCCCGGGCCTCCCGCATGAGGCTGACCGCCATTTTGAAGCGTGAAGCCGCTTTCAGGTTGAGCGCCTCCTTGCTACTGCCGACTTCTGCGGGAGCGGTGTACGGAAGGGGTTTTTTCAGTTTTTTTATGGGAGCTAAAGCAGGACTGTTAGTTAAAGCGGCCGTCCCGGAAGCTGCGGCCAGGCGCGCCATTGCAACCGGTATGATGAAAAACAGGATTAAGACCAAATAAAGCAGCTTTTTCATGCCTGAATTCTGTCCCAGATATCATATCTAAAACATCTTTTTTAAGGCAATATCTTTTTTTAAGGGAAGCGCTGCGCAAGCAATACGTGTTTTATTTTCCGTTTTTCATGAGGCTTTTGAGCTTTGCTCTGGAACGATGTGGCGGACAGAAAAGGCGGCGAGCGGATTCGAACCGCTGCATCGAGGTTTTGCAGACCTCTCCCTTACCACTTGGGTACGCCGCCGGGAGCTTTTCTTCTTTGTGCTCGAATTCCAGAAATTTTTTAGACCCTGAACGGACGGCAGGGGCATAATATATATGGAGCGGGCGACGGGATTCGAACCCGCGACCCCAACCTTGGCAAGGTTGTGCTCTACCAGCTGAGCTACACCCGCATCTGCGACCTTTGTGCGTCTTTGCCCCTGTCTCCGGCGGGCTGGAAGCTATATTATTTACAATCCGGAACAAAAAATCAAGGAACAATTAAAACGGCGGAGGGATGCGCAGGAGGCCGCTTGGATTCGGAGAGGATCAATATGTTTCGAAATGTATCTTTGCCCTGTCAAAAAAAACGGACGCATCGTGCGGGGGCTGGGCCTTTTCCGGATACCCTACCGGCATCATGCACTGGATGCGGAATCTGCCTGGCAGGCCGAGCTCTTTTTTAATAAGCCCCTCCGGGCTTTCCCCCTGTTTCCCGGCCCCGGGGCCGGGAAGCGCGTCCGCCACCTGCACAAAGCATGTGCCAAGCCCCTGGTTTACGGCTTCAAGATAGATATGGGCCGCGCTGATGGAGCAGTCCTCCCTGAAGCGTCTGCCTTTTTCCGTGTCGTAGCAGACTACTATAACGACGGGGGCCTTTTTTGCAAAGCCGGAATAAGGGGTCATCCCGGAAAGCTGCGTTATCATGTGTTTGTCCTTCACCACTATGAACTCGACCGGCCTCAAGTCCTTTGCGGTCGGGGCGAACATGGCAGCCATGAGGACCTCTTCCAGCTTTTCCGGCTCGATGTCCCGCTGCTCAAATGACCTGTGGCTGCGCCTTATCCTTATGGCCTCAAGCATAAAGAGATTTTACCTCATTATTTGGCGCGGTTTCAAAGAGGGCGGATGACAAGCCGGTGTTTTCGCTTGACTCCGCCTGGCAAAGCTGTTATAAATAATTCATGTTTTATATCATGCTCACTGGTCAGGGTTTTTTTGTTTTTGGTAACGGGCGTTCGCTCAGGGGTTGGCGTCTCCAGAGACCGCGGCCAGGGAGGTTTTTCTTTTTCGAGTAGCGTTTGATCTTCAGGAAAAAACTTCGGGCCACGGGGAAGTGAAAAGTTCTTCCCCGTGGCCTTTTTATTTCTTGAAAAAACAAAGACTTCGGCTCCGGATATGGGATATAATCCAACTTCGGGGCCTTTAATAGACAGGGGAACATAAAAATATGGAAATGCAGAGGATTTCGGATGCTGGAGTGACACCAGGCGGGCTGGAGTTTGCGGAGCTTGCCAAAAAGGGCAACCTGGTGCCGGTTTACAGGGAGGTCTTTGCGGACACCATAACGCCTGTTTCCGCCTTCCTGCGGCTTGGCGAACGGCCATCATACCTTCTTGAAAGCGTGGTGGGCGGGGAGAAATGGGCAAGGTATTCATTCCTGGGCCTCTCGCCCAAGACAATGATCAGGGCATGGGGCGACAGGATGGAGATAAGCGGGCAGGGGGGCGATGTACGGACGTTTGAGGCCTCCGACCCTCTTGAGAAGGTCCGGGAATTCCTTGGCGCCTTCAGGCCCGCCCTGCCCGAAGGTTCCACTTTGCCAAGGTTTTATGGCGGTTTTGTTGGGTACCTTGGCTATGACATGGTAAGGTTCATGGAAGAGCTGCCCGGAAAGGGCAGGCCGGGCCTGGACATGCCGGACCTGTTTTTAATGCTGACCGGCGCCATCCTTATATTCGACAACCTCAGGCAGAAGGTAAAGATAGTCGTAAACGTCCATCTCCCTGAAGACGGAAGTCCTGAAGAGGCATATGAGGGGGCGGTGAAAAAAATAGACTCCATCGCCTCCAGGCTTGTCTCCGGAAAGCCGGCCGGGGACATGGTGCGCATGGAGGGGGACCTGGGACTGTCCGGTGCGGCCGGGGCCGGGGGCGCACAGGCTTCCTTCGTATCCTCTTTTGGCGCCAGGGAGGAGTTCATGCATGCGGTGGACCAGGCAAAGCAGTACGTCATGGCGGGTGACGTGGTGCAGGTGGTCCTCTCCCAGCGCTTCCAGAAGGCAACCCCGGCCCATCCGTTCAGCGTATACAGGGCCTTAAGGGCCATAAACCCCTCTCCGTACATGTATTACATAGACACGGGGGACGCACACATCGTGGGCTCCTCGCCGGAGATACTTGTGAGGCTTGAGGAAGACAGGGTCACCTTAAGGCCGATAGCCGGCACAAGGAAGAGAGGGAAAACCCCGGAGGAGGACCAGGCGCTTGAAAAAGAGCTCCTGGCCGACAGAAAGGAGATAGCCGAGCATATAATGCTCGTGGACCTGGGCAGAAACGATGTGGGGAGGGTGTCGGAGACCGGCACTGTGAAGGTGCCGGAGCTCATGGTGGTGGAACGTTACAGCCACGTGATGCACATCGTCTCCAATGTGGAGGGCAGGCTAAGGGAAGGGCTTGGCCCCTTCGATGTGCTACGGGCGTGTTTTCCCGCAGGCACGGTAAGCGGCGCTCCCAAGGTGCGGGCCATGGAGATAATCGATGAGCTTGAGCCTGTGAAACGCGGCCCCTATGCCGGGGCGGTCGGCTATCTGGGTTATTCCGGCAATATGGATACCTGTATAACCATAAGAACGCTTATAATGAAAGAAGGGATGGTGTATGTCCAGGCCGGGGCGGGCATCGTTGCGGATTCAGTGCCGGAGTTCGAATACGCCGAGACGGTCAACAAGGCCAAAGCGATGATGGAGGCCGTGGATATGGCCGAAAGGGTTTTTGGCTTTTCCGGTGAAGGTCCGGCGCAGGAGGACAAAAAAACCGTCAGGAAGGGCGGTAAAATATAAAAATGCTGCTGATGATAGACAATTACGATTCCTTCACGTATAACCTGGTACAGTACCTTGGCGAGCTTGGTGAGGACGTGAGGGTTTACAGGAACGACAAGATAACCGTCGGTCAGATAAGGGAGATGGCGCCGGACAGGATAGTGATATCTCCCGGGCCCTGCACGCCCAGGGAGGCCGGGGTCTCCGTGGACACGATACGGGAGTTCGCGGGTAATATCCCCATCCTGGGGGTCTGTCTGGGGCACCAGTCCATAGGGGCGGCCTTCGGCGGGGAGATAATCAGGGCGCAGGTGCTGATGCACGGCAAGACCTCTTTTGTCCATCACAACGGAAAGGGGCTGTTCAGGGGAATACCCAGCCCGTTTGAGGCCACCAGGTACCATTCCCTCATAATAAGGAGGGAGTCCTTGCCGGATTGCCTGGAGATCACCGCCTGGACCGATGCTGGGGAGATAATGGGCGTGCGGCACCGCGAATTCCAGGTGGAGGGCGTGCAGTTTCATCCGGAGTCCATTCTTACCGCCAGGGGGAAGGACCTGCTTGCTAACTTTCTAAAAAAGGATCGGGGGCTATCCTGATGATTAAAGAAGCCTTGAGCATGCTTACTACGAATGTGCATTTAAGCGAAGCCGAGATGGCCGAGTGCGTGGACGAGATAATGGAAGGCAAGGCAACGCCCGCGCAGATAGGGGCTTTCCTTACCGCGCTCAGGATGAAGGGCGAAACGGTCGAGGAGATAACCGGAGCGGCCATGGCCATGAGGAAGAGGGCCATAAGCATTAGGTCGCCCCGCGGCACGCTGGACACCTGCGGCACCGGGGGGGACATGTCCCGCTCCTTTAACGTATCAACGATATCGGCGATAGTCGTGAGCGCCTGCGGCGTGCCCGTGGCAAAGCACGGCAACCGTTCGGTCTCAAGTGCAACGGGTAGCGCGGACGTGCTGGAGGCGCTGGGGGTGAAGATAGACCTTTCCCCTGAAAAGGTGGAAAAATGCCTTTTTGAGACCGGGTTCGGCTTTCTCTTCGCGCCGCTGTTCCATCCGGCCATGAAATACGCCGTCCTGCCAAGGAAGGAGATAGGCATAAGGACCATATTCAACATACTGGGCCCGCTCACCAACCCGGCAGGCGCGAGGCGGCAGGTAATGGGCGTCTTCACGGACAAGCTCACCAATCCTCTTGCCCGTGTGCTTGGCCTGCTCGGGGCCGAGGACGCCATGGTGGTGCACGGCGAGGACGGCCTGGACGAGATAACCGTGTGCGACGGCACGGTGGTCTCCCGCTATACAAACAACAACGTGGAGGACTTCATAATCTCCCCCGAGGACTTTGGCCTGCAAAGAGCGGAGCTTAAGGACATACAGGGGGGCGACAGGGACAAAAACGCTGCCATTGCCCTTTCCGTGCTCAGGAGCGAGCCTGGCCCGAGACGCGACATCGTGCTCATGAACTCGGCTGCCGCTCTCCTGGTTGCAAGCGCGGCCACCAGCCTTGCCGAGGGTTTTGAGATGGCAGCGGAGGCGGTGGATTCCGGAAAGGCGCTCAGGAAGCTTGAGCAGATAAAAGAGATGTCCCACCGGATATAGTCCGTGAAGAAAGGGAAAAATTTTTTGGCAGGATATTTTATTTTTTGAAAACAGGGAAATTTAATTGATAGAGACTAAAGGGCTTCAAAAGACGTTTAGGCATCCGGCGGGAGAGCTCAATGTCCTCAAAGGGATAGACCTTGCCATAAAAGACGGCGAGATGATCGCCCTTGTGGGCGCCTCCGGCGTGGGTAAGAGCACGCTGCTTCATATCCTTGGAACGCTGGACAGGCCTACTTCCGGGCAGGTGCTCCACGACGGCACCGACGTGTTCAGCCTTCCGGAGAAGGCCATAACGGAATTCAGGAACAGGAAGGTGGGGTTTGTTTTCCAGTTCCACCATCTTCTGCCGGAGTTCACCGCCCTTGAAAACGTGATGATGCCCGGACTCCTTGCCGGGAAGGAAGACCGTGAGGCGCTCAAAGAACGCGCCCATGCGCTTCTTGTGGAGCTCGGCCTGAAGGGACGGGTGCATCACAGGCCGGGGGAGCTTTCCGGGGGGGAGCAGCAGCGGGTGGCAATTGCAAGGGCGCTTTTCCCTGCTCCCGCCGTTGTCCTTGCCGATGAGCCCACCGGCAACCTGGACGCCAGGACCGGACAGGAGCTCTTCGACCTTCTTTTCAGGCTGAATGCCGGCAAAGGCATCACCTTTGTCATAGCCACGCACGACAGGGAGCTGTCGGGCAGGTGCAAAAGGGTCATCTCCCTGTCGGACGGCAAGATCGTCTGAGGTAAAAAAAGGCTCCCGGGTCAGGCCCCGCCTGCGGAGGCGGCCATGCCAGCCTCCGCAGAGATATCGCTCAGTTGCCCCGCATGCATCCTGAACCTTCTGCCGGCCTTTTCCGCAAGGCCCCGGTCGTGCGTAACCAGGACAAATGTAATCCCCATGTCCCGGTTTATCCTGCCAAAAAATTCCATCACCTCAGCCTCGGTCTCCTCGTCGAGGTCGCCGGTGGGCTCGTCGGCCAGAAGCAGCTCCGGCCTGTTCATGATGGCCCTCGCTATTGCCACCCTGCGGCGCTGTCCGCCCGAAAGCTGGAACGGGCGCGAATTCACCTTGTCCGAAAGGCCCACAAGCTCAAGATACTCCATGGCCCGCTTCTCCCTGCCGCCGCTTCGGTCCTTGGAGAAGATCGTTGGCAGCAGAAGGTTCTCCTTGGCGGTCAGAACGGGCACAAGCGAGGAGAACTGGAAAACGAACCCTATCTTGGACGCCCTGTAGTCCGCCAGTCCGTCTTCGCCCATGCTGTACACGTCCTGTCCGTCCACAAGGACGCGGCCGGCGGTGGGGTTCAGCACGCCTCCAAGGATCGAAAGCAGGGTCGTCTTGCCGGAGCCGGAGTGCCCCATGATGGATATGAAGTCCCCCTTTTCCAGGGCGAGGTTGGCGTCCCTGACCGCCGTGAACTCGGAGTCTCCTATCTTGAAGACCTTGCTCATGTGCTCGATAACGGCCTGTGGCATCTCTGTATTTCCTCCTATGCGCCGGATTCTCCCCCGGCGCTCTTTATGCCCGATTTCATTTTTTTCATGAGGTCATCGGCCAGCCCCTGGTTGAATTTCACGAGCGCCTCATACTGCTTCATCGCGGCCTTTCTGTCTCCACTCCGCAGGTATGCGTAACCCAGGTTGTATATGGCGGTGGCGTAGTGCGGGCGCAGTTTTATGGCCTTTTTGAGGGCGGCCAGTTCACCTCTGCGGTCGCCCGTCCGTCCATAGGCCGCTCCAAGGTTGTTGTAGGCCACGGCATACGAAGGCATATACCTTACAGCCTTCCTGTAGGCCGCCACGGCTTTCCGCGGCTTGTTGCAGGCGTCGTAAGACATGCCCATCTTCAAATAGGTGTAGCCGTCTGGTTTCAGGCGGGCGGCCCTGCCGTAGGCCCGGGCGGCCTTGCCAAACAGGTTGTTCTCGTAATAGAGGTCCGCCATGTCGTACCACGCACCCGCGTCGCCAGGTTTTTCCTGAAGGCGCTTTTTAAGGAGCAGGAACCTGCTCTGGCCCTGGTCCTCTATGACTGTCCCGGTCTTCTGCTGCGGCCCTTTTTTTTCGCAGGAAAAAAGCGCGGGCATCACGCAGGCAAGCAGCAGGACAAGGGCTGCCGCGGCGTACCCGGCAAAAAAGGGAGCGTTCTTTTGTCTCATGTTTTTTTCCCTCTCATTCACCTTTTCTTACCGCTTCATACGGCTCCATCCTGCTTGCCATCGCCGCCGGTATCAGGGAGGAAAGCATCCCCGTGAGCAAGGAAAAGACCACCGCGCCCGCCACAAGCTCCGCCAGGGTGGATGCCCGCGGCAGCAGGTAAGGCAGCCTCATGCTGTGGAGCAAAAGGCCCTTGAAAAAATAAAGGAGCGCAGAGCCCGTTACCAGGCCAAGCATGCCTCCGGGCAGGGAGATCCAGATGGCCTCGTTCATTATGAGGCCGAATATGTGCCGCCTTTTGGCCCCCATTGCCATCATAAGCCCAAGCTCCCTCTGCCTCTCATTAACTATCATATAGAAGGCGAAGCCCATCATGAGCAGCGCCAGCACCCATATGATGAAGCTGGCCGCGACGATCCCCTTAAGGAGGCCCGCCAGCTGCTTGCGGACAGTGCTTATCACCTTGTCCGAAGCGATGGCCTTCACGCCGGGGATGGCGTTTTCTATCTTTATGGACACCCTGTCCGGGCTGTATCCTTCCTCGTCTTTCACCAGGACGGCGGATATCTGGTTTCTGTTTATGGAGATGGGCTGCATGGCCCTCTCTTTTGACTGAGCGGCCATGTTGTATGCCGCGTCCATGGTCATGAAAACGGACCTGTCAAAAAAATTCATGCCGGTCGACTCCATCGTCCCCATGACCTTGAACGAGGTGCCGTAAAAAGGGATGGTGTCCCCCACGGCCACAGGCACCAGGCGCCCGACGATTATCTCGTTTCCCGTAAGCGGCTTGCCAAGGTGGTTTGCAAGCCACGGAGCCACCGTGAAATCATTTTTTGGATTGAAGGCGACAAGAAAGGTGTTGACATTGAAGCAGCAGCTGAAGCTGGCAGGCTTTATGAAAAGCTGCGCGGAGGCGCTCTTTACGCCTTCCACTTTCCTGACCTCGCCCAATACCGCCCTGCTCATGTAAAAACTCTCCGGCTTGCCCGAAAGCAGTGCCGAGCGGGCCTGGCTCTCGTATTTCTCCGGCACGACGAGCACGTCCGCGCCGAGCCTGTACGTGCCTATCCTCAAGGCGTTTCTCATGCTGGAGATGAAAAGCGTGGCTGAAAAGATGGTGCCCGTCACAACTGTTACGGCAAGCAGCAGAAGGATGCTCCTTATGACTTTTCTTCTTATGTTCTTGATGGCAACGGAAACAATGTTCAGTCCCAAAACGTTTTCCCCCGGTGAGGCTCTTTTTTGATTTTCGGTCTACAAAAAAGCCATGGGATGCCGGCTTTTAAAAACGGCGGCAACGTGCCTCTTTCCTTTTAAAAAGCGGGGGCGGATTTTTTATTTTTTATTTTCGTTGTTTTTCCGCCCCCTTGCCTTTGCCTGTCAGTTTTTTTTGTTTTTTTCTTGCTCCGGCCTAGAACGTTTTGGGTTTGTGCTTCATCCCCCAGGCCACGGTCATGCCGCAAAGAAGGGGAGACCCGTTGTCCATGCGTACGCGTATGCCGTAAGCGCCGTGGCAGCTGTAGCAGGTGGAGACCTTCTTTTCTATCACGTGCGTGGCGGCATCCATAAGGATGAGCTCGCTGTCGTTCTTGTAAGTCCTTGCGGTTATCAGCGCGGTCTTGCCGGAGGGGCTGAAGACTACGTCATGCACGAACATTCCGGGCATCTTGATGTGGTCCACTATCTTGTTGGTGGCGGTGTCGATCACGATGATCTCCGGAGTGTGCGTGCCGGGCTTCAGGCCGGGGTCGAACTCGTTGGCGCAGGTGACCCAGAGCTGCTTGCCGTCTGGCGTCATCCTTATCTGGTGAAGGAAGGTCATGGTGCCGTCGTGTATCTTCTGGACCACCTTCTTGGTCTTCCAGTCGAGCACGTAAACGGTGCCGTCCGGCATGCCGGAGACGTACGCGTACTTCCGGTTTTTGGTCCACTGAATGCCGCAAACGCTTGCGCCAACAGGGATCTTGTCGGCCAGCTTCATCGTCTTGTAATCGAACTCATAGACGTGGCCGTCCGCCATGTCCTCAAAATAGATATGCTTTCCGCCCGGGCCTATGACCGCGTCGCAGAACTTGTTGCCTATCTTGTATTGCCTGGATTCCGCGCCCGTGTCCAGGTTGTATTTGACGACGCTTCCGTCAAGCAGGCCGACATAGAGGTCCTTCCCGATAAGGGCGCTGCCATGGATGCCGCCCTGTCTTTTTACGGCCTCGATATGAATGCCCGCGACCGTCCCTTCCATCTCGCTGCCGGCCTCGGTTATCACTATCCTGTCATTCTGTATGTCGGTCGGCGGCTTGAGCGTGGCCAGGTTGATCATGGCCAGGTGCCCCCCGTGCCCGGCGATGAAGGCGATGCCGCTCAAGTTCTCCCTTCCGGCCGCCTGTACCGAGTCTGTGTGAGAGGACGAAAGATAATAGCCCCCGGCAAGCAAAGCGAGCGCCGCCATAACCAGCAAAACTTTCTTCATTTAATTCCTCCCTTTAGAAAAACTGTTTTCCTTCCCGATTCCCCTCGTTTGAAGAAACACTGCAGCAGCTTTCGTGTTCAAGAAGAGTTTTTGTTTTGGGCCTTTCCACCTCCTTCCCACAGGACCGGCAAAAAAAGCTTGTGAGGACGATCACGTTCTTCCCGGCCTAAATATAAAGCAGCAAAATCGGGGTTTTCAACTTGAAATTACAATTATGAGAGGATGTTTTTACCGTGGATTGAAAAAATTGGGAAGCGGAAAATTGAGGGGGGCAAAAGCCCCCCCGGCAGGACGAAATGAAAAAAATTCCGGTTTTTCTGTTTTTTCGCCTTTAATCCCTCATCGGCTTTATGAACTTGAAGTACACCATTGTCCAGTTGCCAAGCACGATAAAGAGGGTGGCCACTATGCTGGAAATCGCCAAGGTCGACACACCGGTCAACCCGTGACCGATGTTTCAGCCGCCTGCCGTAGCGGCGCCGAATCCCATCATCACGCTGCCGCCAAAGACGGTCATAAGCTCGGCGGCCGTGGGCACCTTCAGCTTGAATTCCTTGAGGCCCTTTGAGCTAAGGAAAGCGCCAAGCGGGACCATCAGGATATAGATGGCGCTCCAGGTTATCTTGAGCCCGAAAAAATTGAACATCGGGTATGAGGAGGCGCTGTTTCTCTGGATAACCGCCAGGAAGGCCTCCCCAAGGGGCCCGGTGAAGGAAATGCCCCTGGGCATCCCGCCGTACACGCCGGAGGCCCACCACGCGATTACGACCAGAATGCCCACCAGGGCGCCGGTCACGGCCCATTTATAGCCCTTGGCGGAGCTCTTGGCGAAAGGTTTGCCCTTGAGCACGAATATCCCGCCAACCACGGTGAAGATGGCTATTATTATCCATTTTGCAAGATGGCCCCCGCCAAAGAGGTCCGGCAGGCTGATGCCGTATATGGTGCTTCCGTCGGGGGCGGTCATCGTCACCTTGTAGCTCCTCATGAGATCATAGACGGGCTTCAGAACGCCGTGCGTGGTGGTGATGATGCCAAGTCCAAAGCCCAGGACCGCCACAAGGGCGGCGGTGAGGCCTTCCCCAACCCTGTAGAGGATGCCGCTGCCGCACCCCCCGGCAAGCACGATGCCCAGGCCGAATATGTACCCGCCAACTATGTTCGCTACCGGGGCGAACACCTCTCTTGCAAGGGTGAAGGGACCGTACGCGTCCCCGCCAAGCCAGTGCATGTCCTCAAGAAAGTTGGCGCCTATCATGGCGATGATCAGGGCAAAGATGTACGCCCTGAAGAGAGTCAGGTCATTGATGAAAATGACGTCCCTGAAAGCCGTGTTCATGCAGTACCTTCCGCGCTGCAGCACGAAGCCGAAAGCCAGCCCGATAAGCAGCGCCGTAAGCGCGATCATCACATTCCCCGGTTGCATTAATCCTCCTTGATCGGTTGTTTTGTCCCCCATGGGGACCTTTCTTTTTTTATTGCGAACATAATAATCAATAAAAATCGAAATTTCAACGTCATTCTCCAATTTTAGGTATGATGCCACTGACGAGAGCTTTTTTATAAACCCTCATGAAAAACCATATGGCAGCCAGGATGTACACAATATTCAGTCCGCAAGCGTATTCGAACTGCGCCGGGGGGAATGCCCCGCTTGAGATGACCGCCCTCATGCCTTCAAAGGCGTGCGAGGCCGGTATGAACATGGCGACCGTCCGCAGGGCGCGGGGAAGCACCTTTACGGGATAGAACACCGCGGAGAAGGGCAGGAAGAGAAAGGCCAGCGCCCAGGCCAGTATTTCCGCCTCCAGTCCGTAGCGCAGGATGAGGGCGGTGGTGAGTATCCCTATGGACCATCCCATCGCGACAAGGTTGAGGACAAGCGGAAGCAGGTATATGCCGAGTTTGAAGATGCTGAAGGAGTAGAGCAGCCATCCCAGGGAAGATGTCACGGCAAAGGCGGCAACCACCTTTATGGCGCTTATCGCCATGAGCGCCGCAAGGTACTCCGTGACGGTGACCGGCGCGACAAAGACGTTTATGAGGTTCCTGGACCACATGTCTTCGAGAAAAGAGACCGATATCCCCTGTTCCGCCCGGAAAAGGACATCCCAGAGTATCAGCGCCCCTATGAAATAGGAGACGAATACCGGCATCCGGCCGAAAGAGGAGCGCTGCAGGTAGAGGGTCACGAACCCCCAGAGCAGCAGGTCCATTGTGGGCCAGTAAAAGGTCTCAAGAAGCCTGGTAAGGCTCCTTCTGTAAAGGTATATCTGCCTCAGGCAGAGGGCGGCGATATGGCGGGGTCTCATCTTCCGCTTTCCAGGACCTTGAAAAAGAGCTCTTCCAGGTTTTTTACTTCGTATCTGCCGATGAGCTCGCCGGAGGGGCCCTCAAGCAACGCCTTGCCGCCCTTCAGAAAAAGCACGCGGTCAGACACCTCCTGCATCTCCCACAGGTTGTGCGAGGTGTATATCACGGAGAGGCCTTTTCCCCTGCTGAGCTCCACAAGGAGCCGCCTTGTCCTCCTGGCGATCTCGGGGTCTAGTCCGGCGGTGGGCTCATCAAGCAGAAGCACTTCCGGGGTGTTTATCATCGCCTTTGCGAGGCACAGCCTCATCATCTGCCCCGAGGAAAGCGTCCTTGCGCGCTTGTGCCTCATTTCATAAAGCCCGAACATCCGAAGCGCCTCCGAGCATCTGCGGGCAGGTTCGGAGACCTCGTACATTATGGCGTAGACCATGAGGTTCTCCCAGAGAGTGAGCGTTTGCGGAAGAAAGACATAGTTGGAGGCAAAGTTCATCCGTTTGAGTATGCCGGTCCGCGTGGCCGGAGACAGGAGCTCTCCGAAGACACGGATGTTTCCCTCGGTTGGAAGTATCAGCCCAAGTATAAGATGAATAAGGGTTGTCTTGCCGGCTCCGTTTGGGCCCAGTATGCCAAGTATCTGGCCCCTTGAAAGACTGAAGCTTACGTTCTTGAGCGCATACGAGCCTGGCTCGAACGACTTGCCCAGGCCCTCTATATCAACAATGCCCATAAGGCGAATCTATATGCTTTTGGAGGCATAGTCAATGCGCAGCCCTGGCACCCGCCGCCACGGGCTGTAAAAAAAAGCTCTCCCGGATTTTTTTGTGCGGGTGCACTTTTTTGCCATTGGCATCTGCCCGGCCCTTTCGTTCGGCCGCGCGGTTCCGGGCATATACAGAACATCCGCTAAGGACGTCTTCAGGGCGAGGAGGCGAACGGTCGTCAGGATGCGTTCCTTTGGTATCCGTCCGCTTTGCTCCCTCCCTCAGGGACCGGGCAGATGCCAATCTATACTTGCTGGAAATCCCCAGCAATCTGCCCGCAGAATCCATGAAGAGCCAAAAGCAAAAAAAGGCGTCCGGGACCTCAGGCAGGGAAAAACATCAGTATGCCGGGGATCCCCGACGCAATCAGGGGGGTATTTTTTAAAAAAACTTTCTTTGGGGGCAGGGCGGGCAGGAGGTTTTTTATTGTGCCTCCTGCCGCCCTGGGGAGGGTAAATCCAGGCCCGTTCCGTTTTTTTCCTCCGGACGCGGCCCTTAATGTTTAAGCGCTTCCTCCTGCACATATGCCTCTCCGGCCTTGCCTACAAACTCCGGAGCGGGCTTCATGGTCTTTTCCCCCGGGTGCCAGTTGGCCGGGCAGACCTCCGCCGGGTGGCCCGACTTGTAGATGTTGGCCTGAAGCTTCCTCAAAAGCTCCTCGGCGTTCCTGCCGATGTCGATGTGGTTTACTTCAGCGCTTACGACCACTCCGTCCGGGTTTATTATGAAGGCGCCTCTTTGCGCCAGCCCGCTTTCCTCGTCGTACACGCCAAATGTCCTTGAAAGTTTCCCTGCCGGGTCGGCCCCCATCTGATATCTGACATTCTTGAGCATCGGCTCATCCATCTGCCAGGCAAGATGCACGAACTTGGTGTCCGTGCTTACCGTAACGAGCTCGGCGCCCGCGGCCCTGAAGTTTGCGTGCTGGCCTGCCAGGTCAGCAAACTCCGTGGCTCAGACGAAAGTGAAGTCAGCCGGGTAGAAGAAAAGGACTGTCCATTTCCCCTGCCTTCTAAGCGCCTCAAGACCTATCTGCCCGAAACCGCCTGTTTCGGGGTCGAAGGTCTCGATCAGGAAATCGGGAACCTTCTGGCCGACCCTCAGCCCGCAGAATCCTTCCATCTTCATTTCCTCCTTTGCCTTTGGCCCATTTTTCTTTTCGTCCCATGCCATTTGACTTTGAATTAGATTCATTATCAATATGGAAAGATTCTAAATTAAGCCGGAGCGCGTGTCAAGCTAAAAAATGCGGACCGGTTTTTTTTGGTTGTTCCGGCGGTTCCGGCCGGGTCTGTGCTTGCCGCCAGGGCGCGGGCCCAAAATTTTTTTGCCTGGCATTGGTTTTTTTACGCCTGGGGTTTTTCTCTTCTCAGCGTCCCTTGAGCCTTCTCATGTCTTTAAGCCAGCGCCCGCATTTGGGGCACCTGTCTACCGGAAAGACCTCGATTTTGAGGAAGGCCCCCGTTTTTACTTCTATTTCTATATAAGGGACGTCCAGGAAGATCTGGCAGCAGTAATCCAGGCCATCATCCACGGGTTCGAAGCTGTAAAATTCCCTCCATAACCCTTCGGACTCGTCTTTCCCTATGCCCTGGCGGTCGTTTTGATGATCTTTGTTCATGGGGCTCCTCCGTAAAAAAACCGGAAGATGATTTTTTTTAAAAATTTCTTGTTTGGAAAAGGACTGCCCGCGGCTTTTCGGCCATACCCTCTGCTTGACTACAGTCTAGCACTTGTCCGGCATTTGTCTATTAAAGATATCTTTCTTTACCCGCCGCTCTTTTTCTGGTATAGAAACAGTATATGTGCAATATAAAATATGACGAGCTGGGGCCTGTGAAAGTGCTCCATCTGCATTCTTCGAAGGCGGGCCTGGACGCGTTTGTCGTTGTGGACAATGTTGCGCTTGGCCCTGCAGTAGGCGGGGTGAGGGTCAGGCCTCGGGTCGGCGTTGAGGAGGTGCAAAGGCTTGCCCGCACCATGACGCTTAAAAATTCCATTGCCGGCCTGCCGCACGGCGGGGGCAAGGCCGGGATATCGCTAGACCCGTCGAGCCCGGAGAAAAAAAAGGTCTTCCAGGCCTTTGCCGCTCTCACTGAGAGCCTGAACGAGTATATACCCGGCCCTGATATGGGAAGCGATGAGGAATGCATGGCCTGGATATATGAAGAGACGGGCAGGGCGGTGGGGCTTCCGGAGAGGATGGGGGGTCTGCCGCTTGACAAGCTTGGCGCCACTGGGTTCGGCCTGGCCGAATGCGCGGAGGTGGCCTGCCGGCATGCAGGCATCAGGCTTGAAGGCGCAAAGGTCGCAATACACGGATTTGGAAGCGTGGGAAAGGCCGTAGCGAGGTTCATGGCACTTAAGGGGGCGGTGATAGTCGGCGCGGCGGATATCGGCGGAACGGTCTATGACCCTGCCGGCCTTGACCTTGAGGCCCTCGGACTGGCCAAGGAAAAAACGGGCAGCGTTAACGGCTATCAGGCCTCGGGCGTAGTGCGGCAAAAACCCTGGGAGGTCCTGGCCGCCCCCTGCGACATCCTCATACCGGCAGCCACAGCGGACGTTATAAATATTGAGAACGTTTCCTCCGTCAAGGCAAGGCTCGTCCTCCAGGGAGCGAACCTTCCGGTCACCAGGCAGGCAGAGGAGGAACTCCACAGGCGCGGCGTTCTCTCCGTGCCGGACTTCATAGCCAACGCCGGGGGCGTCATCATGGCCGCAATGGAATACGCCAAAAAGGAAAAAGATGAGGCGTTCAAAGCCATCTCCCGGAAGATCAGGGAAAATACGGAGATGGTCCTCCAGAAAGCAAAAGCGGAAGGCATGCTGCCTGTGAAGGCTGCAACCGAGCTTGCGCTGGGCAGAATAAGAGAGGCAATGAAGACAGCCCCGTTCTGATCTTCGGAACAGAAATACATTACCATTTGTTTCCTTTCACCTTTTTGGGCGGCCCCTTTTGGCCTGCCGCCAAAATCCTGTAAAATCTGGCCATGCGGGCAGAAAAAACAATGAACAGGCTGGACCCGGCCAGCATAAAGGGGCTCTCCGAGTCCGAAGCCGCCCGGAGGTTGAAAGAGGACGGGCCCAATGAGCTTCCTCAGTCGCGGAAGAGGAATCTGCTAAAGATTGCCTTTGGTGTCCTGCGGGAGCCGATGCTCCTTCTGCTTATTGCAGGCGGGACCGTCTATTTCCTTATCGGAGACCGGCAGGAGGCGTTGATGCTCCTGGGGTTTGTTGCGGTGGTCGCCTGCATCACGCTATATCAGGAGAGCAAGACGGAGCGGGCGCTTGAGGCGTTAAAGGACCTGACAAGCCCGCGGGCGCTGGTAGTGAGAGAGGGCAGGAACAGGAGGATCCCCGGGCGGGAGGTCGTGCGGGGCGACGTAGTGGTCATTTCAGAGGGGGACAGGGTGCCTGCCGACGGGGTATTGCTTGCAGGCCTCAACTTCATGGCAGACGAATCCCTCCTGACCGGGGAATCGGCGCCTGTCAGCAAGACGGTCCTGGAACCGGAGACCGAAGGCTTTCCTTCCTTGCCGCCTCCGCCCGGTGGAGGCCCCACGCCTTTTGTCTATTCAGGCACCCTGGCTGTGGCCGGCACGGGATTCGTCCGCGTGCTGGTCACCGGCGCGGCCACTGAGATAGGGAAAATAGGCACCTCCCTTAAAAAAATAGAGCTGGAGCGCACGCCGCTTCAGAAGGACACAGGCAGGCTGGTCCGCTACATGCTTGCAGTTGGCCTTGTTCTGTGCGCGCTTGTCGTGGTGGCATACGGGCTAACGAGGAAAGACTGGTTAAACGGATTTCTTGCCGGCATCACTCTGGCCATGGCGGTTTTCCCGGAGGAGTTCCCCATGGTGCTTACAGTTTTTCTGGCCCTGGGGGCATGGCGCATGTCGGGCAGGAAAGTGCTTACCCGGAGGGTCCCGGCCGTGGAAACCCTGGGGGACGCAACCGTACTCTGCGTCGATAAGACGGGCACACTTACACTAAACATGATGGAGGTCAAAAAAATATTCCGGGCGGGGACGGGTAATTTTTGTTTCTGTGACCTGGACGGCAGCGCGGTGCCGGAGGAGTTTCACGAGATTATAGAATACGCAATACTGGCCAGCCGCAAGGACCCTTTCGACCCCATGGAAAAGGCGCTCAGGATGGCAGGCAGCCTCTGGCTCAGGAACACGGAGCATATCCATGAGGACTGGGAACTGCTCCAGGAGTATCCTTTATCGAAAGAGCTGATGGCAATGTCGCGTGTCTGGAGGGCAATGGGAGAAAACAGGTACATTGTCGCTGCCAAGGGCTCACCCGAGGCGGTGGCGGACATCTGCCATATGGGAGAGGCCGGGTTCCGGGAGCTTGCCCTGCGGATAGACGGGATGGCGGCGGAGGGGCTGCGCGTCATCGGCGTGGCCAGGTCCATCGTGGAGGCGGGACCGGGGCCGGGCGCCGTGCCTCCCCTGCCGGATGAGCAGCACGCCTTCACCTTTGATTTTCTTGGGCTCATAGGGCTTGCCGACCCTGTGCGGCCCGGCGTGCCCGAAGCCATTGCCGAGTGCCGCAGGGCGGGCATAAGGGTTGTGATGATCACGGGCGACTATCCGGTTACGGCCAGGGAGATAGCCTCCAGGATAGGTCTTGGTAAAAATATCATCACGGGGCCGGAGCTTGGGGCAATGGGGGATGCGGAGCTGGGGGAGCGGATCGGCAGTGCGGATATTTTCTGCCGTGTTACCCCCGACCAAAAGCTTAGGATAGTGAAGGCCTTCAAAACAAAAGGCGAGGTAGTGGCGATGACAGGCGACGGTGTAAATGACGCCCCGGCCCTGAAGGCGGCCGACATAGGGATAGCCATGGGGGGGCGCGGCACGGATGTGGCCCGCGAGTCGGCCTCCATAGTGATCCTGGATGATGATTTTTCCTCCATCGTGCGGGGCGTCAGGATGGGGCGCCGGATACTGGACAACCTCAAAAAGGCAACAGTTTACGTGCTTGCGGTCCACGTGCCTATCGCGGGCATGTCCCTGATACCGGTGATCCTTGGCATGCCGCTTGTGCTCCTGCCCGTGCACATAGTCTTTCTGGAGCTGATAATAGACCCCGCATGCTCCGTTGTCTTTGAGGCCGAGCCTGAAGAGGCGGACATAATGGAGCGCCCTCCGGAGGGGCCCGGGAAAAAATCGATCTTTTCCGGCCGGATAGTGGCGGCCGGCCTTTTGCAGGGGGCAAGCGTGCTGGTGTTCGTTCTTGCCGTTTTCCTGGCGGCGTTTCTGGCCGGGCGCAGCGAGGCCCAGGTGCGTGCCATGAGCTTTGCCACTCTGATCGTCGCAAACCTGGCTCTCATACTTACGAACCGCTCATGGCGGCTGACCGCAGCCTCCTCAATGAGAGTCAAAAACGCTTCTTTATGGTGGGTGCTCGGTGGGGCGTGCACATTCCTGGCCCTGGTGCTGTACGTGCCTTCCTTAAGGGGGATATTCAGGTTCGGCAAGCTGGGCCTCGGGGACCTTTCCATTTGCCTTGGAGCCGGGCTCCTTGGGATTTTCTGGTTCGAGTGGGTTAAGGTGATGAAGGGAAGGGTTGGCAGGTCCGGTTTTTTCCCTTTCGGATGAGACAGGCTCTAGTGTGGTGTCTCGCAAATTCCTTTACATAAGGGCTTTCAAATAATGTTTAGAAACATAAGCATCTCTAAGGTTCATGCCAGAGTGTCTTAATCGGGCATCCATTTTGACGCTTTTATAAATTGGATTCCCGCCTTCGCGGGAATGACGAACTAAGGCCCCAAAAAACTTTTTCAGCAGCCTGGTAGACTAGACAAAGACTTTGGCATCGAGCACGAAGGCGCCTTTCGGGAAAAGCGAAAGCGGGTTCAGGTCCATCTCTTTTATAAGCCCGGTGGCCATCAGCCTGGAAACCGTCACGATTGCCGCCGCAAGGGCGTTAATGTCTGCCGGGGGGCTGCCGCGCACACCCTGAAGCACGCTTGCGCCTTTTATCCTCCACACAAGCTTGCGCGCCTCATTTGCACTTGCCGGGGCCAGAGCGAACGATACGTCCCTGAAGACCTCCGTGAAAATGCCGCCAAGCCCGAACATCACGACCGGCCCGAACTGTCCGTCTATCAGACCGCCAACTATCGCCTCCGTGCCGCCCTCGACCATTCTTTCGACCAGGACGCCGCAGGCCTCTTCCAGCTCCATAAGGTCCCGGACAGCCTCGAATGCCTCCTGTTTCGTTCCTATGCGCAGCCTTACCCCGCCTGCCTCGCTCTTGGAGCGGATGGCCGGGCTTACCGTTTTTACTGCCAGCGGGAACCCGAGCCGGCCCGTCTTTAAAAAGAGGTCTTCTTTTGAAAGACCGGCCTTTGGCCTTTCGATGAAAACGCCTTCGGGCACTGAAAGGCCAAGCCCCGAAAGCAGCCGCTTGGCCTCATGCTCCATGGGCTGCGGACCGGGCAGTGTCCGCAGGAATTCTTCAAAAAGCCTTTTTTCTTTTTCTTTTTCTTTTCCTTTTACCATGAAGCCGTTTCCATCAGTTTGCCAAGCGCCCGTACCGCCCTCTCAGGCGTGGCGAAAGAAGGTATGCCGGCCTGCCGGGCCTGCCGGACAAGCTCTCTGCCTACCGTGTCCTCACCGGTATGGAGTACCATCGGCTTGCCCGACCTTTTCCTGAAGTCCCCGAGCATACCCGCAAGCGCAGGGGTTATTCCGGTAACAGCGGAGAGCGCTATCACCACAAAACCTGAATAGCCGTCCGCAAGCTCGTCAAGCGCCGCCACGTAGTCCATGTCGCTTCCCTGGGCTGTAACGTCCAGCGGATTTCCTATGCCATAAAAGGGCGGGAAGGTCCTTTTGAGATTGGCCAGGCTTGAGTGGGTTATCCCTGGCTGGTCAATCCCCTGGCGCACGCATTCGTCCGAGGCCAGCACGCCCGCTCCCCCTCCGTTTGTCAGGACCAGGACACTTTTCCTTTTTTTCTTCGGGGGCACTTTCCCCTTCTTTTCCCATGTCTCCGCAAGTGCCGCAGCCTCCGGCTTGTCCACTGGGTCGAGAGGGCGATGGCCCCGTCCATGAGGTCCTCGAAATCTGATGCCTCGGAGATACCGTACTGGGACAGGATGGAGTGAAAGACCTCATAAGCGCCCGCCAGCCTGCCGGTATGGGAAAAGGCCGCCTGCTGCCCGGAGGCCCCTTTCCCGGCCTTAAGTACGATGAGGGGTTTTTTCTCCGACAGCGCCCTGGCCCGTTTTATGAACCTTCTGCCGTCCTTTACGGATTCCAGATAGGAGATGACAGTCCTCGTCCCTGCGTCGTTTTCAAGGTGTTCGTAGATGTCCGACTCATCGATGTCCGCGGCATTTCCGTAATGTGCGGTGATGGAAACACCCATATCCGCTTTTACCATGCCCTCAAAAAGCAGGGAAAGGACGGCCCCGCTCTGGGTGACTATGGCGGTGTTGCCCGTCCGCGGCCTCGGGAGCCTTTCAGGGGGCAGAATGAAAGTGTCCAGCCCGGCCGGTGCGTTATAGACTCCCATGCAGTTTGGCCCCATAAGCCTTATTCCGCCCTCGCGCGCTGTCCTTGATATCTCATCCTGCAGGCCGGGCCGTCCTGCCTCGGCGAAGCCCGCGCTTACGACAAGGGCGCAGAAGGTCCTGCCGGCAAGCTCTTCAAGGATGGCCTTCACCTCGCGGGCGGGCCTTATTATCACCGCCAGGTCGATATCTCCCTTTATTGTGCCCACCGAAGGATAGGCCCTTGTCCCCATAAGGCTTGAAAACTTGGGGTTGACGGGGAATATTTTTGCCCGGCCCTTAAGTTTAAGCAGGTTTTTGAGCACCACCCCCCCGAGTTTCATCCCGGAGTGGGAGGCGCCCACCAGGGCAATGCTTGCCGGATTAAAGAGGCGTGAAAGGCTCAAGTGCTTTCGACGAATATGAGCGCCGGGTCTTCCAGGAACCGGACGATCTTTGCAAGGAACCTGGAGGCCTCTGCTCCGTCCGCCACCCTGTGGTCGAAGGTAAGGGAAAGCGGCAGGATTTTTCTGATCTCCACCTTCCCGGCGATCACCCAGGGCCTCTCGGTGATCCTTCCGGTGGCCAGTATCGCAACATCGGGAGAGTTGATCACGGGGGTCGCGAAAAGACCTCCGAAATGGCCGAAATTGGAGATGGTGAAGCTGTTGCCCCTCAGGCGTTCCATTGTTATTTTCCTTTCACGCGCCATCCGTGAAAGCTCTTCAAGCTCTGCGGAGAGCTCCACGATTGTCTTTTTGTCAACGTCCCTCACCACCGGCACCATCAGGCCCTCCGGGGTATCGACCGCTATGCCGATGTTCACGTATTTTTTCATCACCACCTCTTCCGAGCCCTCCGGCCCTGAAAGAGAGGCGTTAAGCACGGGATGCTCCTTAAGCGCGTGCTGGGCGGACTTTATAAAAAATGGAAGGAAGGTTAGATGGACGCCGCGCTCCTTCAGCAGCGGTTTTTCCCTTTCCCTTATCTCCCACAGCTCCGTTATGTCCGCCTCCTCGGTGACTGTGACAAAGACTGTGCTGCGCTGGGTGGAAACGAGTTTTTTGGCTATGGCCCTCCTTATCCCCCTCAGCGGCACGCGTTCCACCGGTCCAAACTCGTCCCCGCTCTGCTTGTATATCTCCCTCGAGAAGAACTTCAGCACGTCGTCCTTTGTGATGATGCCGCCGGGGCCGCTGCCCTTCAGGCCCCGCAGCGCGGACTCGCTGATGCCCATCTCCCTTGCAAGCGTTCTGGCCGCCGGGG